>NZ_JBHJRX010000044.1:20349-64169 GCF_042268605.1 Streptomyces sp. NPDC056296 | reverse complement strand
AACTCCAACTGGCGGGGTGCCGCACGAAAAAAAGAAAAGGACCCGACCAAGAGCGAAACACCGACGGATGGGGCCCCCCCCCCCGCCTCCCCCCCCCACTGCCGTGCATGAGGCGCCGCTGACTACGCCTCCTCTGGTAGCTGTTGCAGCCCCGGGACCACCCTTACTCCGTATGCCCCTCAGCGAGTGTGACCGTGCAAGAGAACAGCCCGCGGCCGCCCTGGCTGCCGGTTACGGAGAACCGCGAACGCCCCATGGCGTCCCGCCCGGACCGTCGAGCCTCGATCCAGCTGGGGGCGTCCAGTTCCGCGTACCGCTGGAACCGCGTGTCCATCGCCGTCACGCACGCGGCCTGCCGGTCCGCCAGGGCATGGACCGCCTGCCTCGCCGCTTCGAGCATGAGCATGCCCGGCGCATGATCGACAGGATGATCGAAGAGCACGGGATGCCCGGTGTCGACCCTCAACTGCCAGCGGTGCGGGGCGTCGCCGGGCGCCAGGACGACGTGACGGGGGTCTGTCCGGCCCGTTACGTAGGCGGGGATGCCGGACGGCACCGGTATGGGCCGCACAGCGGCCGGGTCGCCATGGTCACCCCGCAGCCGCAGGTAGACATGCGGAGTCTGGACCGTGAAACGGCTCGTGGCTGCCGCCAGCGGCATCCCGTCGCGCACGACGTCATAGGTGAGCGATAGCGCCACGACGCTCCCCCGGCGGCGCACCACCTCGTTCGCCGCCACCTGGAGTTCGAACTCGGTTGACGCGCCATCGGCGCGCAGCACCTCGGGGTTCGCGCACCAGGAGTACGTGTCCCAGACCAGGTGGTGACCGAAAGGGACTCCGTACGCCTCGTGACAGAGCAGCGGGAACGTCTGGCGTATGGTCTCACTGAGCAGCAAGGGGTCGCGACGGCCGTCGCGCACCGTGTAGAAGGAGTGGTCCCCCGGCCAGCGTGCGGTGACGACGAACCGGTCTTCCCCGGTACACCGCCATCCGGTGAGCAATACCTCCGCGGCGTTCCTCTTGTGCACGGACTGCTGCGACACCCTGGACAGGCTCTGAACGACAGGAACGAGGGTCAACGGCCTGGACAACGTCACTCCCAACCGAGCGGAACACGGCATAAACGGTGACTGCGCTGGACTGCGTGATCAGTCGGTGTAAACATAAAGGACGTTCTATTTGCTGTCGAGGATGGTCCAGGCGGAACGATGACGCGACCGACCCAAGAGAGAGCTCTGCGCACCCGCGAGGCGTTGATGCACGCCGCGGCGGAGGTGTTCGACGAGTACGGCTACGCGGGAGCGGGCATCAACCGCATTCTCGAGCGGGCGGGAGTCACAGCCGGGGCCCTGTACTTCCACTTCAAGTCCAAGGAGGGCCTGGCCATCGCCATCATGGGCGCACAGCCCCAGCAGATAGAGTCGAAGCTGACCTCCCACGGACTGCAGCGGCTGGTCGACATCACCTTCGTGTGGGCACTCGAACTGCAGGTGAACCCCCTTCTCCGCGCGGGTGTCCGCCTCTCGGTGGAGCAGGGGAGCTTCGGTGTCCACGACACCTCTTCGTATCTGGGCTGGCGGGAAATAATGGCCGCATGCCTTCAGGTGGCCGAAGACGAGGGCGAGTTGCTGCCCGGGGCGCGTACCGAGGACATCGCGGAGTTCCTGGTCGGCGCGTGTACGGGCATCCAGCTGTACTCCCAGCTGGTAAGCGCCCGACGGGACCTGCCGGAGCGCACCGTGCGCATGTGGCGGATGCTCCTGCCCGGGATCGCCTCCTCCGAAACGATCGCCCGCATGGACCTGGACGTCCACCGAGGTGAGGGGAGGTGAGCCTGCGCATCGCCGTCGCCGGGGCAGGTGGCACCGTCGGGCGCCGCCTCACCTCGATACTGGCCGCCGACCACGACGTACTGGCCTTGACCAGATCCCCGGTACGGGCGGCGCGGCTCGGGGTCAGGGGCCGCCTCGTCCCCGCGGACTTCGGTGTCCGCGCCGGCCTGGACCGCGCCCTGGACGGGGCGGACGCGCTGTTCGTCGCGACCTTCGATCCGATGGACCCGCGTCACGACGAGCATCTGGCGTCCGCGGCCAGGGCTGCCGGGGTGGCGCATGTGGTGAAGCTGAGCGCCCTCGCCGTCACCGACCCGGCCGCACAGGACCTCGTCACCCGCTGGCAACGGGACTGCGAGCAGCTCTGGCAGGCTTCGGGGCTGACATGGACGTTCCTGCGGGCCCGCGCCTTCATGTCCAACTGCCTGGCCTGGGCGGGCGCCGTGCGCTCCGGTGCGCCGGTGGCGACTCTCTACGGTGACGCTCCCAACGCCTGTGTCCACCCGGCGGACCTCGCCGAGACCGCAGCCCGCGCGCTCACCGGCCCCGGGCACGCCGGCCGCGCGTACGCCTTGACCGGGCCGGCGGCCGTCTCGGCTCGCGAGCAGGTGGCGCACCTCGCGCAGTTGCTCGACCGTCCGCTGCGCCACCAGGAACTGTCCGAGCAACAGGCCCTCGACAGGTGGTACGCCCGGTATCCGCAGGCGCTCGCCCACGCGCTGCTGGAGAGCGCCCGCCGCCAGGCCGCAGGCGCGAAGGCGTCCGTCGCGCCGGACGTGAGACTAGTCACCGGTCGCGCGCCGGCCACCTTCGGCACCTGGGCACGCCGACACCTCGACGCGTTCCGCTGAGCACGCGGCACGAGTGCGAACGACGGCCGCACGGCACGAACCGGCGGCGAGCACAGGACATTCGACGACCCCGCCGGGGTGAGGCCCCGGCGGGTGGAGGGACCCACCCATGTTGCTGGACGGCAAGACCATCATGATCACCGGGTGCTCCAGTGGTATCGGAGCGGCCGCGGCCCGGCTCTTCGCGGCCGAGGGTGCCAACGTGGTGCTGATGGCCCGGCGCGAGGAGCGACTGCGCGCCCTGGCGCAGGAGATCGCGGATGAGGGCAGCGAGGCACTGGTGGCGGCGGGTGACGTGTCGCGCACGGACGACGTCGACCGCGCGGTGACGGCCGCGGTGGAACGGTTCGGTCGGCTCGACGCGGCGTTCAACAACGCCGGGTGGGCATCGGTCGGCCGTCTGCTGCACGAGACCGACGATGCGGACTTCGACCGTGTCATGGACGTGAACGTCCGGGGGGTGTGGAACTGCCTGCGCCGGCAGATACCCGCGATGCTCGCCGACGGGCGGGGCGGGTCGATCGTGAACGTTTCCAGCGTGGCGGGGGTCCAGGCACCCGGTTCGGGCGCGCCCTACGTTGCCGCGAAGCACGCGGTCCTGGGGCTGACGCGCGCGGCGGCGGCCGAGTACGGCGAGCGGGGCGTCAGGGTCAACGCGCTTGTGATGGGCAGCGTCCGGACCGAGCTGATGGACCAAGTCCTCGACAAGGCCCCCGAGCTGGAACACGCGTTTGTGCACCGTTCCGTCCAGAAGCGCATGGCGGCGCCGCGCGAGGCCGCCGAGGCAGCCGCCTGGCTGTGCAGCGACCGGGCGTCATTCGTCACCGGGGCCGCCATGGCGGTCGACGGGGGCTGGACCGCAGCGTGATCCCCGCCCCGTCACGCGCTCAGGCGATCCATCACGGGACGGGGCAGCCTGCTGTAGGCGTACGCGGCGGACACCATCGTCATGTGATGGTGCCAGCCCGGGAAGGACCGCCCCTCGAAGTCCGTCAGCCCGAAGCCTTCACCGAGGACGCGGACGGTGGACCGCACCGCCCGCAGCCGACGCATCAGTGACAGCACGTACCCCGAGTCCCGCCGACGCAGCGAGCTGATCCAGTACTGAGGCTCGTGCGGTCCGCCCGGGAGACCGAGGGCGAACAGCCGGTAGACGGGCTCGACATTGCCGGGGGTGGCGTGATGGGCCCCGGGCAGGCGCACCGGCGCGGAGCGCAGCCGTGACGGCCCAGCTCCGGCGGCGTATCGCGCCGGCACGCCCTGGGGCCGTTCGGCGCCGCCCCGGCCGATCAGCTGCTCGGCCGTCGACACAGCGGCGAAGACGGGTGAGCCCACCCTGCGGGCGAGTTCCACGGGCTGGTCCGGGTGGACCCGCGCGAGGATCTCCCGAGTGCGGTCTGCCATGGCGGCAGTGAAGCCGGTGAAGTCCCCGGTGGCCGTCAGGTCGACGACGAGCGGCGCCCGTCTCCCGCCCGACAGCGCGTCGGCGGCGTGCGCCATACCGACGGCTCGCTCCCATGCCGACGCGGCACCGACCGTGTCGGGGATCCGCGCCCGCCGCCGCAGCGCCTCGTCGTCGCACCACCCTCCGTCCAGTACGAGGCTCCAGTCCACGGGAATCGCCTCCGCCTCGGAGGCCAGGAACAGGCCGATGCCCACCTGGCAGTTGACCGTCGCTCCCAGTTCGGGCACGAAGCGGCGGTGTACGCCGACCGACCGGTCCCCTCGTTTCACGGACACGAAGGTCCCCGTGACCCAGGCGTGGTCCGGGAGACGCTGGGCCGCCGCCCGCGCCAACGCGGCCCGGGGGTCGCGCCAGTCCCACGGGCTGGACGTAATGAACTGCTGCAGTGCCTGCGCGATGTCCGCCTTTCCGGACGCCTGAAGCGCGATCCGCTTCATCGTCTTGCGGCCCGGTGTGTTCAGCAGCCCGCACAGGTACACGCCTGCCCAGCGCCTTTGGTCGGCGCGAGGCAGACTACCGAACACGGTCTGTGTGAACTCGGCCAGCGGCCGCCCGCCGCGCTCCGGCAATGGTCCTGCCATGCAGGGAGTGAGCATGGTGTGCGCGTCCCCCTCGAAGCGGTTATGAGATCCTCGACCGCCAAGAACATAGCAAACATTCTCTTTCTTTGAGGTCCCGTTTCAGCCGATTGCTCGCCGATCCGCCCTACTGGACTTGCCATGAGCGACAAGTAGGTGGAATGTTTGTCTCAACATTCGGACTTCCGTCATGGGCCCGTCACCCGCGCGTACCGCAACACGCCCGGCCCGCACCGAGCAGCGCACGAGGGCATCCGTTGGGAGAGAAAGTCGCAGTGAAGCAGGTACGAGCCCTGCGTACGCGTCGCCTGATCCTGCAGGCCGCTGCCGACGAGTTCGACCGCCAGGGTTACGCCGGCACACCGCTGACCTGCGTGATAAAGGCCGCCGGCATCTCCATGGGCGCGCTGACCTTCCACTTCCCCGCCAAGCAGGACCTCGCGGACGCCGTCCAGGCGGCGGGCATCGAGATGACCCGACAAGGTACGGCCCACGCCCTCGATCTGCCGGTCTCCCCTCTGGCCAAGGCGCGTGCGCTCGCCCTGGCGATCGCCCGGCTCCTTGAGCAGTCCACCATGGTCCGGGCGGCGGCACGGCTGACCCGGGAGCGCTCGGCCGACCGCCCGTGGACGGGCGCATGGCTCATGTGCATGACCGAGCTGCTGAGCAGAGCACACGAGGAGGGGCGGCTGCGCGGCGAGGTGACGCCGGAGGCATTTGTCGAATCCGTTCAGTTCCTCATCACGGGCATCGAGGAATACGCGCGGTGTGCCGTTCCGGGCGCGAAGGGGGGCGGCACGGCCGTATGCCGCGCTGCACGCGCATGGGACCTGCTGCTGTACGGCGCCGCGTGTACCAACCGGGCCGGTTAACGGTCAACTTGACCAAGTAGACGCGAGCTCACCGTCCGCGCTTGCGCCGTAGCCTGCCCCGCGTGAACGTTTACTCGGCAACGACGCCGACGTACGGCCTTTCGCACCGCCATCACCTCTTAGCGGTGACCGCCCTGGCGCACCCTCGACCGACCAGAGCACTGGCTCTACGACCCAGTTCTCCTCTTCCATTCCTTGTCGACAGAAGGTGGCTGACACGTGAACACAGTACTGGAGGCCGGACCACGCCCTCTACACGGTCGCGTACCGGTGGTCTCCGCGCTTCGTCATGCGATCCGGTCCGCGCACCGGACGGGTGGCCTGCGGATCTCCTTCGAAGGGACACCGGGCCTGGGCAAGTCCCGCCTACTCGCAGAGGCGGGCGCCATAGCGGAGGCGGCCGACGCGACGGTGATCCGCAGCCTGCACCGAACTCCGGAAGTCTTCGACAGCCCCCTCGTCGTGCTGCTGGACGACATCCATTGCTCGGACACGGCTGATGTGCGAGCGCTGGCCCAGATGCAGCTAAAGGCTACGGGAGTACCCGTCGTGTGGTGCACCGCCCGGCGTTGGGGCAGGCCCAACAGCCCGTTGGACGTTGCTCTGAGCTCTCTGCCGGAACCCCACCGGCTGTTCCGGCTAGGCCCACTGGACGACCGGGCGGCCCGGGAGATGGCCCACGACCTACTCGGCGCAGAGCCGGAGGCGGCAATCGCCCGTATGGTGTCGTGCGTGTCCGGCCACCCCCAGGCCCTGCGGGTCCTCCTCGAAGGGTTCCTGGAGGAGGGCCGGGTGGAGGTCGGCTCGTTCGCGCGCCTGACGAGCACCGGGCTCCCCGAGCAGTTCCGTGGACTGGTACGACGGTATCTGCAGGACTGCTCGCCGTCCTGCAGTCATATGCTCCTTGTCGCCTCCGTTCTGGGCACCCACTTGGCCTTCGGAGAACTCGCAGAGGCGCTCGGGGCGAAGCCGTCGCGTCTGCTGCCCGATCTCCAAGAGGCCGTCGTCTCCGGCCTGTTGGTCCAGGACGGCGACGACGTGCGGTTCGCGAACGGGCTGTTCCGCAACGTGATCCTGAGCGGCGTCCCCGCCACAGCGCAAGCTGCCGTGCGCGAGCAGGCACACCACCACCGTGCGACTCACAGAGACGAGACGACCGAGCACTCAGGCAGGCACACACGACATAGGGCATGGGACTTCTCGGCCCGCCCTGCGAGAGCCCTGACGGCGCTGCCTCCGCTCAACGGGGACATCGCCGCACCCGCCATGCGGCCCGTCCCCAAGGTCGTGACCGTCCTGAACGAGCACTTCGCAGCCACGGCCGGGAACGCCTCCGCGGAGGGCTACGCGGTACCGACCCCGACCGGCATACCGGGCTGGGACCTGCTGACGGAGAAGCAGGTCGTCATCGCCGACCTCACGGTGCAGGGGCTGACGAACAAGGAGATCGCCGAGCGCCTCTACCTGTCCCCTCACACGGTCAATTACCACCTACGCAAGATCTTCCAGGCCCTGTCGATCCGCTCCCGGACCGACCTGGTGCGCCTCACCCACACCGAATCCGCCAGCCCTGCCCCAGCTCACGAATCCCGTCCGGCGGCCGGCTAGCGACAGGCGCCCGGCAGCCCTTTGCCACCGACGGAGGACACGCGGCGCAGCCGGGTCGAGGCACCCGGCCGAGCGTCGGTCCCCGTGCCGAAGGCCCGGTCCGCCTCCAGCGGGGGGCGGTCAGGCGGACTCGCCGAGAGAAACCGTTCCATGCCGATCACTAAGGCCCCTCTGCACGGTCGCAACGCTGCGTCTCGCGGTACTCGACTGCCAGCGCGACGTCGTTGGCGATTTCGGTGTCGAGCGCACGGCTACAGGCCACGCACGGAATTCCCCGCACCCCTCCGCCCCCCGTAGACCGAACCAGCCCCGGACCAGGCTGCTCCGCAAACCACCGGCAACTCCGACCGCCCCGCCGGGCACGACGGTGGCTGGAGGGCCGCGTGTACGGTCAGCCATCCACGAGCATAGACAGTGCATTGGAGTTGCAGGAGCGAAGGGCGTGTGTCAGTCGATCAGCGTGGAGTTGCCGGGCCACACCTGCGCGGCTTCTCGTCGAACGTCTCTCTCACACACCGATCACCAACTACGTCGACTCCGCTGGACTTAATCGCTCTGACCTGGGTCTATACGGTCACCTTGGACTGACCTAGACGCCCGAAGACGGCATCTACAACCTGTGCCATGTGATACCGAGGGACGGCCCCAGGATCAGAACCGGAGCGTCCTCCGGCCCGTCAAAGCGGTATTGCAGGGTGTTCGGCGGTGTCTCACTCACGCCCCAGAGCCTCTCACGTCTCATCTTCAGTTCTACCGCCAGGGCCAGAAGGTCTGGGGAGACGCGGGCATGGACGCCATGTGGTCCGCTTCGACCGTCAAGGTCATCGGCTCCGGCATCGACGACCCCGACTTCGCGGACAAGCTCAGCCGCTTGATCGGTGACCACGATGTGCAGACCACGTCCACCTCTCACTCGGAGTCCGGGAATTCGACCTCGGTCGACATGCGGCAGGAACGGATCCTGCCCGCCGACGCGATCCGCGCCCTGCCCAAGGGCACCGCACTGTGCTTCGCCCGGTGATCGCCTTCGAGGCGCGGGCAGACGCCGCGGACAGCTCCTCCGCTCCTGGCTCCCGGTACCACGGCCGCAGGTCGAGCAGCGAGGCCCGCATGCCGGTCCGCTCCCGTGAGGCGAAGGACTTCGTGCGCGCCTGGCACCGTCACCACTCGCCGCCTGCGGGACAGATCTCCGCGGTCGGCGCCGCCGACGAGACCGGCACGCTGCGCGCGGTGGCCATCGTCGGCCGACCTGTGGCCCGTCACCTTGGACGACGGCGCCACCCTCGAAGTCACCCGGACCGCCGGCGACGGCGCCCGCAACGCCAACTCGGCGCTCTATGGCACCGCGTGGCGGGTGGCGAAGGCCCTCGGGTACCGACGGCTGGTCACCTACACGCGGGACGGCGAGAGCGGCGCATCACTGCGCGGCGCCGGGTGGCGCGGGATCGCCGGCCGGCCGCGTGGCTGCGAACGCGTCGAGCCAGCTGCCAGTCCGAGTTGCCCAGGTGCAGTCAGCTGTGACGTGACGCTGTGTGAGGCATTCCTGGGTCGTAGAAGGTGCTCAACCGATAGAGGGACGCGGATCGTTCTGGCAGTTGATGTCGCGCCGCTGCGGTCGGTGCGACGTTCGGTGCATGGACGGTGCGACAGAGACGACGAGAGCGCGTTGGCGCACGTGGGGGCAGCAGTGGCCATGCTGGGTGGGCCGGGCCACGCTGGCGTGGGCGGTGGTGTACGCCGGCTTCGGCCTGGCATGCGCACTCAGTGGGACGCCGCTGTTCTACCTGGGCGGCGACCACCCGGGGCCCTCGGCGCTGGGCTGGGGGGTCGTGGCGGTGGGGTCGCTGGCGGCGGTCGCATGCGGTGCGGTGGCGCGGCTGGGGCCGCGGCCAACTCTGCGGGTGCTGCTGTGGGTGGGCTGTGTGCTGGCCGGGATCGCCGCGTTCGGCCTGTTGATGGACGTCGTCACACTGGCATTCGGTCAGGGGGTGGACAGCGGGGTGGCCGCCGCGCATCACGTACTGGCGGCGGCCGGGGCCCTGCTGCTCGCTGCCACCGCCCGATCCGTCCGCCGCCCGTCCGCCGCGACCCTGGTAGCAGCCTCGTCCGCCGCGTCCCGGCCGGTGCTACTCACCGCCTGCGCCGGGACGGTGGCCTTCCTCCCCTACGCGGCGATGAAGCTCATCTGGACATCCGGCGGCACCTTCGCCGGGATCACCGGCGAGGAGATGCTCGCGATCTCCAAGCGCAACGGTGCGTCGGGAATCTGGCTCACCCTAGAGTCCTGGGGCTTGGATGCCACCGTGCTGCTGGCCGCGCTCGGCGTCTTCCTGCTGTGGGGCCTGGTCCGCCCGTGGGGCCGGACCTTCCCGCGCTGGACGCTGTGGCTGCGCGGTCGGCGCGTCCCCCGCTGGCTCCTCCTGGCCCCGGCCTTGATCGGCGCTGCCACCCTGGCTCCGTACGGGGTCTTCGGGGTCGGCTACGCAGCCCTGGCCACGGCCGGCGTGGTCACGATGCGGCGCGGCGACTTCCACTCCTCGAGCGATGCGCTGCTGGTCGGCTGGATCGGCATGGCCGCGTTCGCCGTCTACGGGGTCGCGCTGATTGTCGCTACCCGCTCGTACTGGCTCCGGACCCGTTCCATGCTTCCGGCATGACCAGTGCCTTTCACTAGGAGCATCCCGATGCTGCCCTGGCAAGAGACCACGGTGCCTCCCGAACTCATCCGGCCACCGCTGAAAACCGGCGAGAGGCCACATCCCCTGTCTCGATTCTCAATAACTCGGCCCTGTTCTCGTACAGCTACGGCCAACGGACAAGTAGCGCTGCGTGACGGCGGGCCGGTATGAACCGCGTCACCAGCCGCGGACGGCGGTGATCATTCCCTGGACTGTGATCTTCGTGGGCTGGGCGGCTCGTACACTGACGAAAATGGAGGACCACACGGCCACCGGGATCGGTGCACGTCCGGCGCGCGCCTTGCGGGAGTACGTCGACTCGTATGTCGGCTTCGACCTCCGCGGACTCCCGGCGGGGGTGCACTGCGGCCCGCCGGGCCGCGCGCTCACCGCGGTGATCAGCCTGTCAGATCCTTTGGAGGTGGCGGCGGGTGTTGACGACGGGTCACCGGTCACCCGATTCGGCAGCGTGGCCGGCGGTCTGATGTGCCGGTCCGTTGCGATTCACCACGACGGACGCCAGCAAGGTGTTCAGGTATCGCTGACACCGCTCGGGGCCCGGGCCATCTACGGCATGCCGTCCGCCGAGCTCGCCCACCGGCTGGTCCCACTCGACGAGCTTCTCGGAGCGCTTGCCTTCGAGTTGGTCGACCGGCTCCGATCGGCGAAAACATGGGCGGTGCGGTTCGCCGCGCTGGACGAATTGCTCCTCCGAGCTGTCGGCCGTGGCGCCTGCGGCGACCATGTGCGTTGGGTGCGCCCCGAGGTAGCCGAGGCATGGCGCCGCCTCGTCGCCGCGCGGGGTTGCGTCCAGGTTGGTGCGGTCGCCGCGGAACTCGGCTGGAGCCGTCGGTACCTCACCGAGCGGTTTCGCGATGAGGTGGGCCTGTCGCCGAAGACCTTCGCCCGAGTCCTGCGCTTCGAGCACGCGCATGAACTGGCAGCGACGCAGGATCCGCTCCCGTGGGGCGATGTGGCAACCGTCTCCGGCTACGCCGACCAGGCCCATCTCGTCCGGGACTGGCGCGAGTTCACGGGCCGATCGCCGACGGCCTGGCGTCGCGGCGAGGTCCTCCTCGGAGCCGGGTAGCCGCCAACCGTCCGCCCTTCGCGTCGGCTTCTCTTCCCTTTTCTTCAAGACCGCCCGATCGCTGTCGTGGACGATCGTCGGCATGAGACTCGTCAGCCACGAACGCAATGCCATGGACCTGCGGTCCACCCCCGTGCACCTCGGACTGGGATCGAGTGCGAAACCCGTCGAGGGTTTCTCCTGGGACCCGGAGGTGCTCCAGGCCTACAGCGCCGCGGTCGCGGCAGACGGCGCCGAGGGCCGGATGGTGACGATCTTCGACGGCGACGGGCTCGGCGACCATTGGGAGAGCCACCCTGCAGGCGACGAACTGGTCGTTTGCCTCAGCGGGTCCGTGACGGTCACCCGCGACGTGGACGGGGTGCCCGACCACGTTCTGCTCGGGCCGGGCGAGGCCACCATCAACCCGGCCGGGGTATGGCACGTGGTCGACATGGAGGGGCCGACGTCCATCCTGGCCATCACCGCGACCCTCGGCACCGACCACCGTCCGCGGACCGACACCCGCCCGACCGAACGCGTCGGCACGCCCAGCCCGGAGGAAGCGCCGTGACGACACGCATCGCGTGCCTCGGCGACAGCCTCACCCGCGCGCAGTTCAGCGTCGACTACCTGGATCTTCTCGGACGACGCCACCCGCCCGGTGACGTGCGGCTTGCCCGTTTCGGCGCCAACGGCGACTTCGCCTACAACCTCTTGCAGCGCCTCGATGCCGTCGTCACGGACCCACCCGATGTGATCACCGTGTTGATCGGGACCAACGACGCCCGAGCGAGCCTTGCCGGCTACCCCGTCGAGCAGGCCATGAAGCGCAAACAGCTCCCCGATCGCCCGTCGGCCGGCTGGTTCCAACAGTGCCTGGGAGCCGTCGTCGTACGGCTGCGAGCGGAGACCGACGCGACGATCGGTCTGCTGTCGCTACCGGTACTCGGCCAACAACTCGACGGAGCAGCGGCACAGGCATCGCAGGCGTACAGCCGGATGATCGCCGAGGTCGCCGTCACCAACGAGGTGGCCTACCTTCCGCTCCACGAACGCCAGCTCGAGGAACTGCGCCAAGCGGACCCGCCGCCGATTTCCTACCGCGAGGCGACACCCGCAGCGGTCCTCGGCGTCCTCGTACAGCACGCAGTGCTGCGCCGCAGCCTCGACACGATCTCGCGGCGGCGAGGTCTAGTGCTCACGACCGACCACATCCACCAGAACAGCCGCGGCGCCACCCTTGTCGCTGAGGTCATCGACGCCGGTCTGCTGACCCGGAGCGCGTAGCTGGTTCCGGCGCCCGGCCAGTCGGATGCCATCCACCGCGCGGAGGTGGCATCCGACCCAGGCGGTCAACGCCTACGACATCCGGCTCGTCTGGCGTAACGACCTGGCAGCAGAGTTGGCGCAGCGCCTGGAGCTGGACCCCGATACCGATCCATACCCGCGGCTAGCCGCCAGGATGGCGCTCACGACCAATCACGCCGTACTGCAACGGTGGAGCGGAAGCGGCTGAGTATCGGTATCGGCCCGTAGCTCCGGCCGCACATGCCTCGGCCGCCGCGGTTCGACGAGTGCAAACGGCAGTCAGGCCCAGGTGCGGGTGAGGAAGTCGGCAATCAGTACGGCGATTTCGGGCAAGTGGTCTTCCAGGGCGAAGTGACCGGTGTCGAACAGGTGAAGTTCGGCGTCCTGCAGGTCGGAGAGGTAGGCAAGGGCACCGGGTTCGGGGAAGAACGGGTCTCGGCTGCCCCAGGTGATCAGAGTCGGCGGTTTGTGTTCGCGCAGCCACGCCTGCCAGTCGGGGTAGGCGGCGATGTTGCTCTTGTAGTCGTAGGCAAGCGCGCGCTGCGCCTGCTTGCGACCGGGTAGATCAAGAAAGTGCTGGTCGAGCAGCCAGCCCTCGGGGGCGATCAGTTCGGGGTCGGCGGTGCCTCCCTCGTACTGGGCTCGGGTGGCGTCCAGGGTGAACAGGTCGAGGACAGCCTGCTCGGCGCCGGGGGTGTCGGGGGTGAGCGCGGTGAACTCGCGGGCCGCCTCCGACAGCCCCTCGGTGTACGCGTTGCCGTTCTGCACGATGAGGCCCGCGACACGATCCGGGCGTCGGAGCGCCAGACGGAAGCCGACGGGGGCGCCGAAGTCGAAAAGGTACATCGCGAAACGGGTCAGGCCCAGACGTTCGGTGAAGCGCTCGACGATATCCGCGAGCCGCTCGAAGGAGTAGGTGAACCCGTCCGGGGCGCGGGTGTGTCCGAAGCCCGGGTAGTCGGGAGCAATGAGCCGGTAGTGGCGGCCGAGGGTGTCGATGAGGCGGCGGAACTGGTGCGAGGCGGAGGGAAAGCCGTGCAGGAGCAGCACCACCGGGGCGTCGGGACGCTCGGGCAGGGACTCCCGGTAGAAGACCTTCACCTGATCGATCTCGACGAACCGGTGGACGGTCCGGGCCGGAACAGCGATGCGGGGTGGTGTCACGGACATCAAATCACATGCCTCTTCAGCGTGTAGTTGCATTAGTCTTAGCCCTGTCGCGGCTAACGCGTCAAGTGCGCGATGTAGCATTAGGGCATGGCTGACAGTGCACCACTGACCGGTGAGGTCCTGGCCCTGGACTTGGTCAACACCCGCCCGGTGGGCGCCTACGGGCGGGTGGATCTGCTCGCCACCCCGCGGCAGTTGTCCGACTGGTTGATCCTGGAGCGGGGCCGCCTCCAGGGAGAGGTCCGGGACACCGCACCGACCCGGGCCGACCTCGCCCCCGTCCACGCCGTCCGAGCACACACCGAAGCCGCCGTCCGGGCTTTGCTGGACCGAACGGAACCCCCCGGGTCCGCCCTGCTCGGACTCACCGAGGCCCAACGCGCAGCACCACCCGTACGCGAACTCGACTGGGACGGCACCGCAGTCACGGCCGTCCTCCGCCGCACCGGCCCCCTCGGCACCCGCCTCGCCGCACTGCTGGCGGAGGCCGCTGCCGAGCTGCTCAGCGCCCCCGCGATCGGCAGGCTCAAGGAATGCGAGGCCGACGACTGCGTCATGGTGTTCCTGTCGTCGCACCCCCGCCGTCGCTGGTGCTCCCCCACCCGCTGCGGCAACCGGACCCGCGTCGCCCGCTACTACCGGCGCCACAATCCGTAGCAGCGTGAGACACCGGCGTGCCGGGCCAGGCAGTGCACGCAGCCATACTCGCGGAACCAGGGCAGGACCAGGACCGCCTGACGGAATGTGCCCAGGGCTCGCGACCCGCGCGGAGTGTAGAGACGGCGACGCTGCGCGACGAGCAGTCGGGAGAGGTAGACGACGATGCGTCGGGGCACGTCGAGCGTGTCAGCATAGGTGGCCAACGAGAAGCTGCTGGTGGTTCGGACGTGATCTTGTGGTGAGACCTGTCCTACCAGGGACTTCACGCCCTCTCCTGAAGAGGGATCGCCGTCTGTACACGAGAGGTTCCGGTGGGCATCGAACTGGGTTCCGCAGTCGTCCTGATCACCGGTGTCATGGCGGCAGGGAAGTCCACCGTGGCGGAATTGCTGGCCGGGCAGCTGCCTCGTGCCGCCCACGTGCGCGGCGACGTCTTCCGGCGGATGGTGGTATCCGGCCGGGAGGAACTGCTGCCGGAAGAGACCGCCGAGGCCAGAGCCCAACTGGAACTACGGTACCGGCTGTCCGCGCTGGTGGCCGACGAGTACGCGGACCACGGTTGGACCGCGGTCGTGCAGGACATCGTCCTGGGGGAAGACCTGGACGGGTATGTCGCCAGGGTGCGTACACGACCCCTGTACGTCGTCGTGCTGACACCTTCCACGGCAACCGTGCAGAGTAGAGAAGCTCAACGCCAGAAGACCGGATATGGCGGCGCTTGGACGGTCGACGCCCTCGACCGGACTCTACGCGAGGAGACGCCGCGTATCGGGCTCTGGCTGGACACGTCGGAGCAAACCCCGGTCCAGACAGTCTCGTCGATTCTCGACAACCTCTCCACCGCCCGAGTACAGGCCGACTGACCGAGGCTGACGACCTCTCGGACGGCATACGGCTCGAGGTGTCGGTTGGTCTCTGCCCGAACAGCCCAGCGGCCACCCGGTAACCCGACTGCCGAACTCACGGCCCGGCATCAGTCGCAGGGCGACCCGTGAGCCAGTGTTCCAGCGCCTGGGAGGGCGTGATCACGGGGTAGTTGGTGCCGAACAGCACCCTCCTCCGGCCTCGGTCACGCAAGTAGTCGACGAGCTCGCGCGGGTAACGGCGGGCGGTGTAGGCGCTGGTGTCGATGTGGACGTGCGCGTGCTTGTCGGCCACCGCGATCATTTCCGCGGTCCACGGGTAGCCGATGTGACCACACACCTGACAGGCCGGCAACGGCAGCAGGGCCCAAGCGCACGGCGAGTGGAAGGACGTGGCGCACTTCTGACTGGCATGTCAGTCAGGATCTCAATCCTGCCTTTCAGCAGCAGCTTCTCGTCCCGGGTTGTTGAGTTTTTCGCATCGCACCTCTAAGGTCGTGCCTGTGGAAACCGACGATGTTCGCGAAGGCGCACCGACCGCCGACGCCGCCGCCCGCGTCCGCGAGGTCATCGCGGCCGCCGGCGTCAGCCAGCGCGAGTTCGCGCGCCGTGTCGTCATGGATCCGTCCAAGCTCTCGCGTTCGCTGAGCGGCACCCGCCGCTTCACGGCCGCGGAGCTGGCGCGGATCGCCGACGAGGGCCGGGTCGACGCGGGCTGGCTGCTCGGCACCCGTCCCCGCGAGGAGGCCACGGCGCCGGCCACCGGCGTCGAGGGCGGGCGACCGCTGCAGATCGTCCGCGAGACGGTCCGGCTGATCGCGGAGCACGGCTTCCACGCGGTGCGGGTCGCCGACATCGCCCGCGCCTGCGCCACCAGCAGCGCAGCGATCCATTACCACTTCCCGGGCCGCGCCGAACTCCTGGAGGCGGCCGTGCGCTGGTGCATGGACGAGGACACCTCGCGCCGTGCCGCCCGTCTCGCCGAGGCGGACGACGCGGCGGCGGAGCTGCGCCAACTCATCGCGCTGCAGACGCCGCGCACCGCGCAGCAGCGCCGACAGTGGGCGGTGTGGCTCGACCTCTGGGCCGAGGCCGCGCGCTCCACGGCGGTGGGCCGACTGCATTCCGAGTACTACCGGCAGTGGCGGGAGACCGTCGCCGACGTCGTACGCCGAGGTGTCGGACAGGGCGTGTTCCGCGCCGAGGTGGATCCGCAGGCGGCGGCACTGACGCTGACCGCGCTGATCGACGGCCTGGCGACACACGTCCTCTCGGTGAGCGGGCCCTCGTCCGCCGGTGCCGCGGACGCGATGCACGAGGCGCTGACCACCCACGTCACCCACACGATCCTGGCTCGGTAGGCCAGAGGCCACCGAAGTCCCGTACCCGCCCCTGCCCTTCCGGGAGGCTCCCCCATGCCCATGCCCATGCCCATGACCGAGAACGTCATCATCACCTGTGCGCTCACCGGCGCCGGCGACACCGTCCGCAAGAGTCCCCACGTCCCCGTCACCCCGGAGCAGATAGCCAGGAACGCCGTGGAGGCGGCCGCCGCCGGAGCGGCCGTCGTCCACATCCACGTACGCGACCCGGAGACCGGCGATCCGTCCCGCGACCCGAAGCTGTACCGGGAGGTCGTCGAGCGCATCAAGGAGACCGGCACCGACGTCGTCATCAACCTCACCGCCGGCATGGGCGGCGACCTGGTCATCGACCCGGAGGACCCGCTCACCCACCTCCCCGGCACCGATCTCGTCAGCGGTCTGGAGCGCCTTCCGCACGTCGAGGACCTGCTTCCCGACATCTGCACGCTGGACTGCGGCTCGCTCAACTTCGGCGACGGCTCGAACCTCTACGTCTCGACGCCCGACATGCTGCGCGCGGGCGCGCGGCGCATCCAGGAGCTGGGCGTGCGGCCCGAGCTGGAGATCTTCGACACGGGTCAGCTCTGGTTCGCCAAGCAGTTGCTCGCGGAGGGCCTGCTCGACGACCCGACCGTGTTCCAGCTGTGCATGGGCATTCCGTGGGGCGCGCCGGCGGATCCTGGAGTGCTTCAGTCGATGGTCAACATGCTGCCGGAAGGGGCGCGTTGGGCGAGCTTCGCGCTCGGCCGGATGCAGATGCCGTGGGTCGCGCAGTCGATCCTGCTCGGCGGGCACGTCCGCGTGGGCCTGGAGGACAACCTGTACCTCGGCAAGGGCAACAAGGCGACCAACGCCCAGCTCGTCGAGCGGGCCGTGACCCTCACCGAGTCGATCGGCGCACGCGTCGCGACTCCGGACGAGGCTCGCGCCACTCTCGGCCTCAAGCCGCGCCAGTAGTCCGCCGCGACGACGAAGGATCTTTTCCGTGAACTCACCCGAGACGACCTCACCCGAGAACGTCCGCCGTGTCGCCTGTGTCGGCGCCGGAGTCATCGGCGGCGGCTGGGTCGCCCACTTCCTGGCGCGCGGCTACGACGTGACCGCCTGGGACCCGGCGCCCGACGCCGGGCGGAAGCTGCGCCGCCTGGTCGACGCGGCGTGGCCGGCGCTCACCTTGCTGGGTCTGGCCGAGGGTGCGTCGACCGACCGGCTCACCGTGACCGACACCCTCGAACAGGCCGTGGCCGACGCCGAGTTCGTCCAGGAGAGCGCGCCCGAGAAGCTCGACCTCAAGCGTGATCTGCTGGCCCGCCTGGACGCGGCGACACCGCCCGGCGTCGTCATCGCCTCCTCCACCTCCGGCTACCCGATGACCGACATGCAGACGACGGCCGCGGACCCGTCGCGCCTGGTCGTCGGCCACCCGTTCAACCCGCCGTATCTCATCCCGCTCGTCGAGGTAGTCGGCGGCGAGCGCACCGACGCGACGGCGGTCGCCTGGGCCTCCCGCTTCTACGAGGTCGCGGGCAAGTCCGTCATCACGATGGACAACGAGGTACCGGGCTTCATAGCGAACCGCCTCCAGGAGGCCCTGTGGCGCGAGGCGCTGCACATGGTCGCGAGTGGCGAGGCGACGGTCCGGGACATCGACCTGTCGATCACCGAGGGTCCCGGGCTGCGCTGGGCGGTGATGGGGCCGATGCTGACCTTCGCGCTGGCGGGCGGCGAGGGCGGCATGGCGCACATGCTGGACCACTTCGGCCCGTCCCTGAAGTCGCCGTGGACGCGCCTCGAAGCGCCGGAGCTGGACAAGGAGTTGTACGACGCCGTGGTGAGCGGCTGTGACGAGGCGGCGGACGGCCGCTCCATCGCGGACCTGGTGGCCGAACGCGACCGGGGCGTCATCGAAGTGCTGCGCGCCACCGGCCGCCTGGACCGCGAGGAGGGCTCCCGGTGACGAGGCTCCCCCTGTTCCACAGCACGGTCCGCCAGGAGTGGATCGACTACAACGGCCACATGAGCGAGGCCTTCTACGTCCTCGTCTTCGGTCATGCCACGGACGCGCTGATGATCGAGACGGGTCTGGACTCCGGGTACCGCGAGTCCACGGGCTGCTCCCTCTACACGGTCGAGTCCCACATCCGCTTCCTCCGGGACGTGCCCGAGGCCGCCCATCTGGCCATTTGTACACGCGTGTTGGGAGCTGCGGCACGCAAGGCGCGCTTCGTGCACGAGATGTACGTGGTGTCCGAACCGGAGTCGGCGCCGGCGCCGGACGCGGCCCCGGTGGCGACGACCGAGCTGCTCGCGGTCCACGTCGACCAGCAGGCGGGCCGGGCCGCCGAGTTCCCGGCCGCGGTCCGGCACCGCTTCACGGAGCTGACCGAACCGGCTCCGGACTGGGCGGGCCGCTCCATCGCCGCCGTGGCCTGACGCGCAGGGCGGCGAAGGGCGCCTCGGTGTTCAGCTCCTTCCGGTGACCTCACCGGTACGAGGAGCGCGGCCGGGTCGGCTACCGACCGGCATGGTGTACACCGGACTCGTCGTGCTCCGCGCCCTCGGCTGCCACCTGTGTCTCCGCCGCCTGCCCGCGAGCCGCCCGGCGACCGGGCAGGACCGCGAGGACGATCACCGCTCCGGCGGCCATGACGATGCCGCCGATGAGGCTGGTGTGCGCGACACCGTGGGCGAACGACTCGTGCACGGCGGCGAGGAGCGTCTGCGCCTGCTGGGCGCCACCGGCCGGGTCCTTGGCCACCTGCTCGGCGACCGCCAGTCCGCTGCCCACCGAGTCCTGGGCCGCCTCCAGCGCCGGGCCCGGCAGGCGGCCGCCGGCCAGGTCGCCCAGCTTGTCCTGGTACGCCGTGGCCAGCAGGGAGCCGAGGACGGCGATGCCGAGGGAGCCGCCGAGTTCCAGCGAGGTGTCGTTGGCGCCGCCGCCGACGCCCAGTTGGGACTCGGGGAAGGAGTCCATGATCGTGTCGGTGGCCGGGGAGACGCTCAGGCCGATCGCGAAGCCCAGCAGCAGGAGCGACGGCAGGAAGTCGCCGTACGCCGAGCCCTTGTCGATCTGCGTCAGCAGGAAGACAGCCACGGTCCCGATCACCATGCCGGGCACGATCACGGCCTTCACCCCGAGCTTCGGCGTCAGCTTACCGGTGACTGCGGCGCCGGCGAACACGGCTCCGGCCAACGGCAGTAGCCGGACGCCGGTCTCCAGGGCGTCGTAGCCGAGCACGAACTGCAGGAACTGGGTGGCGTAGTAGATCGAGCCGAAGATGCCGAAGAAGAAGAACAGCACCGCGAGCATCGAGCCGCTGAAGCCGCGCAGCCTGAACTTCCGCACGTCCAGCATCGGGTGCGGGTGCCGCAGCTCCCACAGGGTGAAGGCGACGATGCCCACGCCCGCGACCACGGCCGCGGCGACCGGGGCGGTGCCCCAGCCGAAGTGCGGTCCCTCGATGATGGCGTAGACGAGCGCGCCGACGGAGACGATCGACAGCAGACCGCCCACGTAGTCGATCCGGCCCATGCCCTCCGCCTTCGACGGCGGCACGAGGAGCACGGCGCCGATGACGGCGGCCACCGCGATCGGCACGTTGATCAGGAAGGTCGAGCCCCAGGCGTGCTTCTCCAGCAGCCAGCCGGCGACGACGGGGCCGACGGCGATGGCGAGACCTGAGGTCGCGGTCCAGGCCGTGATGGCCTTCGCCCGCTCACTCCTGGGAAACATGGCCACCAGCAGGGAGAGCGTGGCGGGCATGACCACCGCGGCTCCCACACCCATGATCGCGCGCGCGGTGATGACCAGGTCGGTCCCATCGACCACACTGCCCATCACGGAACCGCCGGCGAAGACCAGCAGGCCCGTGACGAGGGCGCCGCGGCGGCTGTACTTGTCGCCGATCGCACCGAGTACGAGCATCAGCGCGGCGTACGGAACGGTGTAACCGTCGATCACCCACTGCAGGTCACTGCTGCTCAGCCGCAGATCCCGGGTCATGTCGGGGGCGGCGACGATCAGGGACGTATTGGCCATGACCACGATCAGCAGGCTCAGGCACAGAACGCCCAGCGCCCACCAGCGCCGTGGGTACGGCCCTGCCATCCGGTCGACAGGTGTATTGGCCGGCAGAGGCACGGAGACTCCAAGGGGACGCATTACTTGCACATCAATGAGCAGAGTAATTGCCTGCACATTGATGTGCAAATAATCGTTCCGGCGATGCCGCGACGAGAGGGCGGCGGGATCAGGCACTCGCCGCGTTCGGTTCAGTTCGGGTTCGGTTCGGCCGCGCAGGCGATGTCGGTACGCGGGAGTTCCCCGGTGACGAGGAAGTTCGTCGTCATGTCGTTGAGGCAGCGGTTCTTCAGGAAGAGGTAAGCGAGGTGTCCGCCCTGGTCCGCGGTGATCATCCGTGCCCGTTCGCCGAAGGCCCTGCGCAGTTCACGGGCGCCGGACAGCGGCGTCGACGGGTCGCGCAGGTTCTGCACGATCAGCACGTTCGACGGCCCTCGGCTGTTGATCCTCACCGGGGGCTCGGACGGTTCCGTCGGCCAGAACGCACAGGGCCAGATGTTCGCCGCGGCCGCACCGAACATCGGGTGGCGGGAACGGTCGACCTCGACGTTGCGCTGGTACGTGGCGACGGACTCCGGCCAGTCGCGGTCGTTGCAGAACACCGCGAGCTGGCCGGCGACGGCGTTGTCGGCCGACTGCCGGGCGGGCGCCTCGGGCGGTGAGGTCCGCGGGAGGGGCTGCCCGGTCTCGACGGCACGCCAGATCTCGGCCAGTTCGGGCAGCCACTGGTCCAGGTAGAGCTTCTCGAACGTGACCTTGCGGAACCGCTTGCCGTCGAAGCCGTCCGACCTCGGCTCCGCGTCCAGCCGGGCGGCGATCTCGAAGTACTTCGTCCTGATCTCTTCCACCGAGGTGCCGAAACCGTACTCGGGATGCTCGGCGAGGAACTTCGCGAAGTCCGGGAACCTGTCCTCGACGCCCTCCCCGAAGCCGCGGGAGGCCGATGGGGCGCTGCCCTCCGGACCCATCGCACTGTCGAGGACGAACTGGGCGCTGCGGCGCGGGAACAGCGTCGTGTAGACCGAACCGAGGTAGGTGCCGTAGGAGATGCCGAGGTAGGAGATCTTCGGTTCGCCCAGCGCCGCGCGGATCCGGTCCATGTCGCGCGCGGTGTTCGCCGTGCTGATGTGCGGCAGCATCGGCGCTGTCGCCGCGGATCCGCACTTCTCGGCGACCTCGGCCGCGTACTCGGCCCGCTCGGCCACGTCCGCCGAGTCCAGTGCGTACTCCGGGATGTTCGCCGTCGCCGTCGACTCACCCTCCAGGTCGCAGGTCACCGGCGCGCTGTGGCCGACCCCGCGCGGATCGAAGCCGATCACGTCGTAGGTGTCCAGGACGCTCTGCGGCATGCCGTAGTACTTCAGCACCAACGGGTAGTTCAGGCCTGGTTCGCCCGGTCCGCCGGCGTTCGTCAGCAGCACGCCGCGGCGCTTGTGGGGGTTGGGGCCGGCCATACGCGAGATCGCGAGATCGATCTGCTTCCCCTCGGGGTCGCGGTAGTCCAGCGGCACCTTGAGCGTGCCGCACTCCAGTCCCGGCAGTGAGGTGCCGTCCGGGCATGCGCCCCAGCTCACCCGCTCGGGTGACGCGCTCGGCGCCGTTTCAGCGGAGGCCCCCTGCCAGGTGAGCAGCGCCATCATGACGGTGGCGAGGACGGCGACGACGTACTTTCGCATTCGGTGTCCTTATCGGTGTAACAGGAAGCGACGGGGCTGCCTCCGCCCGGACCGGTCCGAGGAAGCCGGGTCAGCCCGCCGCGCCGTCGAGCAGTCGGCTGTAGCGCAGCCGCAGCGCTCGCTCCGTGCTGGCCGTCAGAGTGATGAGCCCGAGCACGGTGTTGCTCCACGCCGCCAGATCGACGGGTGAGGTGAAGGTCCCGACGTGCTGGGAGATGCCCGGCGAAAGGGTGAGCTGCTCGATGAGCTGTGCGAGGAGGAGGAACAGGGCGCCGACGAGCACGATCGACGAGAGGAACCCGACCCCGCGGCTCAGTGCGGGGTGCCTGCGGTCGAAGTGGGCGCGACGCCCTTCGGCCGAGTCACGGTCCGGGACGAGTTGATACTCGGCCCCGTCGGCGGTGACGTAGTGGCAGCGCTTGAGCCCGAACGCGCTCATCCTCACCTCGATGGTGCCGCCCGGGACGGGGAAGGCGGCAGGGAGCCTGGAGCGGGCGTGTTGCCTGTCATCGAGGTACAGGTCGGCTTTGACGTTGCCGGAAGAGTTGTTCTGCCAATGCCTGACGTCGACGGCGTAGATCGTCCGCCGGCCGTCATCGTTCGTCAGCCGGAGATAGAACAGTGCCCGGAAAGTCATCTGCCACCAGCGGAACCGCTTCAGTGCCCGTCCGTCCCCGGGCGTGACCCGCCTCGCGGCCCGTCGACGCCGTGTCTCCTCGAACATGCCTCCCACTCCCTCTGCCTGCCGGCTCTCGCGGTCTGCCACGAGCGCGACGAACAGGAACGAGTCTGTCCGTGCGGCACGGCCGGCACATCATCCCGGCGGCTCGACACGTCTTCGACCACGGGCGAGGTAGTGATGCGACTTTGGTCCAGGTGTGCGGTCGGGACCGTTGGACACTGTGGTCAGGCGGGGCATCCGGGGTCCGCGACCACGTAGTGGCCGGGTGCGGTCTGCTGGAGAGTGCGGGTGGTGAACGTGTTCCACAGGCCCATGGACTGCCCGGAGCCCTGTGCGTAGGTGTACCCGCCGTCCGCGTAGGCCCGTCCGGCGACGGTGTGGGCGTAGTTGCTCGCCGTGTGGCACGTGGGCGTGAACCCGGTGGTGGTCGCGGTGACCGCGGACGAGGCCGGGCCCGCCGCGCCCGCGGAGTCGACGGCGGCCACGGTGTAGCCGTACGCGGTGCCGGTGGTCAGGCCGGTGTCGGTGTAGGTGGTCGACGTGGTGGTTGCCACCTTGGTGCCGTCCCGGAGGACGGCGTACGAGGTCGCTCCGGCGACACCGGTCCAGCTCAGGGAGGCGGTGGAGCCGGTGGTCGCGGTGACGGTCAGCCCCGTGGGGGCGGGCAGCGTACCGGGCTCCTCGCCGCCGCCGTCGCCGTCCAGCCCCCAGAAGAGAGCCGTGTGGTAGCTGGAGCAGATGGTGTCGAGGTAGTAGGTGCCGGCGGTGCCGCACTGCTCGGCGCCGCTGCCGGGGTCGACCGCGAGGCCGTGGGCCATGCCGGAGATCGAGTAGACCTCGACCGCGGGCCGGCCGGAGGCGTCGGCGTAGACGCTTCGCGTGGTGCCCCCGGGGAGGCTCTCGGTGCGGGAGGGAGTCTGGCCCGTGCCCCACACGTCGGTCCACTGGTCGCGCAACTCGGTGGCGTTGGCGGGCCGGACGGTGGTGTCGGCGGTGCCCTGCCAGATCGCCACACGCGGCCAGGAGGTGGTGCCCGCGGGGGCGGCGGAACGCACCAGGTTCCCCCACTGGGCCGGTGTCCTGTCGGGCGGGCTGTACATACAGGTGTAGGCCGCGGTCACGCTGTCGGCGCAGGAAGCGGGCAGTCCGGAGTCGACGGCACCGCCCGCGAAGACGTCGGGGTAGGCGGCGAGCATGTTCGCCGTCATGCCGCCGCCGGCCGACAGGCCCGTGATGAAGACGCGCCCGGGGTCGCTGCCGTACCGCGAGATCGCCTCGTCCACCATCTGCTTGATCGACAGTGCCTCGCCACGCCCGCGGGCGCTGTCGCCCGGCTGGAACCAGTTGAAGCAGGAGTTGGCGTTGTTCGCGCCGCTCGTCTGGGGGAAGACCGCCGCGAAGCCGTAGCGATCGGCGAACTTCGGCCAGCCCGAGTGCGCGTAGTAGTCGTTCGCGCTCTGCGTGCAGCCGTGCAGGGCGACCACGAGCGGCGCGCCGGCGGGCAGGGCGTCGGGCACGTAGGCGTACATGGACAGGTTGCCGGGGTTGCTACCGAACCCGGTGACCGGGGTGAGGCTCGCGGCGGACGCCGGCGGGCCCGCGGCCACGAGCGCGGCGGTCAGGGCGAGGGCGCCGGCCGCGGCGGTGACCCAGCGGCGGACGCCTCCGAGGAGGCGGCGGCGGTTCTGCGGGGCGCGGTGCGGAGGGTGCGGCTGTCCCATGTCGGCTGCCTCCTGGGGGTGGACGCGCTCTCGGAGCGATGCCAGGTGCGTGGTGCGTGGGGCGTGGTGCCTGGTGCCTGGTCATCGATGTGTGCGATGTGTGCGCTGTGTGCGCATCATCCGGCGCCCGTGCCGCTGTTGGCATGGTCGGAACAACCAGGGTGGTCGTGGACCGTGTGTGACGGTGGTCCATGGTCCTGGTTCGGCTCCGGCGTGTATGGGGGACCGTGCTCCGGGCGGTCCTGCGCCGGTGCGGCTCCGTACGTCAGCCGTCGTGCGTCGACGTGCTGAGTTCGCGCAGTGTTCCGGTCACCTCGTCGTCGCTCACCTGCTCGAAGTCCTCGTACCAGAGGCCGACCGCTTGGAAGTCCGACGGCTGGTACAGGCAGACGACGTCGTCGGCCACCGAGCGCATCTCGGCGCAGGACTCGGGAGCGCCGACGGGAACCGCCAGGAGCAAACGTGCGGGGGCCAGGCGGCGCAGGTGCCGCAGGGCGGCGCGGGCGGTGGCCCCGGTGGCCAGACCGTCGTCGACGAGGATCACGGTCCGGTCCCTGACCTCAGGCGCGGACCGGTCGCCCCGGTAGAGCAGAGCGCGACGGTGCAGTTCGGCGCGCTCGCGTTCCACATCGGGGGCGAGGCGGTTTTCGCTCAGGCCGAGCATCTCCAGGGCCCGTCGGTCGAACAGCGGCGGGTCGTCGCCCACGATCGCACCGATGCCCGCCTCCGGCCGGCCGGGAAGGCCGATCTTGCGTACGACCAGCACGTCCAGCGGGGCATCGAGCGCCCGCGCGACCTGGGCGGCCACGGGGACACCGCCTCGGGGCAGCGCGAGAACGACGGGGTCCGGGAACTCGCCGCCGGACGCCCGTTCCCTCAGCCGGAGGGCGAGTTCCCGGCCGGCCTCTCTGCGGTCGCGGAATCGCATGGCCTGGTGTCCGCCCTTCTCGAGCGAGGTGAAGAGTGTGCGTCCCCTCCGGAGTTTCCTGTCGGACGCCGGTGAAACCGTGGCGGGCCGACCGGCGCCTCAGCCGGAATCGGGCAGGTGGTCACGGAACCAGCCGGCGGCGGCCTCGGTCACCTGCTCCAGGGCGCCGGGTTCCGCGAAGAGGTGCGTGGCGCCCGGTACGACGTGGATCCGGTGGGGCGCCGACAGTTCTTCTGCGGCCTCCCGGTTGAGATCGAGTACCGCCGTGTCGCTGCCACCGACGACGAGCAGGACCGGGGCTGTGACCAGCGGCAGTACGTCGCCGGCCAGGTCCGGCCGCCCTCCCCGCGACACCACGGCGGACACCCGCTTCGGCCGATTCGCGGCCGCCGCCAGCGCGGCCGCCGCTCCCGTACTCGCCCCGAACAGGCCCACGGACAGGTCCGCGGTGTCCGGGCGCCGCTGCAGCCAGTCGACGGCGTCCGTCAGGCGCCGGGTCAGTAGGGCGATGTCGAAGCGGTGCCGGGCCGTGGCGGCGTCCTCGCGCTCCTCGTCCTCGGTCAGCAGGTCCAGCAGCAGCGTGCCGAACCCGGCCCGGTGCAGACCGGCGGCGACCGCGCGGTTGCGCGGGCTGAGGCGTGAGCTGCCGCTGCCGTGTGCGAACAGAACCACCCCCCGCGCCCCGGCGGGAAGCGTCAGGTCGCCGTCCAGGCTCGCGTCTCCCGAGGGGACCTTCGCGGTTTGCGAGACGGTCTGCGAGACCATGAGCACTCATCTCCCCTGAGCTGTGCGGAGTCCGGAACCGTGCGTGATCCGGAGCCCGGGGTGTGGGCGCCGGGTCCGGGATCCGGAGTCCGGGTACCCGCTTGGGCCGCCGGCTCTACAGGCAGGTGGTGGCGGTGGGCCGTCGGTCAGAGGTCGCCGGGGCCGCCCAGGCCCGTCAGGGCGCCGACCGGGTCGAGGTCGGGGGTGCCGCGCGGCCACCAGTCGTCGCGGCCGGGTTCCGACTCGTAGGCGTACCAGAGCCCTGCCCGGCCGAGTCTGAGCTGGACGTGGCCTTGGGGGTGGGTGAGGCGGTTGCGCCAGGGGCGGAAGGCGGGGAGGTCGGCGGCGAGCAGCAGCGGCCGGGCTCGGTCGAAGCGGCCGGCCGGCGGGTCCCAGGGCTCCTCCAGGACATCGAGGCCCTCCGGTCCGCCCTGGCGCCAGGCGGCCACGGCACGCGCCAGCTCCGCCGTATCGCGGTCGGCGGCCTTCGCGAGGGACGCGTAGAGCGCTCGGGTGCCGACGGTGAGGCCGGAACCGGGGCGGGCCGCGGCGAGGCGGACGGCGTCCTGCCACAGCGTCAGCCCGCCGACCGGGTCGCGGCCCGTGGTGAGCAGGGCGTGGGCGCGGGCGGCGGCGTCGGTGGCCAGCTGGTCCAGCGCGAAGGGGTCGGGGCCGCCCGGTGCCGCCGGGTAGGCCGGGGGCTGTTCGGGGTGCGGGGGCGGGGGCAGCGGCGCCGGGAGGGGCGGCAGGGCGCGCGCCGTCAGTGCCGCGGCGGCCCGGACACCGGGCAGGGGCGCCGGTCCCCGATCCTGGGCGGCGCGGGCCGCGCGGGCCGCGTTCAGCCGGGACAGGGCGTCGAGCAGTTCACGTTCGCCCCGACCGCGCAGCAGGAGCAGGACGAAGGGGTCGGCGTCGAGCAGACGTGCCGTCTGGTAGCAGAGGGCGGCGGCGTGCTTGCAGGGGTGCCCGGAATCGGGGCAACTGCACTGCGGGGCGAGGTCGCCGGGGCCGGGGAGCAGGGGGACACCGCAGTCGGCCAGGGAGTGGGGCAGCTCCTTGTCGAGGAGCGCGGCGATGTGGCCGGGGCGCTCGACGGCCGCGTCCAGGAACCGCTCCCAGTCGGCGTCGTCGAGCGTGCGCAGCCGCATCTGCACCCGGTACGGCCGGGGCCGGCTGCCCTGCACATAGGCGAGGACCAGGCCGGGCGTCACGGTGATGGCGTCGACGTGTCCCCGCTCGGCGTACCCGCGCCCGCGCGCCAGCCTCGCGGTGTCCAGGGCGCCCTCCTCCAACGCGGTCACCCACGCGTTTCCCCACCAGGTCCCGGCGAGGCTCCCGTCCGCCGCTGTGCGGGGCGGGAGGGCGGGGAAGGTACGACGGAGTTCGCCGTCCCGGCCCGGCGCGGCCATCGAGCGGGGGGTGCGAGGGTTCGCGGGCGGTGGGGTGAACGTCCGGCCGTGCGCCACCGGATGCGGAGCCCGGGCCGGCGCCGCCGGGGCACGCCCGGGCCGCGATGCCGCCTGCTGCCGTGGAGGCGGTGGCTCGTACGACCACGCGGACGGAAGCCACGGTTCACCGGCGGCAGGCGTCGGGCTCTCGGCGGGGCTCTCTGAGCGCGCCGCGCGAGACGACGTGGGAGTGGGCTCGGAGGCGGGCTCGGAGCCGGGCTCGGAGCCGGGCTCGGAGCCGGGCTCGGAGCCGGGCGCGGAGGCGGGCTCGGAGCCGGGCGCGGAGCCGGGCGCGGAGCCGGGCGCGGAGGCGGGCGCGGAGCCGGGCGCGGAGGCGGGCTCGTCCGGGGTCAGGGCCTCCCCGTCGGGGTCCGCCTCCGGGGGGAGACGGAACGCGTCCGCTGCGAAGTCCCGTACGGCACGTGCGCGGGCGTCGGCGGTGCGCGAACCGCCGCGCCCCTGCGGACTACGGGCCGGGCGGGACAGCCGCCGCGTGCCCTCCGCCCCCTTGGTCGCGGTGTCCGCCGTCGCCTGCCGCCGAGCCGCCCGCAACGCCTCACGCGCCACATCCCCCGGCCGGCTGTCGCGCGCGTCCGCGGAGCCGGGGCGTGCCGCGGGGGCCGCATCGGAGGGAGGGAGCGTCGGAGCAGAGGCGGCCGCGTCACCGGGAAGGGGCGCCGGGTCGGAGGCAGGGGCCACGGCATCGTCGGAGTGATCCGCCGAGGTAGCGGCTGTTGTTCCGTCAGAAGCAGTGGGCCGCCCAGCGGAGCGAGTCGCTTCTTCGGGCCGGTTGGCTTCTTCCCCCGTCGCGCCGCCCGCGGTCCGCGCGCTGCGCAGCGCCGCGCGTGCGACGTCCCCGGGGCGGGGCCGTCCGGTGTGCTCTTCCGGCTGCCGATCCCGGCCCCAGCCATGGTCTCGGTCAGGGTGCTGGTCCTGCCGATGCTGGTCCTGGTCCTGGTCCTGGTCCTGGTCCTGGTCCTGGTCCTGGTCCTGGTCCTGGTCCTGGTCCTGGTGCTGGTGCTGGTGCTGGTGCTGGTGCTGGTCATGACCTTGCGCCTGTGCCGGCTCGCGTTCGGGGGCGTCCGCTCCGGCCTCGGCTTCGGCTTCGGCCTCGACGGTGGGGCCCGGCGTCTCGTCTCGCTCGCGTGCCTCGCGCAGGGCGCGGCGGGCCTCGTCGGCGGGCCGGGGGGTCATGACGGCCTCCGCAGGGACACCAGGTCGGACAGTTCGCGGGCCGTCAGTTCGGTCAGGGCCGCCTCGCCGGAGCCGAGGACCGCGTCGGCCAGGGCACGCTTGGACTGGAGCATCTCAGCGATGCGATCCTCGACCGTGCCCTCGGTGATGAGGCGGTGGACCTGTACCGGCTGGGTCTGGCCGATGCGGTAGGCGCGGTCGGTGGCCTGCTCCTCGACCGCCGGATTCCACCAGCGGTCGAAGTGCACGACGTGGCCCGCGCGGGTGAGGTTCAGACCGGTGCCGGCGGCCTTCAAGGAGAGGACGAGGACCGGAGTGGCCCCGCTCTGGAAGCGGTCCACCATGTGCTCGCGCTCAGGGACCGGCGTACCGCCGTGCAGCAGGTCGACCGGGATCGCGCGGGCGATCAGGTGGGAGGTGATGAGGCGGGCCATGCCGACGTACTGCGTGAAGACGATCGCCGAACCGTCCTCCGCGAGGACCGTGTCCAACAGCTCGTCCAGCAGGGCGAGTTTGCCGGAGCGAGCGGTCAGTCGCTCCGCTCCGCCCGGCGGGTGTTCCTCCTTGAGGAACAGTGCCGGGTGGTCGCAGATCTGCTTCAGCGAGGTCAGGAGCTTGAGCACCAGACCCCGGCGGCCCATGCCCTCGGCGGACTCGATGGCGAGCATCGACTCGCGCACCACCGCCTCGTACAGCGCGGCCTGTTCGCGGGTGAGCGGGACGGGGTGGTCCGTCTCGGTCTTCGGCGGCAGCTCCGGGACGATGCCCGGGTCGGATTTCTTGCGGCGCAGCAGGAAGGGGCGGATGAGACCGGCGAGGCGCTCCACCGCCTCCTCGTCCTCGCCGTTCTCCACCGCGCGCGCGTGCCGGGCGCGGAAGGACTTCAAGGGGCCGAGGAGCCCGGGGGTGGTCCAGTCGAGCAGCGCCCACAGCTCGGAGAGGTTGTTCTCCACCGGTGTGCCGGTCAGCGCCACGCGCGCGGGGGACGGGATCGTGCGCAGGGCTTTCGCCGTCGCCGAGAACGGGTTCTTGACGTGCTGCGCCTCGTCCGCGACGACCATGCCCCAGGGCCGCTCGGCCAGTGTCGCCGCGGCGGACCGCATCGTGCCGTACGTGGTGAGGACGAAGCCGCCGGTCAGGTCGTCCAGGGTGCGGTCGGGGCCGTGGAAGCGGCGGACGGGGACGTCGGGCGCGAAGCGGGTGATCTCCCGCTGCCAATTGCCCAGCAGCGAGGCCGGGCAGACCACCAGGGTCGGTTCGGTGCGGGCCCGCTTGAGGTGCAGGGCGATGACGGTGACCGTCTTGCCGAGGCCCATGTCGTCGGCGAGGCAGCCGCCGAGGCCGAGGGAGGTCATGAGGTCGAGCCAGGCCAGGCCGCGCAGCTGGTAGTCGCGGAGGGTGGCGTGCAGGCCGGGCGGCGGTTCGGCGGGGCGTACACCGGCCGTGAGCCGGTCTCGCAGGGCGGCCAGCGCGCCGACCGGCACCACCTCGACCGTCTCGCCGTCGGCCTCCGCGGTGCCGGTCAGGGCGACGGACAGGGCGTCGACCGGGTCGAGCAGGCCGAGGTCGCGCTTGCGGGCGCGGCGGACCAGGGCAGGATCGACCAGCACCCACTGGTCGCGCAGCCGGACGACCGGACGGTGGGCCTCGGCGAGGGTGTCCATCTCGGCCTCGGTGAGCGGGTCGCCGCCGATCGCCAACTGCCAGCGGAACTGGAGGAGATCCTCACTCTCGAAGAAGCCGGTGCCGTCGGTCGCGGAGCCGGGCGCGGGCCGGACCACCGCGGTCGCGGTGAGATCCTGGGCGAGGTCGCGGGGCCAGTGCACGGCGACCCCGGCGGCGGCGAGCCGGCCGGCCGCCACGCCCAGCAGGTCGATGACCTCCTCCTCGGACAGGCTGAGGACGTCGGGTACGTCCTGCTCGGTGAGCCGGTCGAAGGGCGGCCAGACCCGCGCCGCGCGCCGCACCGCGAGGGCGGCGTCCACGCGCGCGCGGGGACCGAACGCCGCGTCGGCCGCTCCGGACCACAGGTCCGCCGCGTCGGCCACGAGGGTGGGGTCGGCGAGGCTGTGCACCTGGACGATCGCCGCCCCCGCGCTGCGCGCGCCCCCATTGCCGTCGTCCCCGTCGAACAGGTCGTACGCCGACAGATCCAGGCGGAGCGAGATGCGCACGCCCGCGTCCATGCCGGCGGCGACCTCCGCGGCCCAGTCGTGGGCGTCGGGCAGGCGCTGGGCCCCGCGTGCGGCGAAGGGGCGGCCCGAGGCGTGGGGCGCGGCCGGGGTGCGGGGCAGGGTGTCGGCGACCGCGTCCAGGAAGGCACGGAGGAGTGCTTCCGGTTCCGGCAGCCGGATCGGGCCGGGGCCGTCCAGCGGGACCGCGTGGCCCTCCGGGGGCAGCGCGGCGGCCACCGCCCGCAGGTGCGCGACGTCGTCGGGGTCCAGCGGGCCGGCCCGCCAGGCGTCGTGTCCGGTCGCCGTCAGGCCGGGCAGGAACCGGCCGCGCGCGGCGAGCCGCAGGGCGTGCAGGGCCGCGGCGCCCCAGCAGGCGGTGGCCGGGTGGGCTGCCGGGTCGTGCCGGGCGCGCACCAGCAGAGGCAGCGCCTCGCCGAGCGGGAGCGAAAACGCGGGCGTCGTCCGGCGTCGCACTCCGGCGCCGTGCCGCCGTACGACGGTGAGGTCCGTGGGCCCGGCGGGCCGGGCACCGTGTCCGGGAGACGAGGCCGCAGACCCACCGTCCCCGGGAGACGAGGCCGCAGACCCGCCGTCCCCGCGAGGGGAGGCCCCAGGCCCGCCGTCCCCGGGAGACGAGGCGGCAGACCCACCGTCCCGGTGAGGGGAGGCCGCAGCAGCCCCGCCGTTCGATGACGCGGCGGCAGCCTCGTCCTCGGGAGTCGCGACGGCAGCGGACCAGCCAGCGGAAGGCGGCCCGGCGTCTGCAACCCCGTCTTCCGGCGTCGCGGCTGCAACCCCGTACTCGGGAAAGGCGGTGGCCACGGCCCCGTCCTCGGGGTCCCAGAAGGCGATTCGCCCGTCGCGCGGGAGAGGTGCGGGCAGGAAGACGGCCGCGAGCCGGACGGGGACGGACGGAGTGGTGCCCTCCGGCTGCGTCGCCGCTTCCCACTCCCCTGCTCGCCCGGCGGCCATCGTGCCCGCCACGGCCATGTCGCTCATACGTCCTGTCACCTCCCGCCCGTGTGCCGGATCAGATGTCTTCGACTCTACGGGCGGGGTCTGACAATCGGCCCCGGCGCCCTGCCGGGGCCCGGTCGGCGCACGTGCGTGGTCAGGGAACCGTGCGCGAGACGACGTACACCATCGGATAGTCCGGGTCGTCCATGTTCACCACGACGTCCTGGGTGGGCGCCGGGTTCCGCTGCTCGTTGACGAGGCCGTACCAGGAGCCGGACCCGCCGAACTCCCAGCCGGTGACCCGCTGGGCGCGGTCGCTGATGGCGATCTTGTCGCTCTCCAGTGCGTCCCGGTCGACGCCCAGCCCCGCCAGGAAGGCGTCCAGGCCGGCGCCGGTGGTCTCGAACTGGACGTAGAGGCGACTGGTCTTCCAGTTGTTCGTCTCGTAGTAGGCGACCTCTTCGGACGGGACCGGGACGGGCACCTCGTAGACGCGGCGCTGCAGTTTGGACGGCCAGCCCTCGGTCATGCCGGTCGCCGCGTACTTCGCCTCCTTCTCCCGGCCGCTGTCGCGGCTCTGGTTGGCGGAGATCATGAGGTAGCCGGCCGGGATGCCGATGAGCAGCACGATGATGAGCAGGGTGAGCGACCGGCGGCGGATCATGTGCCGGCGGTCCTCCGCCGGGGGCCGGGGCTCGTCCGGGGGCCCGGCCTGGTGGGGCAGGGAATCCGTCACAGCGACTCCCGGGGCGTGCGGCGGGCCTCCGCGTACCGCTCGTAGCGCTCGTACCGCTCCACCCGGCGCCGTTTGGCGCGGCGGAATCTGCGGGCGACCAGCCGGGACAGGTCGGCGGCGCCCACCATCCCGGCCTCGGGGCCGAGCTGCGCGCGGACGATGCGGGCCTCGGGGCGGTAGCCGCGGCCGGTGAGCTGGCGCTTGAAGGCGTCGCGCGCGGGGCCGATCAGCAGGTCGTCGGCCGCGCTGACCCCGCCGCCGATCACGAAGCAGGACGGGTCGAGGGCCGCGGCGAGGTTCGCGATGCCGACGCCGAGCCACTGCCCGATGTCCTGGAGCAGCTCGACGCACATGGCGTCGCCGTCGCGGGCCAGCTCGGTGATCATCGGGCCGGTGATGTCGCCGATGCTGCCCTTGACGTGCTCGATGATCCCGTACGCCACCGGCGAGTCGGCGGCGGCCAGCTCGCGGGCCTCCCTGACCAGGGCGTTGCCGGAGCTGTACTGCTCCCAGCAGCCGCGGTTGCCGCACGGGCAGCGGTGGCCGCCGGGGACCACCTGCATGTGGCCGAACTCTCCGGCGACCCCGTACTTGCCGCGCTTGACCTGCCCGTCCTCCAGGATCGCGCCGCCGATGCCGGTGCCGAGCGTGATCATGACCAGGTGGTCCTCGCCACGGCCGGCACCGAAGCGCCACTCGGCCCAGGCGGCGGTGTTGGCGTCGTTGTCCACCAGGACGGGCACGGCGAGTCGGCCGGCGATGCGGTCGCGCAGCGGTTCGTTGCGCCAGGACAGGTGGGGGGCGAACAGCACGCGGTTGCGGTCGGCGTCGACCCAGCCGGCCGCGCCGATGCCGACGGCGTGCACGTCGTGCCGGTCGGAGAGGTCCAGCACCAGTTCGACGATGGTGTCCTCGACGACCTTGGGGCTCTTGGACTTGTCCGGGGTCTCCGTGCGGAGCTTCTCCAGGATGTTGCCGTCGGCGTCGACGACACCCGCCATGACTTTCGTGCCGCCGATGTCGATGCCGACCGTCGGCACCCGGGGTGCCGTGAGGTGCGAGCGGCGTTCCCTCGTGCCCACGGTGCGCAGGACCGGGGCGCGGCGGGAGCCGATGGGGGCGGTGAAGTCGCGGTAGGTGCTCATCGGGTGCGATTGTGCCGCACGCGTGTGCCGGGTGCCGAATGGGACAGGGGGTGGGTGGAGCGGTTCATTGCCGGGTGCGGGTGCATCGTGGTTGATCGCGCAGTTCCCCGCGCCCCTAGCGGCGTTCGAGTTCGTGGCGTAGATCGTCCAGCTCCGTACCACCGGCCATCTGCTGGGTCAGCTCGTCCAACGTGACCTCGTCACGCAACTGATTGGCCACCATCGTTCCGCGCTTCAGCAGGACGAATCTGTCTCCCACCAGGTACGCGTGGTGCGGGTTGTGGGTGATCAGTACGACGCCCAGGCCCTGGTCCCGTGCCGCAGCCACGTACTTCAGGACCACGCCCGACTGCTTCACGCCCAGTGCCGCCGTCGGCTCGTCCAGTACCAGGACCTTGGCGCCGAAGTGCACCGCGCGGGCGATCGCCACGCACTGGCGTTCGCCGCCGGAGAGGGTGCCGATGGGCTGATCGACGTCGCGCAGGTCGATGCCCATGCGCAGGAGCTCCGCGTGGGTGGTGCGGCGCATGTGGTCGACGTCCATGCGCTTGAAGGGGGCGACGCCCTTGCGCGGCTCGGAGCCCAGGAAGAAGTTGCGCCAGACCGGCATGAGGGGGACGACGGCCAGGTCCTGGTAGACGGTGGCGATGCCGCGGTCCAGGGCCTCGCGCGGGGAGGAGAGGCGGGTCTCCTCGCCGTCGAGGCTCAGGGTGCCGCCGTCGTGCCGGTGCAGGCCGGCGATGATCTTGATGAGCGTCGACTTGCCGGCGCCGTTGTCGCCGAGCACGCAGGTGATCTCGCCGGCGTGGACCTCCAGGGACACGCCTTCGAGGGCGCGGACGTTGCCGTAGTTCTTGCTGACGTCGGTCAGCTCGACGAGCGCCGTGCGGCTGCGCGGCGTACCGCTTTCGGGCTGCGTCACTTGGTGGCCTCCGCGCGCTTGCGGACCCAGGCGTTGAGCAGGGTCGCGAGGAGCAGCATCGCTCCGAGGAAGAACTTGAACCAGTCGGGGTTCCACTCGGCGAAGACGATGCCCTTGCTGGTCATGCCGAAGATGAACGCGCCGACCGCCGACCCGACGGCGCTGCCGTAGCCGCCGGTGATCAGACAGCCGCCGATGACGGCCGCGATGATGTAGATCAGCTCGTTGCCCACGCCCTCGCCGGACTGGACGACGTCGTAGGAGAAGAGCAGGTGCTGGCCCGAGATCCAGGCGCCGAGGCCGACGCCCATGTAGAGGCCGATCTTGGTCTTGGTGACCGGGACGCCCACCGCGCGGGCGGCGTCCTTGTTGCCGCCGACGGCGAAGATCCAGTTGCCGGCGCGGGTGCGCAGCAGGATCCAGCTGGCGACGGCGACCAGGGCGAGCCACCACAGGATGGTGACCTTGAAACCGACGCCGCCGACGGTGATCGTGGAGGCGAAGACCTCGCGGGCGGAGTCGAAGCCCTCCATGTCGGCGATCGTCTTGGTGGAGACGGTGCCGTCGATGAGCTTGGTGAAGCCCAGGTTCAGGCCGGTCAGCATGAGGAAGGTGCCCAGCGTGATGATGAAGCTGGGCAGCTTGGTGCGGGTGAGCATGAAGCCGTTGAAGGCGCCGATCGCCAGGGTGACCAGCAGGGAGACGCCGACGCCGACCCAGACGTTGGCGGTCATCTGATAGCTGAACATCGACGACACCAGGGCCGACGAGGTGACCATGACGCCCGCGGACAGGTCGAACTCGCCGCCGATCATCAGCAGCGCCACCGGGACGGCCATGATGCCGATCGTGGAGGCGGCGTAGAGGACCGTGCTGAGGCTGGTCGCGCGCAGGAAGCTGTCGGCGAAGAACGCGAAGAAGACGAAGACGGCGATCGCGCCGACCACGGAGCCCAGCTCGGGACGGCCCAGGAGTTTCCGCAGCGGAGAGGTCTGCAGAATCCTTTCGTCAGCGGTCGCCACATCCGTGCCCGCGCTCATCGGGTGCCCCGCCTGGTGTAATCGGCCAGCTCGGCGGCGTCGTCCTTGGTGATGATCTGCGGACCGGTGAGCACCGGCCGGCCGCCGCCGAGGACGTCGGCGTTGTACTTGTACAGCCACAGCAGGTCGACCGCCTCGTAGCCCTGGAGGTAGGGCTGCTGGTCGACGGCGAAGCCGAGGGTGCCGTCCTCCAGTCCGGCGGCCACCTTGGCGTTGAGGTCGAAGGTGTCGATCTCGGCCTTGCTGCCCGCGCCCTGCTTGGCCTTCACGGCGGTGTCGGCGTAGGGGGCGCCCAGGGTGACCACGGCGTCGACGGCCTTGTCGGTCTGCAGCTTGGCCTCGATGGCGGACTGCACGTCCGGCATGCTGGTGCCGTTGACGTAGAGCCGCTGGACCTTGCCGTCGAAGGTCTTCTCGACGCCGTCGCAGCGCTGCTCGTGGCCGACGTTGCCCTGCTCGTGCAGGACGCAGATCGCCTTCTCGCGCCCGCGCTCGTTCAGCTCCTCGCCGACCGCCTCGCCGGCGATGGTCTCGTCCTGGCCGACGTGGGTGAGGGCGCCGAACTTCTTGGACTCCGCCGAGCCGGAGTTCACGGTGATCACCGGGATGCCGGCCTTCCGCGCGCGGTCCAGGGCGGACTTCATCGCGGTGGGCTTGGCGAGCGTGACGATGATCCCGTCGACCTTCTTGTCGATGGCCGCGTTCACGAGCTGGGCCTGCTGCTGGGCCTCGTCGTCCTGGGAGTACAGGAAGTTGATGTTGTCCTTCACCGCGGCCTGCTCGGCGCCGCTCTGGACGATGTCCCAGAACGAGTCGCCGTCACCCGAGTGCGTGATCATCGCGAAGGTCCAGCGGGGCGTGTTCACCGCCGCCTTTCCCTGGGCCGACGCGGCCTTGCGGGCGTCCTCGGCGCGCTTGCCGCCGGTGCTGCTGCAGCCGGCCAGGGACAGCGACAGTGTCCCTGCCAGCGCGATGCCCACCCATGTCCGAAACCGTGCCACGAGGCCGTGCCCTTCTTGCTGTGCCGTGCTGTGCGTGCCGGGGCTCCGCGGGAACCCCGGCCGGGTTCTCGAAACCCCAAACGCCCCATTGTCCGACATGGCAATCGATCACTCGGCGCCGGGGAGCAGGCGTCGGTCACATTGTCCGGACATTGGCACGAACTCGCACGGCGAGCCGCAGGCGAGCCGCACGGGGACCACACAGCGCCCCCCGGGCCGCCGGTCGGCGCGGGTCGGCGCGGGTCAGGACCGTACGAGTAGCTGGAACTCGAAGGAGTAGCGGGACGGCCGGTAGGTGTGCGTGCCGAACTCGACCGCGCGCCCCGTGTCGTCGAACGTCGTGCGCTCCATGGTGAGCAGGGGGGCGCCCTCGTCCTCGCCGAGCCGCTCGGCCTCGTCGGCGGTGGCGGCGCGGGCGCCGATGGACTGGCGGGCGCTGTGCAGGGTGATCCCGGCGGCGCGCATCAGCCGGTACAGGCCGGTGGCCTCCAGCTGCTCGGTGTCCAGGTCGACGAGACCGGGCGGCAGGTGGTTGCACAGGTACGCCATCGGCTCTCCGTGCGTCAGCCGCAGGCGCTCCACCCGGTGCACGTCGCTCTCCTCGGCGACGCCGAGCGCGGCGGCGACCTCGGCGGTCGCGGGGACGACGGTGTTGACCAGGACCTTCGTGGCCGGGCGCTGGCCCGCCGCCTCCAGGTCGTCGTAGAGACTGCTGAGTTCGAGCGGGCGCTTGACCTTGCTGTGCACGACCTGGGTGCCGACGCCCCGGCGGCGCACCAGCAGGCCCTTGTCGACGAGCGACTGAATGGCCTGGCGGACGGTGGGCCGGGACAGGCCGAGCCGCGCGGCGAGCTCGATCTCGTTGCCCAGCAGGCTGCCGGGGGTCAGCGCGCCGTGCTCGATCGCCGCCTCCAGTTGCTGCGACAGCTGGAAGTACAGCGGCACGGGGCTGCTGCGATCCACGCTGAGGTCCAGCGACACGGTGGGGTCCACTTCTGGTTTCGGCACGGGCCGAGCGTAGCTCCGTGCGCTGTTGACGGGAAGTTGTGTAGTTCGATTGTCCGGACATACGCATTGACAGCGCGCGGGCTGTGAGCCCACTTTGATTCCATGCGCATCGGGGTCATCGGAACGGGCCGCATCGGCACCGTTCACGCCAACACGCTCAGCCGTCATCGCGACGTCGGATCCCTGATCCTCACGGACGCCGACATCGCGCGGGCCCAGGACCTGGCCCACCGGCTGGGCGAGACGGCGGCACCAGGAGTGGACGAGATCTTCCAGTGGGGTGTGGACGCGGTGGTGATCACCACGGCGACGCCGGCCCACGCCGAACTGATCGGTCGGGCAGCACGCTCGGGTTTACCGGTGTTCTGCGAGAAGCCCATCGCGCTGGACCTGCCCGGCACGCTGCAGGCCATCGCCGAGGTGGAAGCCGCCGGGACGATTCTGCAGATGGGGTTCCAACGCCGCTTCGACGCCGGCTACAAGGGGGCCCGCGAGGCGGTACGGTCCGGGCGGCTCGGCCGGCTGCACACCGTCCGGGCGGTGACCAGCGACCAGGCGCCACCGCCGGCCGCGTATCTGCCGCAGTCCGGCGGGCTCTACCGGGACACGCTCATCCACGACTTCGACATCCTGCGCTGGGTGACCGGCCGGGAGATCACCGACGTCTACGCCGCCGGGTCCGACGCCGGGCCGCCGATGTTCCGCGCCGCGGACGACGTGGACACGGGCGCGGCACTCCTCACACTGGACGACGGCACGCTGGCCACGGTGACGGCGACACGGCTGAACGGCGCGGGGTACGACGTGCGCATGGAGCTGGCCGGGGAGCTGGACCAGATCGTCGTCGGCCTGGACGACCGTACGCCGATCGCCTCGACGGAGCCCACCGGACCGCCGGCCGCGGACAAGCCGTGGACCGGCTTCGTGGAGCGGTTCGGCCCCGCCTACGAGGCGGAGCTGACCACGTTCGTGGAGGTTGTGCGCGGCGAGCGGGCCAACCCGTGCGACGGGCGCGAGGCGCTGCAGGCGCTGCGCGTCGCCGAGGCCTGTGAGATCTCACGGCGCGAGCGCAGACCGGTGCGGCTGGCGGAGGTCCCGGGGGCCGAGGCGTCCGTGGCGGGGTGAGCGGGTTCCCCGATGCCCCTTCCCGACAACGCCCGTGCCTCTCGGCAACGCCCGTGCCTCCCGGCTGGGGCCCGTGCCTCCCGGCTAGGGCCCGTCCTCCCGGCTAGGGCCCGTGCCTCCCGGCTAGGGCCCGTCCTCCCGGCTAGGGCCCGTGCCTCCCGGCTAGGGCCCGTCCTCCCGGCTAGGGCCCGTGCCTCCCGGCTAGGGCCCGTGCCTCCCGGCTAGGGCCCGTGCCTCCCGGCTAGGGCCCGTCCTCCCCGTCCTCGTCCAGCAGGCCCGCGTCGTAGACCAGGAGGGCAACCTGGACCCGGTTGTTGAGGTCGAGCTTGGCCAGGATGCGGGAGACGTGGGTCTTGACGGTGGCGACGCTCATGAAGAGTTCCGCCGCGATGGCGGCGTTGGCCATGCCCCGGCCGACCGCGACGGCGACCTCGCGCTCACGGTCGTTGAGGGCGCTGACGCGCGTACGCGCGCGCGTACGCCGGGTGTCGGCGGCGGTACCGGCCGCGTGCTCCATCAGCCGCCGGGTCACGGCGGGCGACAGGACGGGGTCGCCCGCCGCGACCTTGCGCACCGCGTCGAGGATCTCCGCGGGCGGGGTGTCCTTGAGGACGAAGCCGGCGGCGCCCACGCGCAGGGCCCGCAGCACCTGCTCGTCCGCGTGGAAGGTGGTGAGCACGACCACCTGCGGGGCGTCCGGGCGGCCCCGCAGCCGCTCGGTGGCCGTCAGACCGTCCACCACCGGCATCCGGATGTCCATGAGGACGACGTCCGGGCGGGTGCGGTCGACGAGCGCCTCCACCTCGTCGCCGTCGGCGGCCTCGCCGACGATCTCTACGTCGTCGGCGCCGCCCAGCATGAAGGAGAGCCCGGCCCGCACCAGCGGGTCGTCGTCGACGAGGAGCAGTCTGATCGCAGTCATGGCCCTTACGAAATCACGGTTGCCGACAGGCGACTCGGTTCCTTTGGCGACTCGGTTCCTACAGCGACTTCGGGGACTTCAGCGCTTCGACGCCTCCGGCGCCTGCGGGCGGCTCCGACGCTTCCGGGCGGCATCGGCGACTTCGGCGGCTCCGGCGCCTCCGGGCGGCATCGGCGACTTCGGCGGCGGCCGTCCGGGCGCCGACTCCCGGCTCACCCCCACGGCAGCCGTGCCCGTACCTCGAAGCCGCCCTCGGGCGTGGGGCCGTGGTCCAGGGTGCCGCCGGCCAGCGTGGCGCGCTCGGTCAGCCCGATCAGGCCCTGCCCGGAGCCGGGCACGCGTGGCACCTCGCCCTCGGGCGGGGCGTTGCGCACGGACATCGCGAGACCGTCGCCCGGGGCTCCGGTGACGGAGACGGTGACCTCGGTGCCGGGGGCGTGCTTGCGCGCGTTGGTCAGGGCCTCCTGGGCGATGCGGTAGGCGGTGCGGCCGACGGAGGCGGGCACGGCGGCGGGGTCGGTGACACGGCCGGTGAGGGCGACCTTCATGCCGGCCTCCCGGGACTCGGCGACCAGCGCGTCCAGTGCCGCGAGCGTCGGCTGGGGGCGGCCCGCGTCGTCGGACTCCCCGGCCCGCAGGACGCCGATGATCTCCCGCAGGTCCTGGAGAGCCTCGTGCGCGCTCTCGCGGATGACACCGGCGGCCCGCGCCACGTCCTCGCGGGGCGCGTCCGGCCGGAACTCCAGGGCGCCCGCGTGGACGCTGAGCAGCGTCAGCCGGTGCGCGAGGACGTCGTGCATCTCACGGGCGATGGCCTCCCGGGCCAGCCGTTGCGCCTGCTCGGCCCGCAATCGCGCCTCCGTCTCGGCGCGTCGGGCCCGGTCGCGCAGGCTGAGCAGGAGCTGGCGCTTGGACCGGACGAGCAGGCCCCAGCCGACGACCGCGACCGCGAGCAACAGGGCGATGACGATCGACGCCAGGTAGGGCAGGCCGGGTTCCGGGCGCATCAAGTAGTACAGGGGCGTCAGGGCGAGACTCGCGCCACCGGTCCAGGCCACGTACCGGAAGGGCCGGTGTACGGCGAGCGTGAACAGGGAGGCGAGGACGGCGCCTCCCGCGGTGGCCGAGACGAGGGAGACGGGCACCATCGCCACGGCCAGCCCGACCGGCCACCGGCGCCGGAGCCAGACGGCGGCGCAGGCCAGGGCGCCGACCACCTGGTCGGCGACCTCCATGGCCGGTGAGAGGCCCGGTTCCTCCTGGAGTGCGTCGGCCGCCAGCAGACCGATGACGACCGCGAGCAGGAAGCACGCGAAGTCGACGATCCAGTCGCGCGCGGTGCGCCGGGGCCGCCCGCCGGGCCGCCGCGGTTCCGGATACAGGTCCTCGACCAGCGCCGCCGGCAGCACCCAGCGCCGCCTCTCGAAGGCGGGGGGTGTCGTGGCCTGCTTGTCACTGTTCACAGTCGACAAATCTACGCAGCGACGGCAGACGTGACGGCCGGGAGGACGGGATCAGCGACCAAAGTCGCGGGACCGGCGACTTTCGGCGCGCCGGGTCGCTCAGGACGGCGCCTTCCGTCGGGCAGGGCTCGCCCCGCGGCCGATGTGTGTGGGGGGACCGCGGGGCGAGAGTCGGGGACATGAAGGAATTGCTGGAGTTCCTGGGCCTGATGGCCGTGATTCAGGGTGTGGCGGGTTTGGTCCACGAGTTCACCGACTGGAACTGGGGCCTGGTGCAGCGGATCGGTCCCCTCGATGGCTACGAGGTCTACGCGAGTGTCGTGCTGCTCGCTCTCGGCGGCGCGCTGTTCGCCGCCGCCGAGAGTCGGAAGTCGGGGTGAGCCGGGCCCCGGACCCTGTGTCCGCCGCCTTCAGCAGCCGTGGTCGACGAGGTCGAACGAGGCGTAGTGGTCGGCGGTGTAGTAGTCCTCCTGGGCGGCGTCACCGGTGACGATCCGGCGGGCGCCGCGCGTGTCGGAGCCCGGGGTGATCACCGTGTACTCGTGGTAGTAGCCGGTGGACCGGCTGGGCAGGAGGCCCTCCCTGTTCTGGAAGACGGTGCCGTCCTGTTCGAAGGGGTAGGGACCGCCCTGCTCGATCAGGTCCAGCGTGTCGTGCGCCTGTGAGGGCAGGTCGCTGTAGCAGATGTCGCCGACCGCCGCGGGGGCGGCGCCCGCCGTGGTCGCGGAGACGGTGCCGCCCACCAGAAGGGCGGACAGGACTGCGGCTGCTGCGCCGAGCCGAGCGGCGCGTGGGGGGAATCGCATGACCTCATGATGACGCGCGTAGACAGTGGCATGTCAATGACAAGGTCGTGGAGTTTACCGGGAAGTCATATGTGTTTTCGGCGAGTTCACAGCTCGTAGGAGCCGTACTCGGGGCGCCCGGCCAGGTCGTACGACTGGATGGAGACCCCCGCGGCCGTCACCCGCCCGCCGGTGTGCCGGAAGGCCGTCGGCAGGGCGCCCTCCGCGAAGAGGCGGCGTCCGGCGCCGAGCACCACGGGGAAGGTCAGCAGGTGGACGGTGTCGACGAGGTCGAGCGCCAGCAGCGAATCCGCGAGAGCTCCGCTGCCGTGCACCTGGAGCTCTCCGTCGGTGCGCTCCTTCAGCGCGGTGACCTCCTTGGCCAGGTCGCCGCCGAGCACGGTGGTGCCCGCCCAGCCGGGGTCGGTGAGGGTGGTGGAGGCGACGTACTTCGGCAGACCGTTCAGCTTGGACGCGACGGGGTCGGCCGGGTCGGTCATCTTCGGCCAGTACGAGGCGAAGATGTCGTACGTGCGACGGCCGAGGAGGAACGCTCCGACGCGGCCGAAGACCTCGTCGACGAACCGGCCGAAGTCCTCGTCGCCGTACGGGACGCTCCAGCCGCCCTGCTCGAAGCCGTCGCGGGTGTCCTCCCGGGGCCCGCCGGGGGCCTGATAGACGCCGTCGAGGGTGATGAACGTGGTGAGTACGAGCTTGCCCATGAGGGGTGCCTGCTTTCCGGTGCCGTGGTTTCGCTGTCCATGGATCAGACTCCGCCGGCGCCCGCGACTCATCGGTCAGGTCGACGTCCGTTCGCCGCCAGCGTGCGGGGGCCCGGCCCGGTGGGATGGACCCATGAACACGAACACGGACACACTTACTCACTTCTCGGCACCCCTGACCGGCCGCACCGCCCTGGTGACGGGCGGCAGTCGCGGTATCGGCGCGGCGACCGCGCTGCGGCTGGCGAGGGAAGGCGCCGATGTGGCCCTCACCTACGTGAACGGCAAGGACGCGGCCGAGGACGTCGTACGGGCCGTCGAGGCGCTGGGGCGACGGGCGGTGGCCCTGCGGGCGGACTCCGCCGACGCCGACGAGGCGGCCGGTGTGGTGGAGCGGGCGGCGCGGGCGCTCGGCGGACGCCTCGACGTGCTGGTCAACAACGTGGGCCTGGGCCTGCTCGGCCCGCTGGAGGACCTGTCGCTCGCCGACGTCGACCGGCTGCTGGCCGTGAACGTCCGCGGAGTCTTCCTGACCTCGCAGGCGGCCGCGTCCCACATGTCCGAGGGCGGCCGGATCATCACGGTCGGCACCTGCATGACCCAGCGGGTGCCCGGACCGGGCGGGACGCTCTACGCGACGAGCAAGTCGGCGCTGATCGGGCTGACCAAGGCCCTGGCCAGGGAGCTGGGCCCGCGAGAGATCACGGCGAACATCGTCCACCCCGGGCCGATCGACACCGACATGAACCCGGCGGACGGTCCCTACGCGGACGGGCAGGCTGCCCTGACGGCGCTGGGCCGCTTCGGCACGGCGGACGAGGTCGCGTCGACGGTGGCGTACCTGGCGGCTGCCTCGTACGTCACGGGCGCGGAGTTCGCCGTGGACGGCGGGCACGCGGCGTAAGCGGCGGAACCGCTGCGGGGACGGCACCGGCGTGGGTGACGCGCTCGCCGGCGAACACAGACGCGGGGCGCACCGGTGCTGTTCCGCCGGTGCGCCCC
>NZ_JBHJRX010000044.1:11656-20339 GCF_042268605.1 Streptomyces sp. NPDC056296 | reverse complement strand
AAAAGAGGCGGGACACACGGTTTCTTTCCATCTGGTCCCCCCCGCGGGTCTTGGAGGGCCGGCCGCCCCGTTCCGGTGGGGCGGCCGGTCCGTTGATGGGTCGGCCGCCCCGTTCGGCAGGCGACCGGTCCGTTGATGGGTCGGCCGCCCCGTTCGGCAGGCGGCCGGTCCGTTGGTGGGTCGGCCGCCCGTTCGGCAGGCGACCGGTCCGTCTACGGGGTCAGCCGCCGAGTTCCTGGTGGCGGGCGGCCAGGTGGGTCGCGCCGCCCTCCGTCAGGGAGCCGAACAGGCGCAGGCGGGAGATGCCGCCGTCGGGGAAGATGTCCACGCGCGCGTGAGTACCGACGGCCGCCTCGGGCAGGACGAAGCGGTGGTTGGTGTCGGGCTGCATCCGGGTGCGCGGCAGGACCTCGCGCCACTCGCCGGACTCGCCGTCCTTCACGGACACCGACGCCCAGCCGGCCGAGTTGCCCTTCAGGTACGCCGTGTCGATCTCGATCGCGCGGATCTGGACGCGGTCCGCCAGGCGGTAGCTGATCCAGTCGTTGCCCTGGTCGCGGCGGCGGCGGGTCTCCCAGCCGTCGTCCATCTTGCGGGAGCGGCCCGGCTGGATGGTGTTGGTGGCCGGCGAGTAGAAGAGGTTGGAGGCGTCCTCGACCTGGCCGCCGTTCTCCAGGGCGACCACGTCGAAGGTGCCGAGGGCGGTGAGCCACGCCGGGTCCGGGACGACCTCGCCGTACACGCGCAGGCGGGCGATGCCACCGTCGGGGTGCTGCTTGAGGCGCAGGTGGGTGAAGCGCTGCTCGGCCGAGACGGCGAAGCCGTTGGCCGCGTGACCGCCGACCGCGGTGCGCGGGACGAGGGTCGTCCACTTCACGTCGTCCGCGAGCAGTTCCTCGGGCGACGGGGAACCGGCGACCGAGGCGCCCTCGACGGAGACCGCCTGCGGGTAGTTTCCGCGGAAGTGGGCGGTGTCGACGACGATGCCGCGGATCACGCCGGGCGCGCCGAGGCGGATCAGCGCCCAGTCGTGGTCGTCCTCGGTGGGCCAGGGTTGCTCGGCCGACACGCCGCGCCGCCGGCGGGTCTCCCAGCCGTCCATGACCTTGCCCTTGTGCCCGAAGTGCTCGGGGTCGAACTCGGCGGGCTCGGGCACCAGCAGGTTCTCTCGCTGGGCGAAGAACTCGTCGTTGGCGGCGACGACACCCGCGCCGAGCTGCCGGTCGGCAAGGTTGGCGTACTGGGTGAAGGGGAGGTCGGCGGTGCGGTAGTCCGCGTACGGGTCGCCGCCTCCGTAGGGGTTCGCGTCTCCGGTGAAGCTGGCCAACGAGGGGTTCTGCTGGGCCGTCACGGTGATCAGGTGTTCCTTTCGGGGTCGTTCGAGGTGATCTGGATTCAGGGGGTCCGGACGGTTCAGGTCCGGGTGAGGAGCTGTCCCTTCGGCTCGGTGAACGCGCCGTCCGCCACGACGCGCTGTCCGCGCAGCCAGGTGGACTTCACGACGCCGTACAGGGTCTTGCCCGCGTACGCGGTGACGCGGTTGCGGTGCTGGAGGGCGGCCGGGTCGACGGTGAACGTCTCGTCGGGGGCGAGGATCGCGAAGTCGGCGTCGTGGCCGGCCGCGATGGCGCCCTTGCGTCCGTCGAGTCCCACCTGGCGTGCCGTGTTCGCGGACATCCAGCGCACGATGTCCTCCAGCCCCAGACCGCGCTCACGAGCCTTGGTCCACATGGCCGGCAGGCTGAGCTGGAGGCCGGCGATGCCGCCCCAGGCGGTGGCGAAGTCGTCGGTCTTGAGGTCGGCGGTGGACGGCGAGTGGTCGGTGACCACGCAGTCGATCGTGCCGTCCGCCAGCGCCTGCCACAGGAGGTCCTGGTTGGCGGCCTCGCGGATGGGCGGGCAGCACTTGAACTCGCTCGCGCCGTCCGGCACTTCCTCGGCGGTCAGCGTGAGGTAGTGGGGGCAGGTCTCGACGGTGACCTGTACGCCGTCGGCGCGGGCCTCGGCGATCATCGGCAGGGCGTCGCTGGAGGACAGGTGGAGCACGTGCACGCGCGCGTTGAGCCGCTTGGCCTGTGCGAGGAGCGTGGCGATCGCGGTGTCCTCGGCGTCGCGCGGGCGGCTGGCGAGGAAGTGGGAGTACTTCGGGCCGGCCTGCTGCGGGGCCGCGGCCAGGTGGTGCGGGTCCTCGGCGTGCACGATGAGCAGGCCGTCGAAGGCCGCGATCTCCGCGAGTGACCGGGCGAGCTGCTCCTGGTCGAGGTGCGGGAACTCGTCCACGCCCGACGGCGACAGGAAGGCCTTGAAGCCGAAGACCCCGGCCTCGTGCAGCGGGCGCAGGTCCTTGACGTTGTCGGGCAGGGCGCCGCCCCAGAAGCCGACGTCGATGTGGGCCTTGTCGGCGGCGACGTCGCGCTTGGTGCGCAGGTTCTCGACCGTGGTGGTCGGCGGGATGGAGTTGAGCGGCATGTCGACGAGGGTGGTGATGCCGCCGGCCGCCGCGGCGCGGGTGGCGGTCCAGAAGCCCTCCCACTCGGTGCGGCCGGGGTCGTTCACGTGCACGTGGGTGTCGACCAGGCCGGGCAGCACGACGTGGTCGCCGACGTCCTCCAGCCGGGCGCCCGCCGGGACGGGGGCGTCGTACGGCAGGACGGCCGTGATCTTCTCCCCGGTCACCGCGATCGACGCGGCGCGTATCCCCTCGGGAGTGATGACGCGCGTCGAGCGCAGCACCAGTTCAGCTTCGGACACCCGAACCTCTCTCTCGCCGATTTCAACGTTCTGTTGAAGAAGTCTTCATTCCCGGTTCCGCGCCGTCAAGAGGCACCCTTTGTGCGGGCATGCCCAGCGGGCAGACCCTGGACGTTTCCACAAAGCGGAATTAGAATTCCAGCAAGCAGAACGTAGCTACGTACAAGCCGGGAGTCAACCGGCCGCCGGGTACGCTTCTTTCCTCCCGCCAGCCCCGAAAGGAACGTGCCGTGCCGACGTCCAGCGCCAGCACCACCGACTCCGCCAGGTCCGCCACAGGCGGCGTCCAGTCCCTGGAGCGCGCCTTCGACCTGCTCGAACGGATGGCGGACGCGGGCGGCGAGGTCGGCCTCAGCGAGCTCTCCGCGAGCAGCGGGCTGCCGCTGCCGACCATCCACCGTCTGATGCGCACCCTTGTGGCCTGCGGATACGTACGCCAGCAACCCAACCGCCGCTACGCGCTCGGCCCCCGCCTGATCCGGCTCGGTGAGTCCGCCGGCCGGCTGCTCGGCACCTGGGCCCGCCCGCACCTGGCCCGCCTGGTCGAGGAGACCGGCGAGACGGCGAACATGGCATTGCTCGACGGCGACGAGATCGTGTACGTCGCACAGGTGCCGTCCAAGCACTCGATGCGCATGTTCACCGAGGTCGGCCGCCGCGTCCTGCCGCACTCCACGGGCGTCGGCAAGGCGCTGCTCGCGGACTTCCCGGCGGACGAGGTGCGGGCCCTGCTGGGCCGGACCGGCATGCCGGCCGCGACCGACAAGACCATCACCACGCCGGACGGCTTCATCGCGGCGCTGGAGGACGTGCGGCGCCAGGGATACGCGATCGACGACAACGAGCAGGAGATCGGCGTGCGCTGCCTGGCCGTCTCCGTGCCGAACTCCCCCACCGCGGCGGCGATCTCGATCTCCGGCCCGGCCGGCCGGGTCACGGAGGCCGCGACCGACCGGATGGTGCCCCTGCTCCAGCAGGTGGCGGCGGAGCTGTCGGAGGCCCTGCTCACCTCGAACGGCAACCCGGCCGCATAACGCGCCCCCTGGCCGATGGACTCAGCGGCGCGGGGGGTCGCCGAACAGTTCCACGGCGTGCCGGACCTCCGTCAGCCCCCGGGACAGGGCGCTGACGGAGCCGATCGCACCGGCTATCAGGAGCAGGGCGCGGTGCAGCCGCGCGACCTCGGGGACACCGTGGTTCGTCATCGCGGCAAGGTCGGCCAGCTCGTCCTCGGCGATGGCGCGGTCCGGGAAATCGGCAGGCAACAGAGCGAGCTGGCGGCGCAACCGGGACACCGCGGTCCGCAGTGCCGCCACCCTCACGTCCTCGTCACCCACGGTCACTTGCCTCTGCCCCAAGCTCCGCAACACAGCCCTCCCCCTCGCACCCCTTCGTGCGCCCCTACGTGGTGATCGCGCCGAGCGCCCCCTGACGCTGGTCGGGCGCCGGGGACGCGGGCCAGTAAACGCCACCCCGCACCGGACGCGCCACCGCGCGGACCGAATTTCAGTCTCCCGAAACCCCGCGCACGCCGGAGCGTTTGGCGAGCGGTCAGGTATGCAGGACGCATGACGGAGAACGAAGGCCAGGTAGCGGGGCTGCTGCTCGCCGCCGGGGGCGGGCGGCGACTCGGCGGACGCCCCAAGGCTCTGCTCGAACACCGCGGACATCCGCTCGTCGAACACGCGATCGCCGCGTTGCGCGCGGCCGGTTGCGCCCGCGTGCACGTCGTCCTGGGGGCGCGGGCCGACGCCGTACGCGCGCGGGCGGCGCTCGGCGGGTGCGTCGTGGTGGACAACCCCGACTGGGAGCAGGGCATGGGGTCGTCACTGCGCGCCGGACTCGACTCGCTGGCCGGCCCGGCCGGGGCGGGGGTACGGGCCGCACTGGTCTCACTGGTGGACCAGCCCGGCATCGGCGCGGCGGCGATGGCGCGGGTGCGCGCCGCCTACCGGGACGAGACGTCGCTCGCATCGGCGGCGTACGCGGGTGTGCGCGGGCACCCCGTCCTCCTCGGCGCCGCCCACTGGGCAGGTGTCTCGGCGACTGCCACCGGTGACCGGGGGGCACGCGCCTATCTGAGGGAACACGAGGCGGACATCACGCTCGTGGAGTGCGGAGACGTGGCACGGCCGTACGACATCGACACCGAGGCCGACCTGCGCCACCTTGAGTGAGGGAGATGGCACTGGGCGCCACTGTCCCTCGACTCAGAGAATCTCGACATCAACAAACCATTGAAGTTCCACAATGAGGAAACTACTATCCACTGATCAGAAGCACTCGACCGCACAACGAGTGCGCAATGCCCCATACGTGCCCGTTGGCACCCGGTGCCACCGCTGAAGGAAGTGACAGCTCATGTCCGCACCAGCGCCGTCCACGCTGGCCATCGTCGACGCCGAGCCCCTGCCCCGGCAGGAGGAGGTCCTCACCGATGCGGCGCTCGCCTTCGTGGCCGAGCTGCACCGGCGGTTCACGCCCAGGCGTGACGAACTCCTCGCCCGCCGTGCGGAGCGCCGCGCCGAGATCGCCCGCACCTCCACGCTCGACTTCCTCCCGGAGACCGCCGCGGTCCGCGCGGACGACTCCTGGAAGGTGGCCCCCGCTCCGGCCGCGCTGCAGGACCGCCGGGTCGAGATCACCGGCCCGACCGACCGCAAGATGACCATCAACGCCCTCAACTCGGGCGCGAAGGTCTGGCTCGCGGACTTCGAGGACGCCTCCGCACCGACCTGGGAGAACGTCGTCCTCGGTCAGCTCAACCTGGCCTCCGCCTACACCCGGAGCATCGACTTCACCGACGAGCGCACCGGCAAGTCGTACGCCCTGCGCCCGGACGCCGAACTGGCGACGGTCGTCATGCGCCCGCGCGGCTGGCACCTCGACGAGCGCCACCTCCAGGTCGACGGCCGGCCGGTCCCCGGCGCCCTGGTCGACTTCGGCCTGTACTTCTTCCACAACGCCCAGCGGCTGCTGGACCTCGGCAAGGGCCCGTACTTCTACCTGCCGAAGACGGAGTCGCACCTGGAGGCCCGCCTCTGGAACGAGGTCTTCGTCTTCGCGCAGGACTACGTCGGCATCCCGCAGGGGACCGTCCGCGCCACCGTCCTGATCGAGACGATCACGGCCGCGTACGAGATGGAGGAGATCCTCTACGAACTGCGCGATCACGCCGCCGGCCTGAACGCGGGCCGCTGGGACTACCTGTTCTCCATCGTCAAGAACTTCCGTGACGGCGGCGCCAAGTTCGTCCTCCCGGACCGCAACGCGGTGACGATGACCGCCCCGTTCATGCGCGCGTACACCGAACTCCTCGTCCGCACCTGCCACAAGCGGGGCGCGCACGCGATCGGCGGCATGGCGGCGTTCATCCCGTCGCGCCGGGACGCCGAGGTCAACAAGGTCGCCTTCGAGAAGGTCCGCGCCGACAAGGACCGCGAGGCCGGCGACGGCTTCGACGGCTCCTGGGTCGCCCACCCCGACCTGGTCCCGATCGCCATGGAGTCCTTCGACAAGGTGCTCGGCGACAAGCCCAACCAGAAGGACCGCCTGCGCGAGGACGTCGACGTCAAGGCGGCCGACCTGATCGCCGTCGACTCCCTGGACGCCAAGCCGACGTACGCGGGCCTGGTCAACGCCGTGCAGGTCGGCATCCGTTACATCGAGGCGTGGCTGCGCGGCCTCGGTGCGGTCGCCATCTTCAACCTCATGGAGGACGCGGCCACCGCCGAGATCTCCCGCTCGCAGATCTGGCAGTGGATCAACGCGGAGGTCGTCCTCGACAACGGCGAGCAGGTCACCGCCGAGCTGGCCCGCAAGGTCGCCGCCGAGGAGCTGGCGAACATCCGCGCCGAGATCGGCGACGAGGCCTTCACGGCCGGCAACTGGCAGCAGGCCCACGATCTGCTGCTGACCGTCTCCCTCGACGAGGACTACGCCGACTTCCTGACGCTGCCGGCGTACGAGCAGCTGAAGGGCTGACGCCCGGCTCCGTTCGACGCACGACGTCCGCGCCCCCGGTACCGCACAGCACCGGGGGCGCGGTCTCGCGTTCAGCCCAGGTGCGCGGACCAGTCCCGTTCGGCGGGCGGCTTGCCGTGCAGGTCGGGGACCCGCTTGAGCCAGTCGGGCCGGCCACGCCGGGTGCGCTCCGCGCGGGCGGCGTTCTCGGCGGCGAGTTCCTCGCGGGTCGGGAAGTCGGTGGGCAGCCAGCCGCGGGAGGCGCGGACGCGCGCGTGCAGATAGCCGACGTAGGCGCCCCGGACCTCGTCCGGCGTGTCGAAGCCGGCCTCGCAGGTAAGCCAGGCCTCCGGTACCCGCGCCACCACCTCGCGCAGCAGTTCCTCCGTCACCTTCGGCGCCAGCTCGGCGTCGGCGGCACGGACGTCCGGCGCGTAGTGGCCGAGGGCGTGGTGTCGGAAGTCGTACGCCTTTTCCGGTGCGGAGGCGTCCCAGCGGTGGTGGAAGACGAGGGCCGCGCCGTGGTCGATCAGCCACAGCCTCGGCGGGACCGTGCCGGAGGTCGGCCACACCATCAGGTTGGAGCTGTGCACCGTCCGGTCGACGTTCACGGTGAGGGCGTCCAGCCAGACGACGCGGCCGGCCTCCGCCGCGTCCACCGGGAACATCTCGACCAGCTCGGGCGTGAGGTCGGCGCCGCCCGACAGGTAGTCCATGCCGAGGTTGAGCCCCGCGCTGGCGTCCAGCAGGTCGCGCACCTCCTGGTGCGGTTCGTCGGCGGCGATCGCCGGGTCGAAGTGGGCGAGCACCAGCTCGGGCACCCGCAGCCCCAGCTCCCGCGCCAGCTCCCCCACGATCACCTCGGCGACCAGCGCCTTGCGGCCCTGCGCGGAGGCGGTGAACTTGACGACGTAGGTGCCGAGATCGTCGGCCTCGACGACGGCGGGGACGGAGCCGCCGGAGCGCAGGGGCTCGATGTAGTGGGTGGCGGTGACTTCGGTGAGCATGCGGTGAGCATATGGCGGGGCTCTCAGCCGCACGCGGCGACGAGCATGCTGAAAAGTTATAGGTACTCCACGCGGCGAAGGCACCCCAGACTGTGCCGTCGAGTGAACCACTCGACCCAAGGAGTGCCGTGTTCAGAACGAGAGCAAGATCCCAGGCGGACTCGATACCGTCCACCGGTCCGCGCCCCAGGACTCGGTGGCGGCCGGCCACCGCGCTGGCATCCTCGTTGGTGGGGCTCGTCCTCGCCGCGGCGACGATCCTCGTGGCGACGCCCGCGTCGGCCGCGCCGTCCACTCCGGACTTCGGGCCGGCCATCGACGCGTATGCCGATTACGACCCCCAGGACACCTGTGATCCGACCGCCAAGCCGGGCGCCGTGGGCCTCCGTGACCTGCTCAACGAAGCGTACGGCTCTCACACTTCCTATTTCACCCGTGCCTGCGACAGCGGTGGCACGAGTGAGCACAAGGAAGGCCGTGCGCTGGACTACATGCTCAACTACTACGACTCCGGTGAGCGCGCCGTCGCCGAGGACGTCCTCACCTGGCTGCTGAAGACGGACAAGCACGGCAACAAGCATGCCAATGCCCGGCGACTCGGGATCATGTACCTGATCTGGAACGACCGGATCTGGTCGTCGAGCCAAGCCGCAGACGGGTGGCGGGAGTACGACGGCAGCAATCCGCACACGGACCACATCCACTTCAGTCTCAGCTGGGCCGGTGCGCGCCAGCAGACCAGCTGGTGGCAGTGGGAGGAGCCCGAGACCCCGGGTCACAGCGTGACGGGTGACTCGTTCTCCGACCTGGTGGCGTTGAAGCCGGACGGCACGATGTCGCTGTACTCCAACAACTTCGTCCGCGACGACGGCGACCCCTACGGCGACGTCCGCCAAATCGGCCACGGATGGAACAACTACAACCGCATCATCGCAGCCGACGCCACCGGCGACGGATACACC
>NZ_JBHJRX010000044.1:0-11557 GCF_042268605.1 Streptomyces sp. NPDC056296 | reverse complement strand
GCTCTACTCCAACAACTTCAACCGCGACAACGGCGACCCCTACGGCGACGTCCGCCAAATCGGCCACGGATGGAACAACTACAACCGCATCATCGCCTGACATGACACCCATGGCGCCGGCCGCCCACCCACGGCGGCCGGCGCCTCAGCCCGCTTTCCTTCCGACTGACACTGCGACAAGCGTCACCGCAGGTCCAGTTCCGCCCGGACCGTCTTGCCGACGGGTACGCGGTCGAAGACGCCCCACCAGTCGGCGAGCGCGTCCACGAGCAGCAGGCCCCGGCCGCGCTCGGCCTCCGGCGTCACCGCGTCCGTGCTTTCCGGCCCGCGCGGCCGCCTCTCTCCCCTGGCGTCGGACACGTCGATCCGCAGCGTGTACGCGTCCAGCCGCAGCCGCACTTCGATGTCCCGCCCCGGCACCCGCCCGTGCGTCACAGCGTTCGCCGCCAGCTCCGCGACGAGCAGCGCGGCCGTGTCGGAGACCGGCGAGCCGTACGGGACACCCCACGAGTCCAGGCGGTGCAGGGCGAGATGCCGGGCCAGTCGTGCACCGCGCGGGGTGGAGCTGAACCGCTGCACGAACACACGCGCGGTGACCGGGAGTCGGGGGGTGGAGGCTGGTCTCATGCCGCCCATCCCACCTGCGGCGACGACCTCCCACCAGTTCGGCGACCGGTACGCAGGGTCAGCGTACGGGTACGGAAGGTGGACGGTAGAGGTAACCATCCGTGACCATAAGCCCGTTGGGTGGGTTTGCCCGAGTGGGTGTACGTGTGGGAGGTGCCCTGATGTCGGACGGTGCGGGTGGCGCGGAGGCGCCTTGTGGGGGCGGGGAACCGGAGCGGTCGGACAGTCTCAGGACCTTCGGGGAGGTCCTCAAGGCGTTCCGCAAACGGGCGGGGCTGACGCAGGAGGAGTTCGCGCCGCTGGTGCGGTACTCGGTGCCGACGGTGGCGTCGATCGAGCAGGGGCGGCGGTTTCCGCCGGTGGACTTCGTGGAGCGCGCGGAGGAAGTCCTCGACGCGTTCGGGGCGCTGCGGGGTGCGGCACGGCATCTGTCGCGGCAGCCGGGGCTGGCGAGCTGGTTCCGGCAGTGGGCTCGGTTCGAGGCGGAGGCGGTAAGTCTGTACACGTATGAATGCCGGGTGGTGCCGGGGCTGTTGCAGACGGAAGGGTACGCGCGGGCGGTGTCGTTCAGCGTGCCGCCGCTGCCCGCCGAGAAGGAGATGAACGACCGGATCACGGCCCGCATGGCCCGGCACGAACTCCTGGCGACGAGCCGGAACCCTCCGACGGCGTTCAGCTTCATCGTGGAGCAGGCGGTCCTGGAGCGCGGCACGGGCGGCGAGGAGGTGACGCGCGAGTTGTACGACCACCTGCTGGGCGTGGTCGAGCGGCACTGGAACGTGGAGTTCCAGCTGATGCCCCTGCACCAGCCGGTGCACGCGGGGCTGGACGGCCCGATGCGGTTGGCGGAGACGCCGGAGAACCAGTGGTTCGGTTACTCGGAGGGGCAGGAGAACGGGCGGCTGATCACCGATCGTAAGGAGATCAGCCGATGCCACCAGCGCTATGCCAAGATGCGTTCACAGGCCCTGACCCCCGAGGACTCCGTGGGCCTGTTGAAGCGAATGCGAGGAGCGCTATGAACACGTCCGAACTGGCCTGGTTCAAGAGCAGTTACAGCGGCTCCCAAGGCGACGACTGCGTCGAAGTGGCGATGACGTGGCACAAGTCCAGCTACAGCAGCGGCAGTGAAGGCGACTGCGTCGAGGTCGCCGCCTGCCCCGGCACCGTCCACGTCCGGGACTCCAAGGTGCGCCACGGCGACCAGCTTGCCGTCTCCCCGACGGCCTGGGTCCGCTTCCTCACGTACACGACCGACCACTGACGCTCACGCCCCCCGCAACGGATTGGCCAGCGGCCGGTACCGCGCGTCGGCGCCGTCCGCCCCCGTCCAGCGGAGCAGGAGGTTGGTCTTGGCGGGGAGGGTGGGTGCGGTGAGGAGGGACGGGATCTCCGGCAGGTCGGTGTGGCGGGCCAGGGTCCGGCGGGCGGCGGGCCAGGGGGCGAGGCCGGGGTGGTGCTCGGCCAGGACGGCGGCGATCTCCATGAGGTGGTTGACGACGAGGCAGTACACCAGCCGTTCCCACCCGGCCGCCCGCGAGGTGTCCGGCAGCAGCTTGACGCCCTCCGCGTCCCGGAACAGGGCCTGCACCGGGGTACCGGCCGCGTCCACGGCGACCAGGGTGTTCTGCAGGTGCGCCTCCAGGACGACGCCGTCCTCGGCGAAGGCGGTCAGGACGGGCGGGACGACGGCCGCGAGGTACGCCTCCCACCAGGCCGCCGGGTCGGTGGCGGCCTCCAGCGGGCTGCCCTCGAAGCCCTCCACGAGGGCGGCGGCGAGCAGCGGGGTGGCGCCCGGCAGGACCCGGCCCCGCAGTCCGTCGCGGACGACCACGGCCAGCTCCTCGAAGGCGAAGCCCGCCGTGCGGTAGCCGCGGTCGGCGAGCCAGGCGGCCGGTGGGCCGATGGCGTCGAAGGCCTCGGTGACGGCGGTGTCGGTGCGGCGCAGTTTCAGCAGGTCGTGGCGCCACAGGCGGCGGATGTCGTTGGTGATGCGTACGTCGAGGCTGAACTTGAGGAAGAGGTCGAGGTCGGGGGCGTACACCGTGCGGATCGCGGCCGTCGGCCAGACGAAGCCGTCGGTCGTGCCGAGGCGGATCAGGCGGCCGTCGGCGAAGGCGGGGGCGAGGGTGCCCGCGGTCAGGTCGAGCTGCCAGGGGTGGGCCGGGAGGAGCCGGTAGCCGGGCGGGGCCTCGGCCAGGGCGTCGAGGGCGGCGGTGTCGCCCTCCTCGACGACCGTGTCCTCGCGCACGGCGAGCAGGGTCAGCGGGAAGCGGGCGTGCGCCTCGGGTGCGTATGGCAGCCAGGTGGCGTGTGGGGCCCCGCCGCGCGCCTTGGGGGCGGGGTGGTGGGTGTGGCCGGTGATCAGGGCCTGTTCGGAGCGGAGGTAGGGGTCCTGGGGAGGGGTGGCGCGGGCGCGGGCCGTGAGGAGGGCGGCCACCGTGTCGCGGCTGTCGGTGATCTCGGTGGGCAGTTCGTGGTTGGGCAGGCCGGTGTGGTGGCGCAGTTCCTCGGCGACGAGTTTCACCAGCGCGGTGTGGCCGACCGGGTGCCAGCCGCCCGCCGCCGTGGCGACCTCCGGCTCGGCGGGGCGGCGGCCCGCGCGTACCCGCAGCAGTCGGCCGCCGGGCAGCCGGTACACGGGCCGGGGGCCGGGGTCCGGCAGGGGTTCGGCCACCTCGCGCAGCAGGCAGTTGAGCAGCGGCACCATCGCGTAGGCGTCGGCCAATTCGGCCAAGCCCGGGCGGGGGGCGGCGTCGGCGCCGGTGGGCGGGGGCAGGAAATCCACGCGTTCCACTCGTTCCCTACGGTCTGTCCATGACGGAGAGGCGGAGGCGATCAGTATGTCTGTCGTGATGCCCGTCGTCGTCCCTGTGCCGTGACCTCCTACTCGTACCCGATTCGTACCCGAGGAGCCCGCCCGTGCATCGTCCCCCCACCGCGGAGACCGAGGTCGCCGACGAACTGGCCGTCGTCCGTCCCGGTCTGCTGTCCGAGTACACGGCCGGGCTGCCCGGCGCCCGCGCGGCGGTGCTGACCCGGCTGTGGCGTGCGTTCGCCCATGAACCGCTGCCGTGGGTCGCGGGCCGGGAGGCGGTGCGCGACGGGCTCGTGCTGCGTCTGCGGGACGGCCGCCGCCTGGCCGGTCCGTCCGCCGACCCGTACCGGACGGACGCGTACGTCCGCGTCGTACGCCTCGACGACGTGTCCTACGACGATCCGGCGCGGCTGACGGCGGACCTCGCCGTGCCGCACTCAGCGGGGTTCGCGGCGGAACTCGGCCACAGTGTCGCGTCGTTGGCGCTGTCGCGGACGGCCCCGGAGAATCACCCGGACGAGTGGCCGGAGCGGGACTGGGTCTGGGAGCAGCGGGTGGTGGACGGGCATCCCTACCACCCCAACTGCCGTTCCCGTCCGGGTTTCTCGGTGGCGGACCAGCTCGCGTACGGGCCCGAGCACCGGCCGGTGGTGGGGCTGGGGCTGGTGCCCGTGCCGGCCTCCGCGTGCCTGGTGACGGGGGTGTGGCCGACGGACCTGCGGGACGGGGCGAAGGTGCTGCTCCCGGTGCATCCGTGGCAGGCGGCGCACGTGCTGAAGCGGCCGTGCGAGGAGCGGATCGCCGCCCGTCCGCTGATGTCCCTGCGTACGCTCGCCGTGCCCGGCGGACCGCACGTCAAGACGGCGCTGAGTGCCCGGCTCACCTCCTCCGTGCGGGACATCTCGGTCGCCTCGATCGCCGCGTCGGCGACCCTGTCGGCCTTCGGGGAGGATCTGGCGGCGCGTACGGACGGCCTGCTCCACATGACCCGCACCCTGGGGGCGGCCACCGCCCACTCCCCCGACCTGGCCGCCGTGCTGCGCGAGTCGCCCGAGGTGTACGCGAGCGGCGGCGAGCGCGTCGTTCCGGTGGCCGCCCTCGCCACCGCCGGGCTGCCCCGCCGCCCCGGCTGGCCGGCCGCCTTCGCCCGGCTCGCGCTCACCGTCGGACTGCGTGCCCTGGAGCTGGGCGTGGCCCTGGAGGCGCACGGCCAGAACCTGCTGGTGGTGCTGGACCGGGCGGGCGAGCCCCGGCGCCTGGTCTACCGCGACCTCGCCGACATCAGGGTGAGCCCGGCGCGCCTGGCGCGGCACGGCGTCCCGGCCCCCGAGCTGCCGCCGCGCATGCTCACGGACGACCCGGCGGTGCTGCGCCGCAAGCTGTTCGGTTCGCTGGTGGGTGGCGCGCTCGCGGCGGCCGTAGGATCGGGTCCGGCGCTGCGGGAGGCGCTGGAGGGGGCCGTGCGCGAACTGCCGCGCACACCGGACGTCGTGGCGCTGCTCGAGGAGCCGCTGCCGGTCAAGGCTCTGACGCTGATGCGTACTTCGCCGGAGAGCGGCGGGGACCTCTGGGCCCGGCTGCCCAATCCGCTGCACTGGAAATGAAGTCGGGGCGTCGTCGCGGTCTCGTTTTGGAGCCCGGCACCACTGATCAATAAGATCCGCCGATGATCACAAGAACACGGCTGGCGGCGGGTGCCTGTGCCCTGCTCGCCGCGCTGACGGCCGGGGTCGCCTTCCCGGCCGGAGCGGCCGCCGGTGAACCCACGGGCGATGACGCGCCGAAGGTCAACCTGGTGCTCGACGTCAGCGGTTCGATGCGGACGCGGGACATCGACGGCGGTACGCGGATGGCCGCGGCGAAGCAGGCGTTCAACGAGGTGCTCGACGCGACGCCCGAGGAGGTGCGGCTCGGGATCCGGACCCTGGGCGCCGACTATCCGGGCGACGACCGCAAGACCGGTTGCAAGGACACCGCGCAGCTCTACCCGGTCGGCCCGCTGGACCGCACCGAGGCCAAGACGGCGGTGGCGACGCTGGCACCCACCGGCTGGACGCCGATCGGCCCCGCGCTGCTGGAGGCGGCCGACGACCTCGACGGCGGCGACGGTTCCAAGCGCATCGTGCTGATCAGTGACGGCGAGGACACCTGCGCCCCGCTCGACCCGTGCGAGGTGGCCCGGGAGATCGCCGCCAAGGGCATCGGGCTGACCATCGACACGCTGGGGCTGGTCCCCAACGCCAAGATGCGGCAGCAGCTCAGCTGCATCGCCGAGGCGACCGGCGGGACGTACACATCGGTCGAGCACACCGACGAACTCACCGACAAGGTGAACCAGTTGGTGGACCGCGCGGCCGACCCGGTGGTGACCCCGGTCGCCACCGAGGGCGCGGACGCGTGCGCGAAGGCGCCGACGCTGAAGTCGGGGCTGTACACCGACCGCGAGGAGTTCGGCCGGCAGCGCTGGTACCGGGTGGACGTGGAGCCGGGCCAGGAGCTGCGCGCCTCGGTGAGCGTGGGTGCCGACCGCGCCGTGAACCCCTCCTACGGGGTGCTGTTGCGGGCGGTGACGGTGCACGGCCGGGAGATCGTGCGCGGCGAGGCGGCGGGCAACGGCCGTACCGATGTGCTCTCCGCGGGGCTGCGCTATCCGAAGGCGGAGAGCGACGAGGAGGACGCCCCTGCCGAGACCGTGTGTCTCCAGGTCACCAACTCCTTCTCCGTCGCCGCCGGCGTGAAGACCACGCCCGGACTGCCGCTGGAGCTGACCGTCGACGTCGTGGACGGTCCGAGCGACGCCGGTGACGTGGCCTCCTTCGGCCTCGGACGCGGCTGGTGGCTGCTCGGTGCGCTGATCCTGGCCGGGTTCCTCGCCGGTCTGCTGTGGGGCTGGCTCTCACGCCGGCGGTTCGCGGTCTGGAGGACCAACTGATGCGTTCGATACGAGTGCTGGGCGCCGTTGCGCTGTTGCTCGGCCTCGCCGTGTCCCCTGCGGCGGCCGACTCCTCGCCCTCCGCGAGCCCGTCGGACGACGCCGGCGCGCCGACCGAGGCGGGCACGGCCTTCCGTACGGCGACCGAGATCGAGCAGGGGCAGCCGGCCACGGCGCGCGGCTCCGCCGGTGACTACCTGTACTGGTCGTTCCCGGCCGACGCCGGGCAGCGCCCCACCGTCGAGGCCACGGTGAAGCTGCCCGAGACGCACGCCGCCGAGACCTGGCGGATCGACGTGTACGACGGTCTGCGCCGCCGCCAGGCCTGTCAGTACGGCGCACAGTCCCGCACCGCCGCGGCGGGCACCTCGTCCGTGGAGCTGGCCTGCGTGCTGCGCACGGTCCGTGCCTGGTCGGAGCCGTGGGCCGACGATCCGCTGCCGGGGACGTACTACATCCGGCTGACGGCGGTGAACCTCCCGACGTCGGACCTGGGTGTCCCGGTCTCGGCCGGGGTCCGGGTGGACTCCAAGGACATCGGCGGCGCGGCGGCGGTGGACGGTTCGCTGGCCGAGCCGCTGGTGCCGGGCGTGGCGGTGAGGTCCGGCGCGGACGAGGAGGACCCGGAGCGCGGCGCCGTGCTGTCCGCGATCGAGCCCGATGACGGCTGGTCCTCCGGCTGGTGGTCCGACCGGTGGGTGTGGACCGGGATCGGCGGCGTGCTGGCCGCACTGGCGGGCATCGGCGGCTACGCGCTGACCCGCGGGGCGGGACGGCCGCGGCGGGTGCCGCCGGGCGTCTGACGGCTCCCCGAAAGGCCCGGCCGTCCCGAAAGGCCCGGCCGTCCCGAAAGGCCCGGCCGTCCCGGAGGGCCCGCCTTCCGGGAAGACCCGCCTTCCGGGAAGACCCGCCGTCCCGGAACGCCCACCGCCCCGGAAGGCCCACCGCCCCAGAGACGGCCCGCCGTCCCGGAAGGCCCACCCGTCACGGAAGGCCCGCCCCCGGCGGGCCTTCTGCCGTTTCCGCCGGCTTCAGTCCTCGCGGAGCGCCTTGGCCGCCGTTCCGTCACCGGTCACCGCTACCCGGCCGTCCCGCACCGCGTCCCGCAGGCCGAACTCCCCACGGCTGAGCGCGGCGCAGGTCCCGGCGTCCAGCACGAGCAGGGCGTCGGGCTCCCCCGGCGCGGACCCGTCGCCGTACACCGGGCCTTCCCCGCCGCCGCCCGCGTAGAGGTGGAAGTTCCCCTCCTCCAGCCGAACCTCGACGAGCCCCTCCTCCGCCCCTGCCTCGCGCAGGGCCCGCAGCAGGGGGAGCGCGAACCAGTGCGCCCGCAGCGCGTCCGTCGGCCTGCGCTCTCCCAGCTCGCCGGCGCCCCACGCACCGAGGGCCTCAAGCACCGGCAGCAACTCGCGCCCGCGAGCGGTCAGTTCGTAGACGTACGCCGCTCCGGGCGGGGGCAGCCGGCGCCGGGTCGTCAGCCCGTCACGCTCCATGTCCTTCAGCCGCGAGGCGAGTACGTCCGTGCTGACGCCGGGCAGATCGGCGTGCAGGTCGGTGTAGCGCCGCGGACCGGCGAGCAGCTCCCGGACGATCAGCAGGGTCCAGCGGTCGCCGACGGCGTCGAGCGCGCGGGCGGCGGAACAGTACTGGTCGTAGCTTCGGCGAGGTGACATGCGACGCAGTGTAGACAAGTTGTTGGACTTTCCAAGCTCGCACTTGGTAAAACCAAGCAACACCAGATACCGGAGAGGAAGCGCCGCAATGGAGTTCCGGCAGTCGAACAAGCTCAGCGAGGTCTGTTACGAGATCCGCGGCCCGGTCATCGAGCACGCCAACGCGCTGGAGGAGGCGGGGCACAGCGTGCTGCGCCTGAACACCGGCAACCCGGCGCTCTTCGGTTTCGAGGCGCCGGAGGAGATCCTCCAGGACATGATCCGCATGCTGCCGCGGGCGCACGGATACACCGACTCGCGCGGCATCCTCTCCGCCCGCCGGGCCGTCGCCCAGCGCTACCAGGCCCTCGGCCTGGAGGTCGACGTGGACGACGTCTTCCTCGGCAACGGCGTCTCCGAGCTGGTCTCCATGGCCGTACAGGCCCTGCTGGAGGACGGCGACGAGATCCTGATCCCCGCCCCCGACTTCCCCCTCTGGACGGCGGTGACGACCCTCGCGGGCGGCAAGGCGGTCCACTACCTGTGCGACGAGCAGGCGGACTGGTACCCGGACCTGGCCGACATGGAGTCCAAGATCACCGACCGCACCAAGGCGGTCGTCATCATCAATCCCAACAACCCCACCGGCGCCGTCTACCCCAAGGAGATCGTCGAGGGCATCCTCGACCTCGCCCGCCGGCACGGCCTGATGGTCTTCGCCGACGAGATCTACGACCAGATCCTGTACGACGACGCCGTGCACCACTCGGCCGCCGCGCTCGCCCCCGACCTGGTCGTCCTGACCTTCTGCGGCCTGTCCAAGACCTACCGGGTGGCGGGCTTCCGCTCCGGCTGGCTGGTGGTCACGGGGCCTCGGCAGCACGCGCGCGACTACCTGGAGGGCCTGACGATGCTGGCCTCCATGCGTCTGTGCGCCAACGCGCCCGCCCAGTACGCCATCCAGGCGGCGCTCGGCGGCCGCCAGTCGATCCGCGAACTGACGGCTCCGGGCGGACGGCTGCGCGAACAGCGGGACGTGGCCTGGGAGAAGCTGAACGAGATCCCGGGTGTGTCGTGCGTGAAGCCGAAGGGCGCGCTGTACGCGTTCCCGCGTATCGACCCCAAGGTGCACAAGATCCACGACGACGAGCGGTTCGTCCTGGACCTGCTGCTGCGGGAGAAGATCCAGGTGGTCCAGGGCACCGGCTTCAACTGGCCCTCCCCCGACCACTTCCGCATCCTGACCCTGCCCCACGCGGACGACCTGGAGGCCGCCATCGGGCGGATCGGACGGTTCCTCAGCGGGTACCGGCAGTAGCCGCCGGCCCGGAACCCGGGGAGTGCGGCCCCGGGGCGGTCGTCCGCCGGCCGAGCGGCAGGCTGGAGACCGTGAAGGGGAGGCTCTCCGGGGGAAGGCCGGCGACCCAGCGGTTGTACTGGCTGTTCACGACGAGAAGGCGGTCGTGGTCGGTGAGGGCCGCGGCGGAGGGATGCAGGAGCCCGCCCGGCGGCACCAGTCGGTCGACGAAGCGGCCGTGGGTGAGGGCGTCGTTCATCTCGATGACCGCGACCTGCGGCTGGGTGCCGGGATCGGCGTACAGGTTGCCCTGCGTCACGTAGAGACGCCCGTCCCTCCATGCCAGGGCGTCGCCGTTGGCAAGGGTGTGGCCGCCGAGGTCGACCTCGGCGGTCCGGCCGGTGGAGCGGTCGATGCGCCACAGCTTTCCGGTGTTGCTCTGCACGGCGAGCAAGTGGCCGGTGCCGATCGCGACGATGCCGTTGAGGTTGTGCTGTCCGTCGACCCAGTCGATGCCCGAGGCGTCGACGTCGAGCCAGTGCTCCAGCTTCCACCGGCCGCGCTCGTCCTCGGTCAGGCGGTAGACGACCGGCTTGAAGGAGTCGGTGACATAGGCGGTACCGTCGGCGGCCACCGTGACGTCGTTGACGAAACCGCCCTTCGCGCCGTTCAGTCTGGTCAGCAGTGCGCCGGTCGCCGTGTCGTAGACGCGCAGCGTGCCCGTGCCGCCTCCGTTGACGTAGAGCCGTCCCTCACCGTCGATGGTCATGCCGGCGGTGAAGGAGCGTCCGTCCCTCTCGTCGGGCGACCAGACCCGTGCGGTGGGTTTGCGCACGTGCCCCCGGTAGAGGGTGCCGTCCTGGGCGCTGCCCACGTAGTAGTGCCCGCTGCGCGGATCGTAGGCCACGCCGGTGGGAAAGGCACTCTCCCCCGGGATCACGTAGTGGTCGGGGAGCCGCGCGGTGGCGGTCTCGGAGCCGGTGGCGGATTCGGCGCCGGTGGCGGCCTGGGAGCCGGTTGCGGCGGTGAGGGCGAGCACGGTGACGGCTGCCATGGCGGACGCGAAAAGGCGCATGGAGGACCTCGCGGGGCCGGTGGGGCGGATGGTCCTGTTCATCCTGGGCGGGCCGCGGGCCGGCTCCCTCCGCTCTGCCTCACCGGAGACAGGGCGAACCTGGGTACTCCCAGTCCCCCCTCACCGGCCTACGCCACGGCCATGGCGCGCAGTGCCTCCTCCTCGGGCGAACCCGGAGCGGCCGTGTAGACGAGCAGGCTCAGTTCGGGGTCCTGGGGGAAGTGGGTGATCTCGTACGAGAGGGTGAGCGGGCCGGCCTCGGGGTGGTCGATGCGTTTGAGGCCGTGGGACTTGGTGCGCACGGTGTGCTGCTGCCAGTGACGCCGGAACTCCTCGCTGCCCTGGTTGAGTTCCTCGACCAACCGCCACAGTTCGGGATCCTCCGGGAAGCGGCCCGCGGCGATGCGGAGATGACCCACTGCCTCGCGGGCGATCATCTCGCGGTCCGGGTAGCGGCGGCCGATCTCGTCGTTCAGCAGATGGAGCCGGCACAGGTTGCGCTCGGCCGGAGGCAGTGCGGCGAAGTCGGTGATGAGGGCGCACAGGGGCCGGTTCCAGGCCAGTACGTCCATCCGGCGGCCCATGGCGAGCGCCGGAGCGGTGATCCAGTCCAGCAGCCGACGCACTCCGGGGCGCGTCTCCCCACCGCCGGACCGCCCGGTGTCCGGGTCCGGCTTCCGGGGCCGCGCCAGCCTGAAGAGATGGGCGCGCTCGTCCTCGTCGAGTTTCAGGGCGGCAGCCACCGCCCCGAGCACGGCGTCCGACACACTGCGGTTGCGGCCCTGCTCCAGGCGCACGTAGTAGTCGATGCTCACCCCCGCAAGGTGCGCCAGCTCCTCACGGCGCAGCCCCGGCACGCGCCGCAGGCCTGCGCCGGAGGCGAAGCCGACGTCCTCGGGGCGGATCCTGGCCCGCCGTGAACGTAAAAATTCCCCCAACTCGCTTCGTGACTGCATGATTTCATTATCGCCTTCCTGGCTTTCACTGTCCGCGGCCGGTGCGTCGCAGCAGCGTGCGCACCCGTCGCCGGGCTTGCGACCGTAGCCTGAGCGGCATGGGTGATCCATACCTTTCTTCGTGGGTTGATCGCGGTCATTCGTAAGATCGGGACACCCAGGGATGCCGGGTGTGGCTGTCATGGCGTTGCCGCATTCGT
>NZ_JBHJRX010000043.1:3780-85204 GCF_042268605.1 Streptomyces sp. NPDC056296 | reverse complement strand
GGGGTCTGTGGGCAGGGAGTTGGCGGCAGGGGTGGTGGGGGGGGCCCCTTTCTCGGTGGGGCAGCCTCCCGGGGGGGCAGGGGAGGGGGAACCCAACCCACCCCCCCCCCATCCCCCCACCCCCCCCCCCACCCCCACCGGGGGGTCGTAAACCAGTCAGGTCGGTGAAAGATCGGCTGTGGGGGAGGCGGGGAGATGGGGAGACGGGGCGGGCGGGGGAGAGCGGTCGGGATCGGCAGCGGTCAGTGGATGATGCCGGTCCGCAGGGCCACGGCGACCATTCCGGCGCGGTCGCCGGTGCCGAGCTTGCGGGCGATGCGGGCCAGGTGGCTCTTGACGGTCAGGGCGGACAGTCCCATCGAGACGCCGATCGCCTTGTTCGACTGGCCTTCCGCGACCAGTCGGAGCACCTCCACCTCGCGGCCGGAGAGCTCGCGGTAGCCGCCCGGGTGGCTCGGGGCGCCCGGGGGGCGGCGGTGCAGGCGGGCGGCGGCGGCGCCGATGGGGGCGGCGCCCGGCCGGGTGGGGAGCCCGACGTTGGTACGGGTGCCGGTGACGACGTAGCCCTTGACGCCGCCGGCGAGGGCGTTGCGTACGGCGCCGATGTCGTCGGCGGCGGACAGGGCGAGGCCGTTGGGCCAGCCCGCGGCACGGGTCTCCGACAGCAGGGTCAGGCCGGAGCCGTCGGGGAGATGGACGTCTGCGACACAGATGTCGCGGGGGTTGCCGATGCGGGGACGAGCCTCCGCGACGGACGAGGCCTCGATGACGTCGCGCACACCGAGCGCCCACAGATGGCGGGTGACGGTGGAACGGACGCGCGGGTCGGCCACGACCACCATGGCGGTCGGCTTGTTCGGGCGGTAGGCGACCAGGCTTGCAGGCTGCTCGAGGAGAACGGACACCAGGCCTCCTGGGGTGCGGGACGGGGCCGGCTCTTGGGGTTGAAGCCGGGACGAACCGTGCTTTCAAGGTCACAGTCGTCTTCGGCACCGAACCCGTCCGCCTTTAGAGAATGATCACGATCTGGTGAGTAACAATCCGAGCAATTCGGACACGCGGTCGATCATTCGAAGATCGAACGGTTTCGCACTTTGTCGATACGAGGCCGAAAGTGGCCGTGTCGACAAAGTGACGGAACGTTTCCCGGGCCGGACGGGCGCCCGTGACGGAGAAAGCGGTAAGGGGTCGGGGGGAGGGCTCAGCGCGACTGCGGTCCGCGCCGCTGCGGCAGCGTCACGATCGACGCGTCGCCCGGCGCGGCCGGCGGCAGCCCCGCGACCTGGGCCAGCAGATCGCACCACGAGGCGAGGTGCGCCGCGGTGTCCGGGACACCGCCCAGCCCCTCGCGCGGCGTCCAGGACGCCCGGATCTCGATCTGCGAGGCGGACGGGCGCGACGAGAGCCCCCCGAAATAGTGGGAGCTCGCCCGCGTGACCGTGCCACTGGGCTCCCCGTACGTCAGACCGCGCGCCTGGAGCGCGCCGGTGAGCCAGGACCAGCACACGTCCGGCAACAGCGGATCCGCGGCCATCTCCGGCTCCAGCTCGGCACGCACCAGCGTCACCAGCCGGAAGGTGCCGCGCCAGGCGTCGTGCCCGGCCGGATCGTGCAGCAGCACCAGCCGCCCGTCCGCCAGGTCCTCGTCGCCGTCGACGACCGCGGCCTCCAGCGCGTACGCGTGCGGGGCGAGCCGCTTCGGTGGGGGCACCGCCTCCACCTCGATCTGCGGCCGCAGCCGTGCGGCCCTGAGCGCCTCGACGGCGGCCGTGAAAGCCGGCGGTGCCGTACTCCCCGTATGCCGGGCCTCCTCCTCGGTACCCTTCGGTTCGTCCATTCCGCCAGCGCCGTCCGACAGTCGTCCCTGAGCCGCAGCCATGCGGGGAAGATTAAGGGGAACGGCGCCTCGGCGCAGGGAGGGACACCCGCGTGCGGACGCGATGTCCGGATCACGCGGTCCCGCGGGGCGCGCGGGAGCCGCCCCACCCGAGGTCGGGCGCTGTCGGGGCGACATGCGAGACTTGCCGGTGTGAGTGCCAACCAGAGCCCCGCGGGCAAGCAGCCGACCGCCACGTACGACTCCGCTTTCCTCAAGGCGTGCAGGCGTGAGCCGGTGCCGCACACCCCCGTGTGGTTCATGCGGCAGGCCGGGCGCTCACTGCCGGAGTACCGCAAGGTGCGCGAGGGCATCCCGATGCTCGAGTCCTGCATGCGGCCGGAACTGGTCACGGAGATCACCCTCCAGCCGGTGCGCCGGCACGGCGTGGACGCGGCCATCTACTTCAGCGACATCGTGGTCCCGCTCAAGGCCATCGGCATCGACCTCGACATCAAGCCGGGCGTCGGCCCGGTCGTCGAGAAGCCGATCCGCACCCGCGCGGACCTGGCACAGCTGCGCGACCTGACCCCCGAGGACGTCTCCTACGTCACCGAGGCGTTCGGCCTGCTCACCGCCGAGCTCGGCGCCACCCCGCTGATCGGCTTCGCCGGCGCGCCGTTCACCCTCGCGAGCTACCTCGTGGAGGGCGGCCCGTCCCGCAACCACGAGCACACCAAGGCGCTCATGTACGGCGACCCGCAGCTGTGGGCCGACCTGCTGGACCGGCTCGCCGACATCACCGCCGCCTTCCTCAAGGTGCAGATCGAGGCGGGCGCGGGCGCCGTCCAGCTCTTCGACTCCTGGGTCGGCGCGCTGTCCCCCGCGGACTACCGCCGCTCGGTGATGCCCGCCTCCAGCAAGGTCTTCGAGGCCGTCGCCGGGTACGGCGTGCCGCGCATCCACTTCGGCGTCGGCACCGGCGAACTCCTCGGCCTCATGGGCGAGGCCGGCGCGGACGTCGTGGGCGTCGACTGGCGCGTCCCGATGGACGAGGCCGCCCGCCGCGTCGGCCCCGGCAAGGCGCTCCAGGGCAACCTGGACCCGGCGCTCCTTTTCTCCACCCCCCAGGCCGTCGAGACCAAGACCCGCGAGATCCTGGACGCCGCGGCGGACCTGGAGGGCCACGTCTTCAACCTCGGCCACGGCGTCCTGCCCGACACCGACCCGGACGCGCTGACCCGCCTCGTGGAGTACGTGCACACCCAGACCGCGCGCTGACCGCGTCCGGCACACCGACCGCCGGGCCGCCCGGTGACCACGGTCTCCGAGCGGCCCACCCGACGCCTGGCGCCGCCTCCGCGCCGCACGGCACCGCCGACTCCACCGGCGGATACGGCAGCCCGCCCACGGCCGCCGACGCGCCGACCGTCCGGCGATCACGGGTTCCGAGCGGCCCACCCGACGCCTGGCGCCGCGTCCGCGCCGCACGGCACCGCCGACTCCACCGGCGGATACGGCAGCCCGCCCACGGCCGCGGCGCGCCGACCGTCCGGCCGCCCGGCGATCACGGGTTCCGAGCGGCCCACCCGACGCCTGGCGCCGCCTCCGCACTTCGCGGCACCGGCCGACTCCACCGGTGAGTAGCAGCAGCTCGCCCATGGCCGCCGACGCGGCGCGGGCCGCCGGACGCCCGGAGCCGTGCGGGCCACCGAGGCGCCGGGGCACCACACCGAGGGCGTAGGCGGCCGGTCCCCACATGGGTGAGCAGTACGTCGTTGAACCGGTCGTGGGCGAAGCCCCGGTGCGGGACGGCCGCCAGTGCCGTCCGCACCGGCGCCACGACCGGCTCCCGTCCCACGCCCCGCTGCGAGGAGCGCCACCTCGGCCGGCACCCGGCACCGGTCTTCGGTGCCCGCCGGGCCGCGCGGCGGCGCGGGCGCTCAGCGCGAGGGCGTGCCGGTGAGGACCTCCGCCGCGGCCACGCCGGAGGCGGCGCTCGCGCCGTGGGTGAAGATCTGGACCGCGCCGGCCGTGAGGGCGCCCGGCAGGCCCATCTCCACCACGATCGCGTCCGGACGGGCGGTGGTGAGACCGGTGACGGCGCGGTCCATCCAGGCGTGCCGGGCCGTGTCGCGGGCGACGATCACCAGGGGTCGTCCCGCGGCCGGTTCGAGGGCGCAGCTCTCCAGCGCGACCGTTCCCTCCTCCAGTTCCTCGCCGCGCACCCGTACGGAGGTCGTGCCCGGCAGCCGCTCGCGCAGCGGATCCGCGACGCCCCACGGGGTCTCCTTGCCGATGGCCATGTTGGTGACCGGGGCCAGCTCGACCACGTGCGGCGCGGAGGTCAGCGGCAGGGCGTCCCGCGCGGCCCCGGCGAGCCGGACGGCGCGGCGGGCGGCGATGTGACCGACACCGTCCCCGGCCGCCTCCCCGGCGGATCCGGCCGCCCGCAGCCCGGCCGACCAGTCGGCGAACTCCCTCACCCGGCCCGCCGCCCCGGCCAGCCGTTCCGCCGACAGCTCCCCGGCGGACACCGCGGTGACCAGCCCCTTGACCAGCAGGTCGACCGTGGCCTCCTCGGCGCTCTCGCCGCCGACGCAGACGGCGTCCACCCCGGCGGCGACGGCCTTCACCGTGGCTCCGTCGATGCCGTGGCGGGCCGTGACGGCGCCCATCTCGATGGCGTCGCTGACGATCAGGCCGTCGTAGCCCAACTCGTCGCGGAGCAGGCCCTGGAGGATTCGGCGGCTGAGCGTGGCGGGCAGGTCGGGGTCGTAGGCCGGCACCAGCAGATGGCCGCTCATGACCGCGCGCACGCCCGCGGCCACGGCCGCCCGGAACGGAGGCAGGGCCTGGGCGGCGATCTCGTCCCGCCCGGCGCCGTAGGCCGGCAGGTCGTGGTGGGAGTCGACGGCGACGTCCCCGTGACCGGGGAAGTGCTTGGCGCAGGCGGCGACGCCGGACGACTGGAGCCCCCGGATCCACGCGGCGGTGTGCCGGGACACCACGTCCGGGTCGGTGCCGAAGGAACGTACGCCGATGATCGGGTTGTCGGGGTTGGAGTTGACGTCGGCGCTCGGCGCGTAGTCGAGGCTCACCCCGGCGGAGCGCAACTGCCGGCCCAGGTCGGCGGCGACGGCCTCGGTCAGCTCCGCGTCGTCGACGGTGCCGAGGGCGAAGTTGCCGGGCCGGGTCGACCCGGTCGCGGACTCGATGCGCGTGACGTCGCCCGCCTCCTCGTCGATGGCGACGATCAACTCCGGGTTCTCCGCTCGCAGTCGCGCGGTCAGCCGGGCGACCTGCTCGACGGAGACGATGTTGCGGGAGAAGAGCACGACGGAGGCCAGTCCGTCCCCGATGTCGCGCAGGACCCAGTCGGGTGCCTCGGTGCCCACGAAGCCCGGTTGCAGGACGGAGAGCGCGAGTCGACGCAACTCGCCGCTGTGCTTGCTGGAGGCCATCGACCGCGCCTTTCAGGTGGTGGCTCTTGGTACAGACCAAGTGGGTGCGCGCTCAGGTTAACCAGCCGTGTCAAGGGGGGCGTTCCCGAACTCGGAAGTAACAACTGGGCCTGTCAGGACGGGTGTTGACACCCTCCCTTGGTCTAGTCCATTGTGAGGCGCAAGTTCGGCGAGGGGCACATGTGACGCCCGTTTCCACGTCGGACGACTTCCGCTTCCGTGACGACCACCCCGGACGAGACGACCCTTCCGGACGAGGGCGCGGACCGGGCGACCCCCTGACCAGGGTCGACCCCGTCCGCCCGAGCCGCCCTCGTCGCCCCGCTCCGCCCCGAGTGCGAGCGGACCCGCTGCCCCCACCGACCTCATGTGCGACGGCCCGACCTCCGTCGCGCACACCGCCGTTGCCCGCACGAGGCGACGGCGAGGATCTGGAGCACCACATGGCGACGCCCGATTCCTACCTCCACCGAGCCCCGTCGGACCTCCCCTATTTCAGCGCGGACGCCGACACCTACCTGGCCCGCACCCAGCTGCGCGACCTGCGCAAGACACGTCCGCTGCGGGTGCTGTCCGAGGAGGACTTCGCCCACTGGCAGACCTACGGATACGTGGTGGTGAAGGAGGCGATACCCGCCGCTTCCGCCCGTCAACTGCTCGACTTCGCGTGGGAGTTCCAAGGGCTCGACCCCGACCGCCCCGACACCTGGTACCAGGACCGCCCGTACCGCTCCGACCTCGACCGGGAACTGCACATCTACGGCTTCGTCGAGGCGTACCACCACCAGCTCGTCTGGGACAGCCGCCAGACCCAGCGGGTCTACGACGCCTTCGTCGACGTCTGGGACTGCGAGGAGCTGTGGGTCACCCTCGACCGGCTCAACCTCAACCCGCCCAACACCGGCAACCGCGACCGCGCCCTCATCGACAAGCCGGACCGCGGCTTCGACATCGAACTGCACTGGGACGTCGACACCTCCCTCGGCGTCCTGCCCCAGCGGGTACAGGGCATCATCGCCCTCAACGACACCAAGCCTGACCACGGCGGCTTCCAGTGCTGCCCCGACCTGTTCCGGCGCTTCGACCGCTGGAAGGCCCTCCAGCCCGACGACCGCGACCCGATCCGCCCCGCGATCGACCGCGAGGACATGCCCGTCGTACGGCCCGACCTGGAGGCCGGCGACCTGCTCATCTGGAACGGCCTGCTGGCCCACGGTGTCGCCCCCAACGTCTCCGGCGAGGGCGTGCGCGCGGTCCAGTACCTGTCGATGATGCCGGCGCTGGAGACCCACCGGACGCTGCGCGACTCCCGCGTCGACTCCTGGCGCACCCTCGCCACCCCCGACTGGAACGCCACGCTCCTCGGCGATGTCCACCGGCACGAGTCCGAGCGTTACGGGCCCGCCGAGCTGAACGAACTCGGCGCCAGGCTGCTGGGCCTGAAGTCCTGGCACGCGGACGCCGGAGCCGACGCCGACGCCGACGCCGACGCCGACAGCACCGTGGCGACGGAAGAGGCGACCGACGAGGCCACCGGGGAAGCCGCATGCGCAGCGTCTGCCTGACCCTTCCCACCGACCGGCCCTGCCCGGACACCATCGCCGCACTCGGTGAGGAAGCGGCCTACGCCGCCGACCACTTCGACGTCGAGGTCCATCTGTTGGTCCTCGACTCCTGCCCGCCACCGGTCCACGCCGCCCACGCCGAGGCCGTACGGCGCCTGCCCGCGCACCCCCGGATCACGGCGCACCATCTCGACGAGGCCGCTCAGCGCGACTTCCTGGAACGGGTGACGGCGCACTCCGGCAGTGCCAAGCCCGAGCTGCTCCTCGACCTGATGCTCCCGGACGGCCTGTCCTACGGCGCCTGCACCAACCGCGCCTTCCTGATCGCGGCGGCGCTCGGCTGCGAGTCCGTCCACCGCAGGGACTCGGACAGCCGGTACCAGAGCGTGGACGGCAGTACGGTCTTCCCCGTCCACCACGAGCTGCTGTCGATCGGCAGACGCGCCGCGGACGCCGTACCCGTCGTCACCGAGTCGACCCTGCCGACGTCCCTGGCGGACCGTCGGGTCGCCATGGTGGGCAGCTCCTTCGTGGGCGAACTCTCCGTGGACATCGCGCAGATCCGCGACACCGATCCCGGCGTCTACCACGACGTCGTCTCCCTCTGGGCGCCCGGACACTGGTCCGCCGAGCAGAAACGGGAGCTGGTCGAGGAGTCCTTCCGCGGCGCGGGTACCGCCTCCTTCGCGGCCGACCACTCGCTGCTGACGCTGGTCGACCCGATGCGGGTGGACATGTGCAACATCGCCTTCCACGGCGACAGCGTCAGCGAACGGGTGCCGTTGCCGCCCGCCCGGGACACCATCGGCAGCGACTACTTCCTCATCCACCTCGTGCACGACGCCGGTCTGCCCGGCGTGCTGCACAACCGGAACATCGTCAACTACCACACGGGCGAACGCAGGACCGGGCCCGGATTCCTCGCCTACCAGACCCGCTTCGCCAAGTTCCTCCTGTCGATGCTCCACTTCCACTTCGTCTACGACCGCATGGCCGAGGCGGGCGACACGCTGCTGGACCGGCACGGCCGGGCCCGCCCCGCCGCCGTCGCCGCCCTGGCCCGCCGGAGCACCGGACTGGACCCGGCGGAGAACGTCCGCCGGCTCGACACCCTCGACACCGCCTACCGGCGACTCGGCGGCCGGTACGCCGACTTCGCCGACCTCCTGGCCACCCGGCGCGAGCGGCTCCTGGACGAGGCGCGCGGCGACATGACGGACTTCGCGCTGCTGACGGAGGCGTGGGAGGACCTGATCGGCGCGGCCAAGACCACGCCCCTCGCTCTCTCGCCCGGGCGGCCCCGGTGAGCGCGGCGATGCGTACGGAGACGAGCGCGGCGATGCGTACGGAGACGAGCGAGGGTCTCAGCGGGCCCCTGGCCGCCGCCCTCGCCGCCGCGACCGACGACCGGATCGTCTACGACCTCGCCGGCATCGAACGCCGCTACGACACCCTGTGCCGCGAACTGCCCGGCATACAGGTGCGGTTCGCCATGAAGGCCTGCCCGGTCGACGAGGTCCTCGGTGCCCTGGCACGCAGGGGCGCCGGTGTCGACGCGGCGAGCCCCGGCGAGGTGGAACAAGCGCTGCGGGCCGGGGTGCCGGCCGCGCGCACGCACTACGGCAACACCGTCAAGTCCGACCGCAACATCGCCGACGCCCACCGGCTCGGCATCCGCACCTTCGCGACCGACAGCCTCCAGGACGTGGCCGCCCTGGCCGTCCACGCCCCCGGCGCCCGCGTCTTCTGCCGGGTGGCGACCGGCGGAGCGGGCGCCGTATGGGGACTGAGCCACAAGTTCGGCTGCCCACCCGCCGACGCCGTCCACGTCATGGAGCGGGCCCGGGACGCGGGGCTGGTCCCGGCGGGGCTGTCCGTGCACGTCGGCTCCCAGCAGATGACGGGCGAGGCGTGGCACACCGCCCTGGAGGACCTGGGCGACACCCTGCGCGCCCTGGGCCGGCGCGGCATCCGCGTCGACCACGTCAACCTCGGCGGCGGCCTGCCCGCGCTCGGCTACCGCGACCGGCACGGCACGCCCCTCGATCCACCGCTGGACAAGATCTTCGCGGTGATCCGCGAGGGGACGGAGGCACTGCGCCGGATCCACGGCGGCCCCCTGGACTTCGTCATCGAACCCGGGCGGCACCTCGTCGCCGACCACGGGGCGATCCGCGCGCACGTCGCCCGCCTCACCGAGCGCCGCGGGGCGGGCGGCGAGCGGCAGTACTGGCTGTACCTGAGCTGCGGCAAGTTCAACGGCCTGTACGAGATGGACGCGCTGCAGTACCGGCTGGTCTTCCCGGGCCACCCGGACGGACCCCGGGTGGCGGCCGTCGTCGCCGGACCCACCTGCGACAGCGACGACGCCTACTCCCACGAGGAGGCACTGGTCCCGGTGCCCGAGGCGCTGGCCTCGGGCGACCCGGTCTGGGTGCTGTCCAGCGGCGCCTACGCGACCAGCTACACCACCCTGGGCTTCAACGGCTTCGCTCCGCTCCCGTACGCCTGGGCGGGCCGCCCGGACGGGGGCGCCGCCGATGGATGACATTGTGCGCGTACGCCGTATCGCCGACGGGGACTGGGACGCCGTCGTGGCGCTGGAACGGGACGCCTACAGCGGACTGGGCCTGTCGGAGGGCCGGGCGGCGCTGCAGTCCCGGGCGGCGGCGTCGCCGGACACGTGCTTCGTCCTGGACGTCGGCCCCCGCACGGCCGGCTACGTGCTGTCCCTGCCCTACCCGCTCCACCGCTACCCGGACCTGGAGCGGGCGGAGGAGACCGCGACCGCCTTCCCGCCCGGGAACCTCCATCTGCACGACATCGTCGTGGCGCCCGGCCTGCGCCGCAGAGGGCTGGCGCGGCACCTCCTGCACCACCTCACCGGCACCGCCCGCACGCGCGGGGACGAGCGGATCTCCCTGGTCGCCGTCGGCGGCACCGAGCGGTTCTGGTCGGCGCGCGGCTTCGTACCCCAACCCGGGGTGATGGCCGCCGGCGACTACGGCACGGACGCCGTCTACATGTCCAGGCCGGTACCGGCGACCGACCGGACCGGACGACGACCGTTCCCGTCCCCACCCCAGTCCACGTCCCTGCGCGAAGTGAGCTGATGCGCGTGTCCCGTCTCCACGACCCCTTCCTGCGCGGCCAGTTGGCGATCGCCGCGCTGTTCCTGTCCCTCGGCTTCCAGTACGCCACCTGGGCCGCGCGGATCCCGGCCGTCAAGTCCGACCTGGACCTGACCGCGGCCGAGGTGGGGGTGCTCCTGATGGCCGCGGGGGTCGGCGCCGCGGTCTCCTTCCCCATGGTGGCGTGGCTGATGCGACGCCTGGGCTCGCGGCGGCTCGCCCTGCTGTCCCAGCTGGGCCTGGCCCTGCTGCTGCTCGCCCTGGCGGCGGCCCCGAACTACCCGGTGGCCCTGCTGGTGATGTGCGCCGACGGCGTCCTCGTGGGCTGCCTGAACGTGGCCATGAACGCGCAGGGCGCCGCTCTGGAGACACGGCACGAGCGCAACACCATGGCGAAGCTGCACGCGACGTTCAGCGCCGGATCACTGCTCGCGGCCCTGCTCGCCTCCGGCATGACCGCCGCGACCGGGTCGGTCGGAGCGCACTTCGGGGTGGCCGCCGCCCTCCTCGTCGCACTGGGGGCGTCCGCGCGGACGGGACTGCTCGACGACGAGGCACCTGCCGACCCCACCGCTACCGCCGAGCGGGCGGAGAAGCAGCCGGGCCGCCGCCGCTGGACCGTCCCCTCCCGCCTGACCCTGTGGATGTGCTGTGCGATGGTCTTCGGCACGGTCGCCGAAGGCGCCATGAACGACTGGTCCGCCCTCTACCTGAAGGACGTCGCCGAGGCGTCGGCGGAACTCGCCCCCCTGGGCATCGCCGTCGTCTCGGGCATGATGGTCGTCGCCCGCCTCTTCGCCGACGGCTGGCGGGCCCGCTGGGGCGACGGCCGGGTCGTCCTGCTGGGCAGCGCGGTGGCCGGTGCCGGTCTCGCCGTCGCCCTGGTCAGCGGCGGCGTCGCACCCGCCCTCGCCGGCTTCGCGTGCATGGGCCTGGGCATCGCCGCCGTGACGCCCTGCGTCTACGCCGCCGCCGCGCGGCAGGGCTCGGACGCGCTGACCCTGGTCGCCGCCATGGGGACCACCGGTCTACTGGCCGGCCCGCCGCTCATCGGCTTCATCGCGGGCGCGAGCAACCTGGCGTGGGGCATGGGCGCGGTCGCCGCGTCGGCGGTCGCCGTCTCGCTGTGCAGCACCCGCATCCGCTGGACCCCGGAGCCCGTGGTCACGGGAGAGCCCTCCCACGCCTGACGCGACACCGCCGACGGTCACCGACCCGGCCGCGCCCGCCGCCCGAACAGCAGCCCGCGTGGTTCGGGCGGGGGCGGGGTGCCGCGTCGCAGCGGCCAGGCGATCACCATGCCGACGACGCAGCCGACGACATGGGCCACATACGCCACGGTGCCCGCGTCGGAGACGGCCCCGCCGGACGAGTAGACCGCCTGGAGCCCGAACCAGAAGCCGAGCACGATCCAGGCCGGCAGGCGCAGCGGCAGGAAGACGAGGAAGGGGACGAGGACCCAGACGCGGGCCTTCGGATACAGCACCAGATAGGCGCCGAGCACCCCGGCGATCGCGCCCGACGCGCCGATCAGCGGGGCGCCCGAGCCGGAGTTGAGAAGGGCGAAGCCGTAGGTCGCCGCGTAGCCGCAGACGCCGTAGAAGAGCAGGTAGCGCACGTGGCCCAGCCGGTCCTCGACGTTGTTGCCGAAGATCCAGAGGAAGAGCGTGTTGCCCAGCAGATGCAGCCAGCCGCCGTGCAGGAACATCGCCGTCAGGACGCTCAGCTCGGGGGACTTGTCGTAGTCCGGCGGCCCGACCACGCAGCCCGGCCCCTGCGGCCCGACCCCGGTGTCGCCCGTCGGCACCAGCCCCGGCAGCCGGTGCTGGAGCAACTCCCGCGGCACCGCCGCGTACTGGTCGAGGAAGGCCTCCAGACGGCACAGCTGGGCGAGACCGACCTCGCCCGTCACGGAACCGGCCGTGCCGGGGGTGAACAGGAAGACCAGGACGTTCGCGAGGATCAGGGCGTACGTCACCCAGGGGGTACGGCGCGCGGGGTTCACGTCATGGACGGGGATGACCACGAGACACTACTGCCCGCCCGCCGGACGGTGAATCGGTACGTCCCCTGAACGCCCGCGTCCGGGTCTGCGTATGTCCTCTCAACCGCCCGCGGCCCGGGGAAGGCGGGGCGCGGGGACGACGTGAGGAACAGGCGATGAACGAACGGGTCACACCGGCTCCGGCGATGCACGCCCTGCCCGACGGCGAGGCCGAGGTCGCCCTCGTGCTGCGTCTGCCGTGGGAGGACGTCGCCCGGCTCGGTCAGGAGGCCGGGCGGCTGGCCGCGCAGATGCAGCGGCCGGTGACACTGGACGAGGCGGTGAGCCACCGGCTGCGCTCCGCGCGGAGCGCGGCGCACGCCAAGCCGGCCGGTGAGCAGCCGCCCGCGGTGAGCGCACCGGGGGCCGCGGCCGCCCCGGCACGCGTGACCACCCCGGCGTCGGTGTCGTCCCTGCCGGCGCGGCCCCCGGCCGAGCAGGCACGGCAGGCCATCGACCGGATCAACGGCACGGCGTAGCGAGCGGTGTGGCGGGCGGCGTGGCGGGCCTGCTCAGGTCTGCCGCTCCACCGCCCTCGCCGCCTTCCGGGCGGCCACCAGTACCGGGTCCCACACCGGTGAGAAGGGCGGCGCGTAGCCCAGGTCCAGGGCCGTCATCCGCTCCACCGTCATCCCGGCCGTGAGGGCCACCGCGGCGATGTCGACCCGCTTGCCCGCGCCCTCGCGGCCGACGATCTGGACACCGAGCAGCCGTCCGGTGCGCTGTTCGGCGAGCATCTTCACCGTCATGGGGGAGGCGCCCGGGTAGTAGCCGGCGCGGCTGGTGGACTCGATGGTGGCCGTCACGAACCGCAGCCCGGCCCGGAGCGCGTCCTTCTCGCGCAGTCCGGTCCGCGCGATCTCCAGGTCGCAGACCTTGCTGACCGCCGTGCCGACCACGCCCGGGAAGGTGGCGTAGCCGCCGCCCGCGTTGGTGCCGATGACCTGGCCGTGCTTGTTGGCGTGGGTGCCGAGCGGGATGTGCCGCTCCTGCCCGGAGACCAGGTCGAGCACCTCCACGCAGTCGCCGCCGGCCCAGATGTTCTCGTGCCCGCGCACCCGCATCGCCAGGTCGGTCAGCAGCCCGCCGTGGGCGCCGAGCGGCAGACCGGCGGCCTCGGCGAGCCCGGTCTCGGGCCGCACGCCGATGCCGAGCACCACCACGTCCGCCGGGAACTCGGCGTCCTCGGTGGCCACCGCGCGCACCCGGCCGTCGTCCCCGGTGAGCACCTTGGTGACCTCGGCGCCGTTCACCATGGTGATGCCGAGGCCCTCCATCGCCTCGTGCACCATGCGGCCCATGTCCGGGTCGAGCGTGGACATCGGCTCCCGGCCGCGGTTGACGACGGTCACCTCGTAGCCGCGGTTGATGAGCGCCTCGGCCATCTCCACGCCGATGTACCCGGCGCCGACGACCACCGCGCGACGGCCGCGTGTGCGTTCCAGCGTGTCGAGCAGCGCCTGCCCGTCGTCCAGCGTCTGCACCCCGTGCACGCCGGGCGCGTCGACGCCCGGCAGCTCCGGACGGATCGGGCGGGCACCGGTCCCGATCACGAGCTTGTCGTACGACGTCCAGGACTCCGCCCCCGAATCGACGTCACGCGCGCGTACCCGCCCGCCGGCGACGTCGAGCTCCGTGACCTCGGTGCGCATCCGCAGGTCGATGTCACGGGCCCGGTGCTCCTCGGGCGTCCGGGCGATCAGCTGGTCCCGGTCGGTCACGTCACCGCCGACCCAGTACGGGATGCCGCACGCCGAGAACGAACTGAAGTGGCCGCGTTCGAACGCCACGATCTCCAGCTCGTCCGGTCCCTTCAGCCGCCGTGCCTGCGACGCCGCGGACATCCCCGCGGCGTCACCGCCGACCACGACCAGTCGTTCTCTCGCCCGTTCAGTCCCGCTCGTACCGCTCGCAGCGCTCATGCCCATGCGAACACGCTACGGGGGCGGGGCATTTCAGTCCTGCCCACCGGGCTCCTCGGCGGGCTTCTCGGCGCGTGCCGCCGCCGGTGCCGGGCGACGCGGCAGCCGGGGCCGTACCAGCCGCAGCCACAGCAGCACCAGCAGCGCCGCCACCACGGCGAACGGCAGCACCGCGCCGAGCGCCACCGCCAGCCAGCGAAGCATCGTCACGAACGCGTCCCAGCCGCCCGCCAGCGCGTCCGTGAACCCGGGGTCGTCGTCCTCCTCCGCCCGCTCCACGGGCGCCTCGGACAGGGAGAGGGTGATGGTGGCCAGGCTCGTGCGGTCCTTCAGCGCCGCCTGCCGGGCGAGCAGCGCCTCCAGCTCCGCCTGGCGGGTGCTCAGCTCGCCCTCCAGCGTCACCACGTCGCTCAGTTTCGTCGCCCGGTCCATCAGCTCGCGGACGCGGGCCACGCTGGCGCGCTGCGACTTGACGCGGCTGTCCACGTCCACGACCTGGTCGGTGACGTCCTCCGCCTTCGCGCTCCGTTCGAGGAGCTTCCCGGCGCCCTCCAGTTCGTCGAGCACCTCCTCGTAGCGCTCCACGGGCACGCGCAGTACGACCTCGGTCTGCTCGTGGCCCTCCTCGTCCCGGGTGGTGGTCTCGTCGCCGACGTAGCCGCCCGCGTTCTCGGTCGCGGTGCGGGCCGAGTCGAGGGCCTTCGGGGCGTCCTCGACCCGCACGGTCAGGGAGGCGGTGCGGATGATGTGGGTCGGGGCGAGCTTCGGCGGCGCGGTCGCCTTGGCGCCCTCCGCCTGGCCGCCCGCGGCACCGGCCCGGTCCTCGGCCGCCGGGCCGTCCGCCCGCGAGTCCCCCTGGGCCGCGGCCTCCTTGGCGCTGCCTGCCGAGTCGGAGCCGCCGCTCGAACCGGTGCACCCGGCGAGGGCGAGGGCCGCGGCCAGCAGCAGGCCGGCCAGGGCGCGGGCGGGCGGTGCGGAACGTCGTGCCGATCGGAGTGCCGATCGTGGTGCCGATCGGCGGGCTGATCGTCGTGCGTGCATGGCGGGTACCCCCGAGGTTCGTGACGACTGACGCTCCTTCGACGCGGGGAGGGGCACGGGCGTTGGCGCGGAACGGTTCCGAAGAGGTCACGGTCTCGACTCGCGGGACCTCTTCCGGGCCGTGCGGCACGACCGCCGGGCCGTGCGGCACGACCGGGTCACCCGGCCCGGCGGCGGTGTCGGTGCCGTCTGAGACGCTGGAGGCATGTGCGCAAGCGAGAGCCCCGCGGGCGAGTTTCCCGCGGACACGGGGCATGTCGTCGTCATCGGAGCCGGAATCGCCGGACTGGCCGCCGCCCACCGGCTGCTGGAACGCGGCGCACGGGTGACCGTGCTGGAGGCCTCCGACCGCGTCGGCGGCAAGCTGCTGCCCGGCGAGATCGCCGGAGTACGCGTCGACCTCGGCGCCGAGTCGATGCTGGCCCGCCGCCCCGAGGCCGTCGGCCTGGCCCGCGAGGTCGGACTCGCCGACCGCCTCCAGCCGCCGTCCACCGCGTCGGCCTCCCTGTGGACCCGCGGTGCCCTGCGCCCGATGCCGGGGGGCCACGTCATGGGCGTCCCCGGCACCGCCGCCGCCCTGACCGGCGTCCTCTCCGAGGAGGGCCTCGCCCGCATCGAGCGGGACGCCGAACTGCCCCGCACCGAGGTCGGCGACGACGTGGCCGTGGGGGAGTACGTGGCGGCGCGCCTCGGCCGCGAGGTCGTCGACCGCCTCGTCGAACCACTGCTGGGCGGCGTCTACGCGGGCGACGCGTACCGCATCTCCCTGCGCTCGGCCGTGCCCCAGCTCTTCGAGGCCGCCCGCACCCACACCTCCCTCACCGAGGCGGTGCGCGCCCTCCAGGGCCGGACGGCCACCTCGCCCTCGACCGGCCCGGTGTTCATGGGCATCGAGGGCGGCATCGGCACCCTCCCGCTCGCGGTCGCGGAGTCGGTGCGCGCGCGGGGCGGCGAGATCGTCACCCACGCCCCGGTGACGGAGCTGCGCCGCACGGCCCCGGACGGCTGGCGGATCGTCGCCGGCGACCGGGAGCTGCACGCCGGCGCGGTCGTCGTCGCCGTCCCCGCCCGCCCCGCCGCCGAGCTGCTGCGCGCCGAGGCCCCGGCCGCCGCGGCCGAGCTGGCCGGTGTGGAGTACGCCTCCATGGCCCTGATCTCCCTCGCCTACCGCCGCTCCGACACCGCCGCGCTTCCCGAGGGCAGCGGCTTCCTCGTGCCGCCGGTCGACGGGCGGACCATCAAGGCGTCCACCTTCGCCTCCCGCAAGTGGGGCTGGATCGCCGACGAGGACCCCGACCTGGTCGTCCTGCGCACCTCCGTCGGCCGGTACGGCGAGACCGAGATCCTCGGCCGCGACGACGCCGGCCTGGTCGCCGTCTCCCGGCACGATCTCGGGGAGGCCACCGGCCTGGCCGCCGAGCCCGTCGCCACCCGCGTCACCCGCTGGCAGGACGGCCTGCCCCAGTACCCCGTCGGCCACCACGCGCGCGTGGCCCGCGTACGCGAACACGTCGCGAAGCTCCCGGGCCTCGCGGTGTGCGGCGCCGCGTACGACGGCGTCGGCATCCCGGCGAGCATCGCGAGCGCGTACGCGGCCGTGGACCAGCTCCGGGGCGACCCGCGGGGTGTGGAGGAGCTCACCGCCCACCCGGTGCGGAGCCTGCACGGCGGAGCGGGAGAATAGGGTCATGAGTGACGACGCCTCCACCCCCGCTGCCGACCGGATCCCCAACAAGGGCAAGCTGGCCAAGGACCTCAATGAGGTCATCCGCTACACGCTCTGGTCCGTCTTCAAGCTCAAGGACGTGCTGCCCGAGAACCGCGCCGGCTACGCCGACGAGGTCCAGGAGCTGTTCGACCAGCTCGCCGCCAAGGACGTGACGATCCGCGGCACGTACGACGTGTCCGGTCTGCGCGCCGACGCCGACCTCATGATCTGGTGGCACGCCGAGACCGCCGACCAGCTCCAGGACGCGTACAACCTCTTCCGCCGCACCAAGCTGGGCCGCGCGCTGGAGCCGGTCTGGTCGAACATGGCGCTGCACCGCCCCGCCGAGTTCAACCGCGCGCACATCCCCGCCTTCCTGGCGGACGAGACGCCCCGCAACTACATCAGCGTCTACCCGTTCGTGCGCTCCTACGACTGGTACCTGCTGCCCGACGAGGACCGCCGCCGCATGCTCGCCGACCACGGCAAGATGGCCCGCGGCTACCCGGACGTGCGCGCCAACACGGTCGCCTCGTTCTCGCTGGGCGACTACGAGTGGATCCTCGCCTTCGAGGCCGACGAGCTGTACCGCATCGTCGACCTCATGCGCCACCTGCGCGCCTCCGAGGCCCGCATGCACGTCCGCGAGGAGGTCCCGTTCTACACGGGGCGCCGCAAGGACATCGCGGAGCTGGTGGCCGGGCTCGCCTGATCAGGCCGCCGGTGCCGCGGCTGATCCGGCCTGCGGCTCGACCGTCGCCCTCGGCTCCGGCTCCGGGCGCGGGGCGCACGACGTGTCCCGCGCCGGGAGGCGGCCGTCCAGCAGGTACGCCTCCAGGTGGCCGTTGACGCAGGCGTTCGGGCCGCCGGCGATGCCGTGCGTCCCCGCGTCCCGCTCGGTCACCAGCACCGAGCCCGACAGCCGCCGGTGCAGCTCCAGCGCGCCGTCGTACGGAGTGGCCGCGTCGTGCTCGGCGGCCAGCAGCAGCGTCGGCGGCAGCTCGCCCGGCCCGGTGCGCACGTCGAGGGGGCGCTGCCGGGGCGCCTGCCAGTAGGCGCACGGCAGGTTCGTCCACACGTTGTCCCACGTCTCGAACGGCGCCCGGCGCGCCAGCCGTGTGTTGTCCCGGTCCCAGACCTCGAAGTCGGTGGGCCAGGACGCGTCGTTGCACTCGACGGCCGTGTACACGGCGTTGGAGTTCTCCGCCCCGACCGCCCCCTCCTCGGTCCGTGTCCCCGCCTGGTCGATCAGCGGCTGCGGATCACCCTTCAGGTAGGCCGACAGCGCCTCGGCGCGGTGCGGCCAGTAGTCGTCGTAGTACCCGGCCTTCAGGAACGCCCCCTGCAACTGCGCGGGGCCCACCGTCCCGCCCGCGGGCTCCGCCGCGAGCCGCGCGCTCGCCTCCTCGTAGCCGTTCTGCACCTCGCGCGGCGTGTCCCCGAGCCCGTACACGGCGTCGTGCTCGGCGATCCACTCCTTGAAGTCCGTCCAGCGGTCCTCGAACGCCGCCGACTGGTCCAGGTTGTTGCGGTACCAGACCTGCTCCGGATCCGGGTTCACCACCGCGTCGAACACCATCCGCCGCACGTGCGACGGGAACAGTTCGGCGTACAGCGCCCCCAGGTAGGTGCCGTACGACGCGCCCATGAACGTGAGCCGCTTCTCGCCCAGCGCGGCCCGTACGACCTCCAGGTCACGGGCGTTGTTGAGGGAGTGGTAGTGCCGCAGCGCGTCCCCGGCCCGTTCGGCGCAGCCGCGCGCGTACGCCTCGGCCTCGGCGGCACGCTCCTTCTTGTACGCGTCCGAGGGCTGCGTGGGCGCCGGCCGGGGGCCCTTGAAGAACTCCCCGGGGTCCTGGCAGGACAGCGGCGCGGAGGGCGCGACCCCGCGCGGGGCGTACCCGACGAGGTCGTACGCCGCCGCGATCCGCTTCCACCGGGGGGCCATGCCGACCAGCGGGAAGTACAGCCCCGAGGCGCCCGGACCGCCCGGGTTGTAGAGCAGAGCGCCCTGCCCGGGCACCTTGCGCTTGCTGTTGTCCGGGTCCTTGTGCGTGGCCCGCACCCGGCTCACGGTGAGCCGGATCTGCTTCCCTTCGGGGTGCGCGTAGTCCAGGGGCACGGCGACCGTGCCGCAGCGCATGGCGCCCGGCAGGTCCTCCGCCTTGGGACACCTGCCGAACTCGATGCCGGTGGCGGCGGCGCGCTCGGCGGCCACGGCGGTGCCGCGCGCCTCGGCGTCCCCGGGCCCGCCCGGAGTTCCCCCCGCCGGCGCGGCCGCGAGAGTGGTCAGCAGCAAGGACCCGGCGGCCGAGTAGAGGGCGGCAGCTCGCATCGCGTATCCCTTCGGTGCACGGTGTGACACAAGGGATGTTTGGTGCGACGACCGGGCAGGGCAAGCACCGCCCGCGGGTGTCGGCGCCGAGTGCCTCCGTACGCCCCCCGGCGGGTCAGGCCCGGCGCTCCCAGTAGTCCTCGGCGTACTCCTCGATGTACTCCTCGCGGTGGGCGAAGGCCGCGCGCAGGTCCGGTTCGCCGATCGCGTGGACGCCCCGTACGGCGACCGAGGTGAGGTACGTACGGTCGTCCGCCGAGCCGTCGGCGTGCCGGACGAGGGCGCCGATCAGCCGCTGCCCGGCCGGGGAGGCCCAGTTCGAGTACGGGTGGACCTCCATCCGCGTGATGGCGAGGCACCCCAGGGTGAGAGTGAGCGGCAGCGCGAACCACAGGGTGATCAGCAGGCGTGGCTGGTCCGCGGGAAGGGGCAGCGCCAGGGCGGCGGCGCCCAGCGCGCACACGGCCACCGCGGCGACCCGCACCCGTCGCACCCCGGCGGCGACGCCGCAGGCGCCGTCCGGCACGGCGAGGCCCGCGCCGACCAGCCGGTCGGCCAGGCTCCGCACCGCGTCCGCGGTGGCCGCGGTGGTCCGTACCGGCGCTATCCGGGACTGCCCCCCGGGCCCTATCGCCCCTATGACCGACCGCTCCATCTCGTCCCGCCCGCACGGGTCCACGACGGTCGCCCAACCGGTGTGCGCGAGCAGCAGCCGACGCTGGCGCGCCATGGAGACCAGCGTCAGGTCGGCGACCCTGCGAGGGCCACCGGACAGGAACGCCGCCTCGTACAACGTCAGCGCGTGCTCACGGCCGACGGCGTGCGCGTCGACGGCCGCCGCGCGCACGGCGGCCAGACACAGTCGCAGACACGCCAGGCCGGCGACGGCCCAGGCCGACAGGAGCAGAAGGACCCAGAACATGCCGTACTTCTATGCCAAAGGCTTTCGCCGGCGCCATGCCCTGTTCACATTTCGGGACGCAGTGTTGTGGGTATGTGACGTTCCGTTTGGTGATGTCCCGACGGAGCCGCCACCGGATCACCGGCGCAGCAGAACACGCCTGGTCGCACGGGCCCACCGCACCCCCGGACGCTCCGACCGCGGCACCGGCCCCGACCGCTCCAGCCACCACTCCCGCAACTCGCTGCGGACACCGGCATCCTGCGGACGGCCGTTCCGCATCAGGTGCTCGACGAAGTCGAGGGCGTCCCGCCGGTAGCCACCGGTCATCGGGCACTTCTGGGCATAGGCGAGGAAGGCCGGCCGGTACCCCGCGCCGAGGAGCACCGGCAGCTCGGGCGCGACCTTCGCGACCACGTCCGCCCGCTTCCCGGCGAGCGCCCGCGCCTGCACCCCCAGCCGCACCCGGTCGAACCCCTCGGGCACGGGCGTCCCGGCGACCAGCGCGGACAGCAGCGCGGTCTGCGCGAGACCGAGCCGCTGCCGTACGGTGTCGCCGACGCCGGCCCCCGCGGGCGCGGCCCGGCGCGTCGCCGCGCCCGTGTCCGCGCCGGGGTACGCGCCCGTGTCCATGGGCACCTCACCCGCCCGCCCTTTCGCGACAGCGTTGCGGATCGCCTCCACCTCGCCCGCCAACTCCCCGCCCTCGGGGAAGTTCTCGTCGCGCTCCAGCAGCACGCCCGGCGGCGCCACGCGCGAGGCGAGGTCGGTGAGGATGTCGAGCACCGGCTGCGGAACGGGGTGGGCGTGACTGTCGTGCCAGACGCCGTCCCGCTCGAAGCCGCCCGCGACATGGACGTACGCGATGGCCTCCAGGGGCAGTTCGCGGAGCGCCTCGGCCGGGTCCGCACCGAGATTGACGTGGTTGGTGTGCAGGTTCGCCACGTCGATGAGCAGCCGCACCCCCGTCCGGTCGGCCAGCTCGTACAGGAACTGTCCCTCCGTCATCTCCTCGTCCGGCCAGGAGACGAGCGCGGCGATGTTCTCCACGGCGAGCGGCACGGGCAGCGCGTCCTGCGCGATGTGCACGTTCTCGCACAGCACGTCGAGGGCGTCCCGGGTGCGCGGCACGGGCAGCAGGTGTCCCGCCTCCAGGGGCGGGGAGGCGGTCAGCGGCCCGCCCGCCCGGACGAACGCGATGTGCTCGGTGACCAGCGGCGACCCCAGTACCTCCGCCCGCTCGGCCAGCGCCGCCAGTCTTCCCGCGTCCGGCCGCTCGGCGCCGCCGAGCCCGAGCGAGACGCCGTGCGGCACGACGGTCACCCCGCGCTCGCGCAGCCGCAGCAGCGAGTCGGGCAGATGCCCGGGGCAGAGGTTCTCGGACACGGCCTCGACCCAGTCGATGCCGGGCATCCGCTCAACGGCGTCCGCGATCTCCGGACGCCATCCGATACCGGTCCCCAGCCGCGCCGTACGCGCCGTACCCGTCATTCGCTCCATGGTTCGTCCCCCTCCTGCGAACATGCCGGGGATATCGCCCGCCGGGCCCGGCCCGAACCCCGAGCACGACATGTTCAGAGCAACAATTGAGGTTCGCGGCGGCGCCGGACCGTCAGCGCAGGTCGAGCCGCATCAGCACCCGGGGATGGCCGGCCAGCACCGACGTGGTGTCGGCGGCGTGGACGAACCCGGCGCGCTCGAAGTTCCTCCGGAGCCCGGCGTACGCCATGGTCAGGTCGACCCTGGCGTCGCCGTTGTCGAGCGGATACGCCTCGATCACTGGTGCGCCCTGGGAGCGGGCGAAGTCGACCGCCCCGGCGATCAGGGAGTGCGAGATCCCCTTCTTCCGGTGACCGGGCCGTACGCGGACGCACCACAACGACCAGACCGGCAGGTCGTCCACGTGCGGGATCTTGCGGTTGCGCGCGAAGGAGGTGTCCGCACGCGGCGCCACCGCGGCCCAGCCGACCGGCTCGTCACCGTCGTAGGCGAGCACTCCCGGAGGCGGTCCCGTACGGCACAGTTCGGCGACGTAGGCGCCCCGGGCCGGGCCGCGCAGCTCGTTGTTGACCTTGGAGGGGACGCGGTAGCTCAGGCACCAGCAGACGTTGGACGTCGGCGACTTCGGACCGAGCAGGGTCCGGACGTCCTCGAAGACCGAGGCCGGGCGCACGTCGATGGTCATGGCACCACGATGGCACGGCGCCCAGGCCGACGCCTCCGGTTCACCCGCCCCGACGGACCGGCCGGCTACCGCAACGCCGGATGATCCGCCACCACCGTGCACGACCCCGGCGCGATCTCCGTGTACCCCGCGTCACGGACCACCGGCAGGCCGCTCGTCGTGAGGCCGCGCCAGCGGGCCGGGTCCGGAGTGCGCACCGCCAGCGGGTAGCCCGCGTCCCGCCAGGCGGCCCGAGCCGCGTCGTCCAGCTCCCACCAGGCGAGCTGCGCGCCGTGCCCGGCCTGGGCCATCGCCTTGCCGGCCGACATGTCCAGGTCGGGGCTCATCCAGAGCACCGGCGCGGAGAGGTCGGCGTCGACCGGCGGCTCCGGGTCGTCGAGATCGGTGCCGGAGACCTGGAGCCGGGCCAGGTCCTTGGGCCACCCGTCCAGCGGGACCGGCGGGAAGACCCGCACCTCCGCCGTCTTGCCGGTGACCGTGATGCCGGGCAGCGCCTCGGCCCGCCGCCACTCGGCGCCCCGCGCCCGCCGCACGACCTTGCGGATGCGCGCGTCCTGCCAGTCCCGCATCGCCCGCGCCCACTCGCCGTCGCCGGTCGACCGCTCGTCGCCGAGCATCACCAGCACCGCCCGGGCCGCGGTCTCCAGCGCGTCGGTACGGGGCGGCGGCGCCGCCCGCTCGATGCGGACGACCAGCGGCAGCACGAACTGCGGCGCGAGGTCGCGGTCGCCGGGCTCGGGGCGGAAGGGACTGTCGGGGACGGGAGTCGTCGGCTCGTTGCTCACGCCGACCAGTCTGCCAAGCCACGAGAGCACGAGAGCACGAGAGGATGACTCCATGCGATGCGAGCTACGACTGGACGGCGTCGGCCGACGGTACGGTTTGCGCGGGCCCTGGGTGCTGCGCGGCGTCGACCTGAGCGTGGAGCCCGGCACCCTCGTTCGTGTCGAGGGCACCAACGGCACCGGTAAGTCGACCCTGCTGCGCCTGCTCGCCGGGATCGACGCCCCCACCGAGGGCCGGGTCACCGGCCGCCCGCGCACGGCCTACGTCCCCGAACGCTTCCCGCCCGCCCTGCCCTTCACCGCCGCCGCCTACCTCACCCACCTCGGCACCGTGCACGGGCTCTCCCGCCGGGCGGCGGCGCGTGCGGCCGGGCAGTGGCTGGAGCGGCTGGGGGCCGCCGGGTACGCCGCCACGCCGCTGGCCCGGCTGTCGAAGGGGAGCAGTCAGAAGGTGGCCGTGGCGCAGGCCCTGCTCGCCGGGCCGGAGCTGCTCGTGCTCGACGAGGCCTGGACCGGGCTGGACACCGACGCCCGGGCCGAGTTGGAACGGGCGGTCGCCGAACGGACCGCTTCCGGCGGTGCCGTCGTCTTCGTCGACCACGACCCGCGCCGCCTGGCCGGCGCGCCCGACGCCGTGTACACCGTGCGGGACGGCACCCTGCACCGCCGTACCGAACCCGCCGGGGCCCCGGCCGGACCGTGCGTCGCGGTGCGGGTGCGGGGGCCGGCCGGCGCCGGCCTGCCCGCCGACGTGGTGCGGATCGCCGCCTCCGCCGAGGAGAGCGACCCCGGTCGCTACGACCTCACCGTCCCCGCCTCCCACTCCGACGTGCTGCTGCGCACGCTGCTGACCGCCCGGCCGCCGTGGCACGTGGTGAGCGTGCACGCCCAGGAGGGCCCGCGATGACCGCCCTGCTCCGCTACCAGGCCGCCCTGCTGCTGCGCTCTCAGCGCTGGCTGCCGCCCGTCGTCCTGTACGCCGCCGCGCTCGGCATCGGCGTACAGGGCGGGCAGCCGGTGCTCGACTCGCTGGGCTGGGCGGCGGCCGTGCTGCTGCCGGTCGCGGCCTGGCTGGTGCGGATCTGCGTCACCGGCGAGCCGCCCGCCGCCCGGGGATGCGTGTCGGCGGCGCGCGGACCCGCGCGTGCCCACCTGGCCTGTCTGCTGGTGGCGCTCGGCGCCGCGGTCGTACTGGGTGCGGCGGCCACCGTCGTCGTGACGCTGATCAGCGACCCGGTGAGCACGGACCACGGCACGCGCGTGCCCCCGCTCGCGGCGGGCGGCGCCGGACTGCTCGCCGCGCTGGTGTGCGCCCTGCTCGGCACCGCAGTCGGCGCGCTCACCGCCTGGCCGCTGCTGCGCTCGCCCGGCCGCGCGGTCCCGGCACTGCTGCTGGCGGCTCTGTTCGCGCTGGTGGCCTCGGGGTCCCCTGCGCGGGCGGCGGTCAGTGGCCTGGTCACCGGGTCGAAGTCGGGAGTGGTACCCCTGCCGCTGCTTCCGCTGGCCGTGGCGGCCGTCGTCGCCGTGGCCGCGACCGCCGCGGCCTGTGCGCTCAGCTCGCGGAGATCAGCCTGAGCAGGCCGTGCGCTGGGCCTCCTGCCACTCGCAGACCGGGCAGAAGGTGATGCCCTTGTACGACTCGGGATACTCCGTCGGCTCCCGGCACAGCACGCACTCCGCGTACGGCGGGCCGTCGGCCTTGGGCGGCCGGGTCGCGTCGATCAGACAGTAGTCGTTGGGACCGGTGTCCTCGTCGCTGCTCATCTCTCCAGGGTAGGCCCGTCAGGCGCGGCCGTTCGCGGTGCCGATCAGCTCCGAGACCTTCACGAAGCGGTAGCCCTGGCGGCGCAGCTCGGGCACGACCTTCCGCACCGCCTCCTCGGTCACCGGGGCGGCGCTGCGGGTGCAGTGCATGACGACGACCGAACCCGGCCGCACCCCGTCCAGCACCTGCCGGGCCACCGCGTCGGCGTCCGTCGCGAACGCGTCCCCGCTCACCACGTCCCACTGGACGGCGGTGACGCCGGTGGCGGCCAGTTCCCTGAGGGCCGCCTGGTCGTAACAGCCGCCGGGGAAACGGAAGTACGGCATCGCGTCCCGCACCCCGGCCTTGCGGAACGCCGCGTACGCCCGTTCCACGTCCGAGCGCATCCGCTCCTCGGACACGTTCGGCAGGCCGTAGCAGTCGTCGGTGTAGGCGTAGTGGCTGTAGGAGTGGTTCGCGATCTCGAACTGCGGGTTCCGGCCGATGGACCGGGCCTCGTCCGGGTACTCCTCGGCCCACCGGCCGGTCATGAACACCGTGGCGGGTACTTTCAGCTCCCGCAGGGTCGCGATCAGCCGCGGATTGTCGAACCGTTCGCCCGCCGCCGCACGCGGCCCCTGGTCGGCGGTCATGTCGGCGTCGAAGGTGAGGGCGACCGTCTTGCCGTCCGCACGCGGACCGTGCTCGAAGACGGGGGTCAGGCCCGCGGGGCCGGGGGCGAGCGTCGGAGGCCGGGACGGGGCCGGCTTCGACGGGGCGGCGGAGGACGCGGTCGGCGCCGGGCGGGGGGCCTGCGGGGCCTCGGCGGTCCCGCAGGCGGCGAGGGCGGCGCCCAGAACACACAGGGCGGTTGCGCGTCGTACGAGAGTGATCACCGTACGAACGTATGAGTGTGTTGTTCTGTATGTACGACTATGGGGGGTGACGTGCCCGAGGGGTCACCCTCTCGGGTCAGAACGGTTCGGCGGCGCCGGTCAGATGTCCCGCTGCTCCAGGGGCTTCGTCGCCGGGCCCTCGATCACCTTGCCGTCCGTGCCGAAGCGGGAGCCGTGGCAGGGGCACTCCCAGGCGCGTTCCGCCGCGTTGAAATTGACCAGGCAGCCGAGGTGGGTGCAGCGCGGCGAGACGGCGTGCAGTGCGCCCGCCTCGTCCCGGTAGACCGCGAGCCGGTCGCCGCCCGCCCGGACGACGGCGCCCTCGCCCGGCGGCAGGGCGTCCACCGGCGGGGAAGGCTTGAGCCGGTCGCCGACGAAGTGGCGGGCGACCTCGGCCTGCGTCTTGAGGAACGTCGGCGCCTCACGCACCGCCGTGCGCAGCCGGCGCGGATCGTACAGCTCGCTCCACGCGCACTCCTCGCCGGTGATCTGCGCGGTGAGCAGCAGGCCCGCCATCATGCCGCCGCTCAGCCCCCAGCCGCCGAAGCCGGTGGCGACGTACGTGTGGTGCGCGCCCGGGTGCAGCGGGCCCACCATCGGCACGGTGTCGGTCGGGTCGATGTCCTGCGTGGCCCAGGCGTGGGTGAGGTCGACGCCGGGGAAGTGCTCGCCGGCCCAGGCGGACAGGCGGTCGAAGCGCTCCCGGGTGTCGCCCGTGCCGGGCGTGAAGTGCTCCCCGGTGACGACGAGCAGCCGGCGGCCCGAGCCGTCGCCCGCGTCGGCCAGGGGCGCCGTACGGACCGAGCGCGTGTTCTCGTCCGGCGTGATGTACATGCCGTCGACATCGCGGTCCGCCTCGATGCTCCCGGCGACGACCAGTTCCCGGCGCGGGGAGAGGCGGGCGAAGAGCAGGGCCCGGTCGAAGATCGGGTAGTGGGTGGCGACCACCACGTCCCGGGCGGTCACCGTCGCTCCCGCCCCGGTCGACACGCGGCACGGCTCGCCCTCGTCCAGGCCGTGGACGGTGGTGTTCTCGAAGATCCGGCCGCCGTGCGCCTCCAGGTCGTCGGCGAGGGCCAGCAGGTACTTGCGCGGGTGGAACTGGGCCTGCCCGGTGACCTCGACCGCGCCCGCGACCGGGAACGGCAGCGCCGTCTCCGTCACGAACGACGCCGGCAGCCCCGCCTCCTTCGCCGCGGCCGCCTCGGCCCGCAGCTCGTCCACGCGGCCCGCGTCGCAGACGTACGTGTAGGCGCTACGGGTCTCCCAGTCGCAGTCGATGCCCAGCTCGGCCACGATCTCGGCGGCGTGCTCGATCGCCTCGGACTGCGAGCGGGCGTACAGGCGGGCGCCCTGGGGGCCGCGGGTGCGGCGCAGCTTGTCGTAGATCAGCGTGTGCTGGGCGGTCAGCTTGGCGCTGGTGTGGCCGGTGACACCGGCGGCGACCCGCCCGGCCTCCAGCACCGCCACACTGCGCCCGGCCCGCGCCAGTTCCCAGGCGGTGCTGAGACCGGCGACGCCGGCGCCGATCACGGCGACGTCGACGTCGAGGTCCTCCGCGAGGGCGGGGCGCGGCACACCGCCCGGTGCCGTCTGAAGCCAGTACGAGCCGTTGACCTGCGGATTCTCCGTCATGCGGCCCCGAGTACCCCGTAGCCGCGGCTTCAGTGACCGGGCGGTGCGCACGCCCCCGGGAGGCGCGCTACCTGCGCCAGGGGCCCGTCACCGCGAACGTCGTCCCGGGTGTGTAGCAGTTGACGTACATCGTGTCGCCGTCGGGGGAGAAGGTGACCCCGGCGAACTCACCCCACTCCGGTTCCTCCGGAGTCCCGATGTTCTGGGCGCCGCGGGCCATCGCGTACACCTCGCCGCGCCTGGTCACGCCGTAGACGTGCTGGGCGCCACTGCCGTCCTCGCAGACCATGAGGCCGCCGCTGGGGGCCAGGCAGATGTTGTCGGGGGACTCGCCGGGGAGCTGGACGTCGGTGTCCGGGCCGAACACGATCACCAGTGTGAGCCGGCGCCGCTCGGGGTCGTAGCGCCAGATCTGCCCGTAGTGGTCGCCCGCCGAGCCCTCCGCGCTGCGGGCGAAGGACGACACGAAGTAGACGCTGCGCCCGCCCCAGTAGCAGCCCTCCAGCTTCTGCGCGTGGGTGATGCCGCCCCGGCCGAAGTCCTGGTGCCGGATGGGAGTCTCGGCGGCCAGCGGGTCGGGTACGTCGACCCACTCGACGCCGTCGAAGCAGGCGCCCGTCTCCTGGATCGAGGACAGGTCGGGCACGCCGGGCACGCGCATCGCCTGGAGCCGGCCGCCGGCCCGCAGCGAGCCGGTCCCGCCCAGCGGCTTCTCGGGCAGGAACCGGTAGAAGAGACCGAACGGCCGCTCGAACGCGTCCTCCGTCTCGTACACGACACCCCGCCGCGGGTCCACGGCGATCGCCTCGTGCTGGAAGCGGCCCATCGCGGTCAGCGGCACCGCGCCGGTGCGGTGCGGGTCGGCGGGATCGACCTCGAAGATGAACCCGTGGTCCTTGGTATAGCCGTTGGTGCCGGCCTTGTCCTCGGTCTCCTCGCAGGTCAGCCAGGTGTGCCACGGAGTGGGCCCGCCCGCGCAGTTCACCGCCGTACCGGCGATCGCGACCCGCTCGTCGCGGACGTGGCCCCGGGAGTCCAGGGTCAGGGCCGTACAGCCGCCCTTGCCCTCCGGGTCGTACGTCAGCCCCTTCACCGTGGGGACGGGGACCTTGCCGTTGGCACGGTTCTCGTGGTTGCGCACGAGGTGGACGCCCCCGTGGCGGCCCCGGGAACGCGCGGCGAAGGCCGCCATGCCGTCGTGGTTGGACGGGACCGGGCCCTCGCCGGAGCGCAGCTCGTCGCCCTCGCGGGACAAAACCCGGTAGTGGAACCCTCTGGGCAGGTCGAGCAGGCCGTCGGGGTCGGGGACCAGCGGGCCGTAGCCGGTGTGGCCAAGGGACTGCGCGGCGGCGGTGCCGACGAAGAGTTCGGAGAGGGCTCCGGTGAAGGCGATGCCTGCGCCAAGGGCTCCCGTGCGTGCGAGTACCTGGCGTCGGGTTGCGGACATGGGGTGACCTTCCTGCTGGCGGACAGGATTGCGACCCGCTGTGTCTATCACCTGGCACGTTTCCCGGGAACCACGCGCGCTACACGCGTCACATGCCGGCCGGCCGCTCCGGGGTCTGGCCCAGCGGCGCCCGCTGCGGGTTCTCCAAGAACCGCAGCAGCTCCACCGGGAAGGGCAGCACCAGCGTCGAGTTCTTCTCCGCGGCCACCGCCACCACCGTCTGCAACAGCCGCAGTTGCAGCGCGGCCGGCGTCTCCGACATCTCCCGCGCGGCCTCGGCGAGCACCTTGGACGCCTGGCGCTCGGCGTCCGCGTTGATGACCCGGGCCCGCCGCTCGCGGTCGGCCTCGGCCTGCCGGGCCATCGAGCGCTTCATGGTCTCGGGCAGCGACACGTCCTTGATCTCGACGCGGTCGATCTGCACGCCCCAGCCGATGGCCGGGCTGTCGATCATCAGCTCCAGGCCCTGGTTCAGCTTCTCCCGGTTGGACAGCAGGTCGTCCAGGTCGCTCTTGCCGATGATGGACCGCAGCGATGTCTGGGCCATCTGGGACACGGCGAACTTGTAGTCCTCGACGCGGATGAGCGCGTAGGCGGCGTCGACCACCTTGAAGTAGACGACCGCGTCCACGCGGACGGTCACGTTGTCCCGGGTGATGCCCTCCTGGGCGGGCACCGGCATCGTCACGATCTGCATGTTGACCTTGTGCAGCCGGTCCACCACCGGGACGATCATGGTGAAGCCGGGTTGCCGCACCTCACCGGCGAGTCGGCCGAGCCGGAGGACGACCCCGCGCTCGTACTGCTTGACGATCCGCGCCGCCGACGCGATGTACAGCACCCCGGCGCTTCCGGCGGCGGCAGCCGCGGTCAGCAGCTCCTGGAGCATGGCGACCTCCTCGCCCAGAGGGCCGTTTCGCCTACTCCTGTCACGATATGCCGGAAGCCCGGTCCGAGGCCATGCCCCGGACCGGGCCTCCCGTGCATCGATGGGACTACACGGCCGCCGTCGCCGGTTCGGTGACCTTCACCGGGTCCGTACCGGTGGCGCTGTGCCGCTCGGCCCAGTTCTCCAGCGCGGTGCGGCAGGCGTGGTCCAGGTGGTGCAGCCCGGACAGGTCCAGCTCGACCGGGCGGTCCTGCGGCAGCGCCTCCAGGCTCTCCAGGATCTTCGGCAGCCGCAGGAAGGTCGCGTTGCCCGACAGGTGCGCCTGGATGGGACCGGCGCCCTTGTCGACGACCTCCAGCTTGAGGTGGGAAGCCTCCCAGGCGGTCTTGACCACGGACAGGGCCAGACCGATCAGCACGCCCTCGAACATGTTGACCGCGACGATCGACACGGCCGTGACCACCAGGATCAGCGCCTCGCCCCGGTGCTCGCGCCACAGCGGCACGATGCCGCGGAACGGGATCAGCTTCCATCCCGCGTGGACCAGGATGCCCGCCAGCGCGGGCAGCGGGATCAGGGCCAGCACGGACGGCAGCAGCGCGGCGAACAGCAGCAGCCACACGCCGTGCAGCACCCGGGACGCCTTGGTGCGCGCGCCCGCGTTGACGTTGGTGGAACTGCGCACGATGACCGCGGTCATCGGCAGCGCGCCGAGGATGCCGCACACCGTGTTGCCCGCGCCCTGCGCCATCAGCTCCTTGTTGTACTCGGTGCGCGGGCCCTTGTGCAGCCGGTCCACCGCGGCGGCGCTGAACAGGCTCTCCGCCGAGGCGATCAGGGTGAAGGCGACGATCGTGCCGAGGATGCCCACGCTCGCCAGTTCGCCGAAGGCGTCGGCGCCGGGCGGCTGGATCACGTCCAGCAGGCCGCTGACCTCGACGGTCGCCACCGACAGTCCGAAGACCGCCGTGACCGCCGTGGCCAGGCCGACCGCGGCCAGCGCGCCCGGCACGGTCTGCACCCGCTTCGGCAGCCGCTTCCACAGCACCATCACCGCGACGGTGCCCGCGCCGAGGGCGAGCGAGGTGAGCGCCTCGGTGCTGCCCAGCGCGTCGGCGGCGGCTCCGGGCAGCCCGGTGAGCTTGTCGAGGCCGGAGGCGGGCGCCTCCAGACCGGCCGCCGAGTAAAGCTGGCCGGCGATGAGCACGAGGCCGATGCCGGCGAGCATGCCCTCGACGACCGACAGGGAGATGGCCCGGAACCAGCGCCCCAGCTTCAGGGCGCCCATCGCGAGCTGGATGAGGCCGGCGGCCAGCACGATCACGCCGAGCGCGGGCAGCCCGTACTCGTCGACCGCGCCGAAGACCAGCACCGTCAGGCCCGCGGCCGGACCGGACACCTGAAGGCTGCTGCCCGGCAGGAAGCCGGTGACGAGACCGCCCACGATGCCCGTGACCAGGCCGAGTTCGGCCGGGACACCGGAGGCGACGGCGACGCCCACGCACAGTGGGAGGGCGACCAGGAACACGACCAGCGAGGCGGTGAAGTCCTGCCGCAGATGGGGGAACTTCCGGGAGTTCTCGGATCGCGGGTTCTCGGATATGGCGTTCATGCCGGCGCTCACAGCGTCTCGAACGTGTCGGTGTCCGCGTGGTGTTCGCGTACGACTCCGGTGTGGACCTCGTAGTACCAGCCGCGCATCCGCAGCCGGCCGTCCGTCAGCCGCCGCTCGACACAGGGGTAGGAGCGCAGCCGCAGCAGCTGTGCCAGGACGTGGTGCCGCACGGCCTCGGCGACCGTCGGGTCGGCGGGGTCGCACGGCTTCGGCTCGTCCGCGGCGTGCGCCAGCCAGTCGCGCACGGCGGGTACGGCGGACAGGTCGTCGCCGCGCACCAGGGCGCCGACGGCGCCGCAGTGCGAGTGGCCGCAGACCACGATGTCGGTGACGCCGAGCACTTCCACGGCGTACTCGATGGTGGCCGCCTCGCCGGTCGGGCGCTCGGCGCCGTACGGCGGGACGATGTTGCCCGCGGTGCGCAGCTCGAAGAGCCGGCCGGGCCCGGCACCCGTGATCAGGGCGGGTACGACCCGGGAGTCGGAGCAGGTGATGAACAGGACTTCGGGCGACTGGCCTTCGGCGAGCCCGGCGAACTCCTCAGGGCGCTGTCCGTACGTGCGGGCGTTGTCGATGAGGGGCTGCATGATGTGGTGATTCCTCCTGGCGCGCTGTGGGGGCGCGTCGGACGGGCAGGACAGAGGTGGGAATGTTCCGGTCCCTCAGCAGCGGAAGACCTGAAGTGCCGCCGGGGAGCGGTCCGGCGCGGATCTCGGCCGGTGTCCCGTCGCACGGCCGGACATGGCAGGTTCGGGCGCCGCCGCGCCGCGCTGCCGCAGATACGGGCGTTCGGGAGCCTCGGGCTGGGGCGCGGCGGTGGTGCGGTGCCGGTCGCGGACGCGCGGGGAACTGTTCGGGTGCCCGGACCGGCCGACGTCGTGGCAGGTGACGGTCTCGTCGTGCGATGCCATGCCGGTGAGGGTGGTTCCGGGATGGGCATTGGCCACGGCATCACGGCTCGTATGCGCGGATGCGAAGGGTGCGCCGGGAGCGAAGGCCACCAGGGCGATCAGGACGGCGGCGAGGAACGCAACCGCGGTCCGGGCCGTCGTGGCTCGCAACCTACGCCCCCCTCCAGGCAGTTCTCGCCAGTGGCATGTGCCGACACATGGCCGACGCAAGGTCAATGCACTGCCAACGCATGGTCAATGCGCGGTCAAGAAACACGTTAACCCTGCAAAGAGCTTTGCAGGGTTAACGCAGCGTTACGAGCTGAAGAGAGCCTGAAAGTCGCGGGTGAGTTGGCGGGAACAGGCCGTTCCGGCCGCGCTCAGGCGGTGTCGACCAGGCGTGCCGCATCCCGGGCCAGCGCGGTGAGCCGGGAGATCGCCCGGAAGTACTTCTTGCGGTACCCGCCCTTCAGCATCTCCTCGCTGAAGAGCCGGTCGAACGGCAGCCCGGAGGCCAGGACGGGCACCTCACGGTCGTAGAGCCGGTCCGCGAGCACCACGAGGCGCAGTGCCGTCGACTGGTCCGGCACCGAGCGCACCCCGGTGAGGCACACGGCCGTGAGGCCGTCGGTCAGGGCGCCGTAACGGCTGGGGTGGACGCGGGCGAGGTGGTCGAGGAGCGCGGGGAAGTCGTCCAGGGAGGCGCCCTCGGTGGCCCGCGCCGCGCGGGTCACCTGCTCGTCGGAGTACGGGGCCGGCGCCTCGGGCAGGCCGCGGTGGCGGTAGTCCTCGCCATCGATGCGCAGGGCGCGGAAGTGGGCGGACAGGCCCTGGATCTCGCGCAGGAAGTCGGCCGCCGCGAAGCGGCCCTCGCCGAGCTTGCCCGGCAGTGTGTTGGAGGTGGCGGCGAGCGCCACGCCCGCCTCGACCAGCCGGGCGAGCAGGCTGGAGACGAGGACGGTGTCGCCGGGGTCGTCGAGCTCGAACTCGTCGATGCAGAGGAGACGGTGCCCGGAGAGAGTCTGCACGGTCTGCTGGAAGCCGAGGGCACCGACGAGGTTGGTCAGCTCCACGAAGGTGCCGAACGCCTTGCGGGAGGGCTCGGCGGGGGTGGCGTGCCACAGGGAGGCCAGCAGGTGGGTCTTGCCGACGCCGTAGCCGCCGTCGAGGTAGACGCCGCGGGGGCCGGCGGGGGGCTTCGGGGCCTTGCTTCTGCCGAGACCGAGACCGAGGCCGAAGAGGCCGCGCCTGCCGGTGGCGGCCGGGGTCCCGTCCAGTCCGGTCGCGAAGTCCTCCAGGACCCGGACGGCCTCGCTCTGGCTGGGCTGGTTCGGGTCCGGGATGTAGGTGCTGAAGCGCACCGAGTCGAAGCGGGGTGGGGGCACCATCTCGGCGACCAGGCGGTCCGCGGGGACGCGCGGCTCGCGGGCGCACAGGGACAGCGGGGCGGAGGCGGGCTCCGTCCCGGCTATCGGGGGGCGACCGGAGGGGGCGGAACCGGGGGCGGGGGAGGAGGACGACACGGGGGTCCATGGTAGGGCCTGTCCGGGGGGTGCCGGGCGGTGTGGGGGGTGTGACGTGGGTCGGTGCGGGTGCGGGTGCGGGTGCGGGTGCGGGAGCGTGGGGGCGGGGGGTGCGTGTGCCCGGACCGTGCGTTGTTCGGTTGCCCGGTGGGGGCTGGGCGGGGGTGGGGTGCGCGGCCCGGCGTTGCGGGGTGCCGCCGCGCCCACCCGTGCCGCCCTTGGCGGCACGATTGCCCGCGGCTGCGCGGCTGCGCGGCTGCGCGGCTGCGCGGTTGCGCGGTTGCGGGGCTGCGGGGCTGCGGGGCTGCGGGGTTGCGCGGCTGCGCGCGCGGTCGCGGGCTGTGCGGTTGCGGGGCCGCGGGCTGCGCGGATGCGTGCGCGGTTCGGTTGGTCGGTGCGTGGAACACTGCACGGCATGCGACGCCTGTTCCCCGTGACCCCTGTGACCGATCAGACAGCCGGACCGGGCTCCGACGGGACCGATCGGGAGTGGAGCCTCGCCGAGCTGGCCGCCGCCTACGCCTATCCCGGACAGGACGGGCGGCCGGGGGCGTGGCTGCGGGCGAACATGGTCTCCACCCTCGACGGTGCCGCCCAGCACGACGGCCGGTCCCAGCCCATCTCCAGCGCGGCCGACATGCGCATCTTCGGCACCCTGCGCGCCCTGGCGGACGTGGTGGTCGCCGGCGCCGAGACCGTACGCCAGGAGGGGTACCGCCCGGCACGCTCGCGTGCGGAGTTCGCGGAGCTGCGGCGGGCGGCCGGGCAGAGCCCCGCGCCGGCGATCGCGGTGGTCAGCGCGAGCCTGGAGCTGGACTTCTCCCTGCCGTTGTTCACCTCGCCGCTGGTACCCACCCTGGTCCTGACCGGCGCGGCCGCGGCCCCGGCCCGGATCGCGGCCGCCGAGAAGGCCGGCGCCCGGGTGGTGATCGCCGGTGACGGCGTCGGCGTGGACCCCGCCCGTGCCGTCGACGCGCTCGTCGGGCTCGGTCACACCCGGCTGCTGACCGAGGGCGGACCACGGCTGCTGGGGCAGTTCGTCACGGCCGGGGTGCTCGACGAGCTGTGCCTGACCGTCTCGCCGATGCTCACCGCGGGTGACGCGCAGCGCATCGCGGGCGGACCCTCGGTCGAGGTCCCGCGGCGGTTCGCGCTCGCGTCCCTGCTTGAGGAGGAGGGCTTCCTCTTCACCCGGTACCGGCGTGACTGAGGGAATCGGTGGAATCTACCGTTCCGCTTAGTCCGCGCCGGGCACACTGAATCCGGCAGTACCCGTGCGATCACGGGGCAGGATGGTTTCCGCAGGGACCGGTAAGGCCTACGGAGGGTGGGCCCGACGGTCCCTCGAAGGAGAAGGGGCGCCTGAGTGTTCACAAGCGTTTTGATGATCGAGAAGGCCCTGACGTCCGCCGACGTGGAGTTCGTCACCACCTTGCACGGGGAGGAGGCGGTCGCCTTCCACGTGCTGCTCCAGCCGCGCGGCGATCAGGCGGACAGGCTGCTGAGAGCCATCGACGACGTCGCGCTCGGCGAGCTCGACGACGCCGTACGCGAGGGCGAGACGCCCGAGGGCCAGGAGGCGCAGAGCGTCGGGCAGCGGGCACTGGAGGTGTCCCTCACCGCCCTGCGCGCGTCCGGCGCCGAGGCCGAGGGCCGCCTGATCGAGGACCACCCGCTCGACGAGCTCAAGTCCCTGGTCCTGGAGATCGGGGCCGACGAGGTGATCGTCCTGACCGATCCGCACTACGTGGAGGAGTTCTTCCACCGGGACTGGGCCTCGCGGGCCCGGCACAAGGTCGGCGTACCGGTCCTGAAACTGTTCTCCCACAGCAAGGCATAGGCTGGGGCCGCGCTCCAGGACCCCGCGCCGGGGGCGCGCCCGCCAGCACGACCACCGCTCGCGAGCAGCACGCTCGCAAGCACCACCTCTCGTACCACCCGTCGCACCTCTGGGGAGAACAGCGCATGGCACCCGGCCTTCCTACCGCCATGGACCGACCGCACTTCATCGGCATCGGCGGCGCCGGAATGTCGGGCATCGCCAAGATCCTCGCCCAGCGCGGCGCCGAGGTGGCGGGCAGCGACGCCAAGGAGTCCGCGACCGCCGACGCCCTGCGCGCGCTCGGCGCGACCGTGCACATCGGGCACGCGGCGGAGCACCTCGCCGACGACGCGAGCTGCGTGGTCGTGTCGTCGGCGATCCGCGAGGACAACCCGGAGCTGGCCCGCGCGGCCGAACGCGGCATCCCGGTCGTCCACCGCTCCGACGCCCTCGCCGCCCTGATGAACGGGCTGCGCCCGATCGCGGTCGCCGGCACGCACGGCAAGACCACCACCACCTCCATGCTGGCGGTCTCCCTGTCCGAGCTTGGCCTGGACCCGTCGTACGCGATCGGCGGCGACCTGGACGCGCCCGGCTCCAACGCCCTGCACGGCGACGGCGAGATCTTCGTGGCCGAGGCGGACGAGAGCGACCGCAGCTTCCACAAGTACGCCCCCGAGGTCGCCATCGTCCTCAACGTCGAACTCGACCACCACGCCAACTACGCGTCGATGGACGAGATCTACGAGTCCTTCGAGACCTTCGCCGGCAAGATCGTCCCCGGCGGCACCCTGGTGATCGCGGCCGACCAGGACGGCGCCCGGGAGCTGACGCGGCGACTGGCCGGGTCGGTGCGCACGGTGACGTACGGGGAGTCCGAGGACGCCGACGTACGGATCCTGTCGGTCGTCCCGCAGGGCCTGAAGAGCGAGGTCACCGTGGTGATGGACGGCGCTGAGCTGACCTTCGCGGTCTCCGTCCCGGGCCGCCACTACGCGCACAACGCGGTCGCCGCCCTCGCCGCGGGCGCGGCACTCGGCATCCCCGCCGCCGAGCTGGCCCCCGCCCTGGCCGCCTACACGGGCGTCAAGCGGCGCCTCCAGCTCAAGGGCGAGGCGGCCGGCGTCCAGGTCGTCGACTCCTACGCGCACCACCCCACCGAGATGACGGCGGACCTGGAGGCCATGCGCGCCGCGGTCGGCGACGCCCGCATCCTCGTCCTCTTCCAGCCGCACCTGTTCTCCCGCACCCAGGAGCTGGGCAAGGAGATGGGCCAGGCCCTGGCACTGGCCGACGCCTCGGTCGTCCTCGACATCTACCCCGCCCGCGAGGACCCGATCCCGGGCATCACCAGCGAGCTGATCATCGAGGCGGCCCGGGCCGCGGGCGCCGACGTCACTCCGGTCCACGACAAGGACGGGGCGCCCTCGGTGGTCGCGGGAATGGCGAAGGCCGGTGATCTCGTTCTCACCATGGGCGCGGGCGACGTCACCGACCTCGGACCGCGCATCCTGGACCAGCTGTCGAGCACGGGTAAGTAAGGGGCTGAGGACTCATGTCGTACGACGTCGAGAAGCCGGACGAGCAGTGGCGCGCGGAACTGGCTCCGGCCGAGTACGCCGTCCTGCGCCAGGCCGGCACCGAGCCCGCCTTCACCGGTGAGTACACCGACACCAAGACCGAGGGCGTCTACTCCTGCCGCGCCTGCGGTGCGGAGCTGTTCACCTCCACCACCAAGTTCGAGTCGCACTGCGGCTGGCCGTCCTTCTTCGACCCGAAGGACACCGACGCGGTCGAGCTGATCGAGGACCGGTCCCACGGCATGGTGCGCACGGAGGTGCGCTGCGCACGGTGCGGATCGCACCTCGGGCACGTGTTCAAGGGCGAGGGGTATCCGACCCCCACCGACCAGCGGTACTGCATCAACAGCATCTCGCTGCGGCTGGCGCCCACGGAGGGCTGAACCCGCGGTTCAGAGCCCGGCGGCCGGGAGCGTCACGGTGAACACCGTCGCGCCCGGCTCGCCGCCCAGCTCGATCGTGCCGCCGTGCGCCCGCACCAGCGAACCGGCCACGGCGAGGCCCAGCCCGCTGCCCCCGCGGTCGCGGCTGCGGGCCTTGTCGACGCGGTAGAAGCGGTCGAAGATCCGCTCCCGGTCGGCGGCCGGGATGCCCGGCCCCGTGTCGGCGACCGCCACTCGGACCGCTTCGGCCGTCACGGAGACGGCGACCGAGACCTTCGTGCCCGGCGGGGTGTGCACGGCCGCGTTGGTCAGCAGGTTGTCGAGCACCTGCCGGATCCGCTGCGGGTCCATGCGCAGCTTCACCACCGCGGGACCGGCCGTCACCGTCAGCGGATGCTCCGGGTGACCGGCGCGGAAGGCGTCGCCCGCCTGCCGTACCAGCTCCGTCAGATCCGCGTCCTCCCAGCGCAGCGGCGCCTCCACCTCGGCCGCGTCCAGCCGGGCGAGCAGCAGCAGGTCGTCCAGGAGCACACCCATCCGGGCCGCCTCGGCGCGCAGCCGGGCCAGATGCCGCTCCCGTTCCTCCGGGGCGTTGGCCGCCGCGTACTGGAACAGGTCGGCGTAGCCCCGCACCGACATCAGCGGGGTGCGCAGCTCGTGCGAGGCGTCCGCGACGAACCGGCGCAGCCGCTGCTCGGCCTCGGCGCGCACCGCCAGTGAGTCGTCGATGTGCTCCAGCATCGTGTTGAACGCGGTCCGCAGCTCCGCCACCTCCCGCCCGCCGTCCCGCCCGTCCACCCGCAGCGGCAGCCGGGCGGCCGACTCGGTCAGGTCGTGCGAGGCGATGCCGTGCGCCGTGCGGGTCCGCAACATCGGACGTCTAGACTCTCCCGGCAACGACCCGTAGCGACCTGGCCAGAACTTCCGCCCCACCCGAAGGGTATTCGGCGTTTTGATACGGATGGAATCAGTCACCAAGCGGTACCCGGACGGCACCGTGGCGGTCGACAGGCTGTCGCTGGAGATACCGGACCGCTCGATCACGGTCCTCGTCGGGCCGTCCGGCTGCGGCAAGACGACGACCCTGCGGATGATCAACCGAATGGTCGAGCCCACCGAGGGCGCCATCCTCCTCGACGGCGCGGACCTCCAGCGGCAGCCGGTCACCACGCTGCGCCGGTCGATGGGATACGTCATCCAGAACGCCGGGCTCTTCCAGCACCGGACGATCATCGACAACATCGCCACCGTGCCCCGCATGATCGGCTGGGGCAAACAGGCGTCCCGCGAACGGGCGGTGGAGCTGATGGAGCGGGTGGGGCTCGACGCCTCCCTCGGCAAGCGGTACCCGTACCAGCTCTCCGGCGGCCAGCAGCAGCGCGTCGGTGTGGCGCGGGCGCTCGCCGCCGACCCGCCCGTGCTGCTCATGGACGAGCCGTTCTCCGCCGTCGACCCCGTGGTCCGCAAGGGGCTCCAGGACGAACTCCTGCGCATCCAGGAGGAGCTCGGCAAGACCATCGTCTTCGTCACGCACGACATCGACGAGGCCATCAAGCTGGGCACCATGGTCGCGGTGATGCGCACCGGCGGCCGGCTCGCCCAGTTCGCGCCCCCCGCCGAACTGCTGTCGAACCCCGCGGACGACTTCGTCGAGGACTTCCTCGGTGCCGACCGCGGCATCCGGCGGCTGTCCTTCTTCCCCTCCGCGGACCTGGAATTGACGAGCGGCCCGGTCGTACGCGTGGACGCCACGGCCGAGCAGCTCGCCGCGCCCGACGCCCCCTACCTGCTGGTGACCGACGGGGAGGGCAGGCCGCTGGGCTGGGCCGAACCGCGGGATCTGACCGCCGGGGACATCGCGGTGGAGGCGCTGCTGCCGTACGGGCGGCCGTTCGTGCCCGGCGCCGACTCGCTGCGGGCCGCGCTCGACTGCGCCGTGCTCTCGCCCACCGGCTGGGCCGTCGCCGTGGACGCCGACGGCCGGGTGGCCGGCGTCGTCTCCCAGCAGACCATCGGCGAGGCGATCCGCGCCGCGCACCATGCCGGGAACACCGGTGACGCACCGGCGGACGACGCACCGGCCGGCGACGTACAGGACGGCGACGCGCCGCAGGCGGGGCCCGCCGGTGTCACGAAGGTCGGCCCGTGAACGGCTTCTTCGACATCCCGAGCGACCTCGGCAACACCTACTTCGGCCTGATCGGGCTGCACCTGCGCGAGGCGCTGCTGCCGGTGCTGGCCGGGCTGCTGCTCGCGCTGCCCGTCGCCCAGCTCTGTGTGCGGTTCCGCTGGCTGTACCCGCCCGTGCTCGGCGTGACCACCGTGTTCTACGCCGTTCCGTCACTGGCCGTCTTCGTCGTCCTCATCGACTACACCGGCCAGACCGAGCTGACCGTGATGATCCCGCTGGCCGTGTACAGCCTGGTGGTGCTCGTCCCGGCGATCGTCGACGGTGTGCGGTCGGTGCCCGAGGAGACCCTGGCCGCGTCCACCGCGATGGGCTTCGGGCCGGTACGGCGGTATCTGCAGGTGCAGTTGCCGATCGCCGTGCCCGCGATCCTCGCCGGGCTCCGGGTGGCCGTGTCCGCCAGCATCTCCCTGGTCAGCGTCGGCGCCCTCATCGGCAACCAGGGCGCCCTCGGCAACCTGCTCGCGGACGCCCAGAAGTACGGCCGTCCCGAACTCGCGGTGAACTCCGTCCTCACCACCGCCGTACTGGCGGTCCTGTGCGACGCGGCGCTCGTCCTGGTCCGGAACCTGTTGACGCCCTGGATGCCGCGCGGCAAGGGCAAGCGCCCGAAGGAGGCCGCCGTGCGGCAGGAGCGGTCCGAACCGGAGAAGGCGGAGAAGGCGGAGTCGCCGGAGACGCCGGAGAAGGCGGTCGCCCGGTGAACGTACTCAACTTCGTCAACGCCTTCTTCAGCGACAGCGCCCACTGGCACGGCTACGACGGCATCCCGCAGCGCCTGCTGGAACACGTCCAGTACACGCTGATGGCCCTCGGCCTCGCCGCCGCGATCGGCCTGCCCGTGGGGCTGCTCACCGGGCACACCGGACGCGGTGGCAACGCCGTCGCCTTCGTCGCCACCGCCGCCCGCGCGCTGCCCAGCTTCGGTCTGCTGGTGCTGATCGCCGTCGTGGTCGGTATCGGCCTGCTGCCCGTGATGGTCCCGCTGGTCGTACTCGCCATCCCGCCGATCCTGGTGACCACCTACGAGGCGGTCCGCTCGGTCGACCCCTCCCCGGTGGACGCCGCGCGCGGCATGGGCATGCACGAGTCGAGCATCCTCTTCCGGGTCGAGCTGCCCGTCGCCCTGCCGCTGGTCCTCAGCGGGCTGCGTTCGGCGGCCATCCAGGTCGTGTCGACGGCGACCATCGCCGCGTACGTCAGTCTCGGCGGGATCGGCCGGTACATCATCGACGGGCTCTACCAGCGCAATTACGAGAAGGTGGTCGGCGGTGCCACCCTGGTGGCGCTCCTGGCGCTCGTCACGCTCGCCGTGTTCTGGGCGGCGGGACGGCTGGCGGTGTCGCCGGGGGTGCGCAGGCGCTGACGCCGGAACACGGCCTCGGAATCGGACTCGAACACAGTTGTGAAAGAAACCGTAACCAGGCCGTTCTTGACTGACCGACAAGTGGCTCGTTTGGATCGGTGGATGACTTCTACCGCGAAGAGCAGCAGGTCCAGGACGAGGCACACCGGTGCGGCGGCCGTCGCGCTCACCGCCGCGGCGGCGCTGCTCGCGGGCTGTTCCTCCTCCGACGACACCTCCGACAACCCCCTCGCCGGGGAGAAGGCGGAGGCCGGCACCGTCGTCGTCGGCTCGAACAACTTCGCCGAGAGCACCCTCCTCGCCGACATCTACGGCGAGGCGCTCAAGGCGAAGGGCCTCAAGGTCACCTACAAGCACAACATCGGCAGCCGGGAGACGACGTACGGCCTGATGAAGAACGGCTCGGTCACGGTGCTGCCGGAGTACAACGGCGCGCTGCTGGCCTACCTCGACCCGGAGGCGGAGCAGAAGTCCACCGAGGCGGTCAACACCGCGGCCAACGCCAAGCTCGACAAGAAGCTGACGCTGCTGGAGTCGTCGCCGGCCGAGAACAAGGACTCGGTCAGCGTCAACGCCGAGACCGCCAAGAAGCACGGCCTCACCGCCGAGTCGACCCTCGCCGACCTCAAGGAGATCGCGCCGGACCTGGTGATCGGCGGTTCGCCCGAGTTCCAGACCCGGCAGCAGGGTCTGAAGGGCCTGGAGTCCGTGTACGGGCTGAAGTTCAAGTCCTTCAAGGCGCTCGACGCGGGCGGCCCGCTGACCCAGTCGGCGCTGACGAAGAACACCGTTCAGGCGGCGGACATCTTCACCACCGACCCGACCATCATCAAGGAGAAGTTCGTCGTCCTGAAGGACCCGGAGAACCTCTTCGGGTACGCGAACGTGACACCGCTGGTCCACAAGGAGAGCCTGTCCCAGGAGGGCGTCGACACGCTCAACGCGGTCTCCGCCAAGCTGGACACGAAGACCCTCCTCGACCTGGACGCGCAGGTGCAGCTGGACAAGAAGGACCCGCTGGACGTGGCCAAGGAGTGGCTCGAGTCGGCGGGCCTGGTCTGACCCGCCGTACGCCGGTCACGACGCCGCGGCCCCGGCCGCGGCGTCGATCAGCTGGTCGATCAGGGCGATGAGGACATCCCGGCAGGAGGTCCGCTCCCGCGCGTCGCACAGCAGCACCTGCACGTGCTCCGGCAGCGCCAGGGCCTCCCGGATCTCCTCGGCCGGATACGGATGCCGTCCGTGGAAGCCGTTGACGCCGACGACGAACGGAATGCCCCGCCGCTCGAAGAAGTCGATGGCCGCGAAGCTCGACTCTGGCCTGCGCACGTCGATCAGGACCACGGCGCCGAGGGCACCGATCGCCAGGTCGTTCCACATGAACCAGAACCGCTGCTGACCGGGCGTTCCGAAGAGGTACAGCACCAGTTCCCGGCCGATGCCGATCCGCCCGAAGTCCAGGGCCACGGTCGTGGCCCGCTTCTCCGCGATGCCGGCGAGGTCGTCGACGTCCAGTCCCGCCGCGGTCAGCGGTTCCTCGGTGCGCAGCGGGGCTATCTCGCTGACCGAACCGACCATGGTGGTCTTGCCGACGCCGAAACCACCGGCGATCAGGATCTTCACGGCGTCGGGGGCGGCAGCCGGGGATGCGGGTGCCGTGGGCGCCTCAGCGGCGCGGTCAGAGCCGGCCAAGGCCGTCCCTCACTTTCTGCAGCAGGTCCAGGTCCGGGGTGGCTCGGGAGACCGGGTGCGGGGGCCGGGCGGTGATCCGGTCGGCCTCCAGCAGGTCGCAGAGCAGGATGACGACCACGCTCACCGGCAGGTCCAGGCGGGCCGCGACCTCCGCCACGGCGACGGGCTCGGCGCACAGCCGCAGGATCCGCAGGTGCTCGGGCTGCGGTCGCGCGGACCGCGTGGGCTGCGGGTCGATCGCGGTCACCGTCGTGATGAGGGTGAAGTCGGCGCGGCTGGGCCGGGTCCGGCCGCCGGTCAGGGTGAACGGCCGTACGAGCCGGCCGCCCGCGTCGCCTCCGGTCACGTCACTCGCCGGGGCCGGCGGTGGCCCGCGGTGCCGCGCTCAGGTGCTCGCCGATCCTCTTCACCAGCATGTTCATCTGGTACGCCACCACGCCGACGTCGGCGTTCGGGCCGGTGAGCACGACGAGGTGGGCGCCGGCGCCGGCGGAGGTGAGTATCAGGTAGCTGTTGGCCATCTCGATCAGTGCCTGGCGCACGGGGCCGCCGCGGAAGTCCATGCTGACGCCCTTGCTGAGGCTCATCAGGCCCGACGCGGTCGCCGCCAGCCGCTCGGCGTCGTCGCGCGGGAAGCCGGTGGACTTGCTGACGACCAGACCGTCCTCGGAGAGCACCACCGCCTGGTTCACGTCGGCGACCCGCTCCACGAGTCCGGTGAGCAGTTGGTCCAGCTCGGTGTGCGTGGCGGGGGAGGGTCGGGTCATTGCGTGTCCTTCGTCGGCGGTCGGCGGTCGGCGGTCGAGGTCGAGGGGGCGGCGGAGGAGAGGACCTGCTCGTCGGCTTCGGCCTCGGCCTCGGCCTCGGCGTCGGTGGCGGTGGCGTCGGGGGCGGCGTCATCGGCCTGGGCCCGCAGGGTGCCGCTCCGGAAACCGGCGAGGGACGAGGCGGCGCGCTCGGCGGTGAAGTCGTCGTGGTCGCCGGACGCGCCCTCGGGCCCGTCGTCCCGGCCGGTCCCGGCGTCCTCCTCGTCGCGCAACTCCGCGGCGAGGCTGGTCTGCGGCACCCGGCGGGGCAGCGGGGCCAGGCCGTTCCGCTCGGACGCGGAGGGGGCGGACGACGCGGACGACGCGGACGACGCGGACGACGCGGACGTCGCGGTCGGGGCGGTAGCGCCGGGCCGGTTCGCGGGTGCGGGCCGTACCGTCCGTACGGGCCGCTTCGCGGCAGCGGGGTCCGCCCCGGGCACGCTGGCCGCCCCGGGCACGGAGGGCGTCTCGGACACGGAGGCCGCTCCGGGCACGCCGGTCGCAGGCGTTTCGGGTGTCTCGGGAGACGCCGTACGGTCGGGGCCGTGGGCCGCGTCGACCGGCTCGCGGACCACGATGTCGTGCGGGATCAGCACGATCGCCGTGGTCCCGCCGTACGGGGAGGAGCGCAGCGTGACGGTGATGCCGTGCCGGTGTGCGAGCCGGGCCACGACGAACATGCCGAGCCGCAGGTCGTCGGCGAGCGCGACCACGTCGAACTGCGGTACCACCGCCAGCTGGGCGTTGAACGAGGCGTAGTCCTCCTCCGACAGGCCGAGCCCGCGGTCCTCGATCTCGACGGCCAGCCCCTTGGCAACCAGTGCCGCCCGCACCCCGACCGGATGAGGGGCGGGGGAGTAGGCGGTCGCGTTGTCGATGAGTTCGGCGAGCAGGTGGATCACGTCGGCCACCGCGGGCGGTGCGAGGGCCACCTCCTCGTCGGTGTGCAGCTCCACCCGCTGGTACTCGGCGACCTCGCCGACGGCACTGCGCAGGATGTCGACCAGCGCGACGGGCTCGCGCCAGGTGCGCCGTGGCTGCTCGCCGCTGATGATGACGAGGTTCTCCTCGTAGCGGCGCAACTGGCTGGCCGTGGAGTCCAGTTCGTACAGACCCTTGAGGATCTCCGGGTCGGTGTGCTCGCGCTCCAGCGCGTCCAGCTTGCCGAGCTGCATGTTGACGAGGTTCTGGCTCTGCCGGGCGATGCCGAGGATGACCTTCTGGAAGCCGCGCCGGGTGTCGGCGAGTTCCACGGCGGTGTGCACGGCGGTGCGCTGTGCCGTGTTGAACGCCTGCGCGACCTGCCCGAGTTCGTCCCGCCCGTAGTCCAGCGGCGGGGTCGCCGACTCCACGTCCACCTTCTCGCCCCGCTCCAGCCGGGCCACCACGTCGGGCAGCCGTTCCTCGGCCAGGCTCAGCGTGGCCAGCCGCAGCCCGCGCAGCCGGCGGGACAGCGAGCGGGTGATGCGCCAGGACATGGCGACGCAGAGCACCAGGGCGATCAGCCCACCCGCGCTGAGCGAGGCGGCCGTGATCAGCAGCCCGCGTGCCTCGTCGGCGCTGCGGTCGAGCAACCCGTCCGTCTGCTGCCTGATCAGCGCCGCGTACTGGTCGGAGACCTTGTCCAGGGCGGTGGTCCAGCGCTGCCGCGCGTCCGGCAGGTCGATCCGGTCGTCGCCGTCCGCCGCGCGGGCCGCGAGCACCTGGTCCTCGACGGCCCCCAGGGTCCGCCACTCGGGGCTCGCGAGGATCCGCTCGGTCTGCGCCTTGGCGCTGCCGCGCAGGGCGGGGACGATCTGGTCCTGGACGAGCCAGCGCCGGGTGTGGACCAACTGCGCGAACCGCGCCCACTCCTCCTCGTCCATCCGGCCGGACGGCCAGGCCAGGGTGAGCCGGGCGTCCTCCTGGGAGACCAGCTCCGCAGCGTGCTCCAGGGCGACCAGCGGCCCGGCCTGCGAGGTGAGGTCGCCGTCGTCGACCTGGGAGAGCTCCTGGAAGGCGTGGATCTGCTCGTCGATGATCGAGGTGTACTGGTCGAGCGCCTGGTCGGAGGTGATGTCGCTGGGGTCGTCCACCTGGTTGCGGTAGTACTCCAGGCTGCCCACCGAGCCGAGCACCGAGTAGAGCCGGTCCGAGACGCGGGCGGGCGCGCTCTCGATCGCGTCGGACTGGCCGACGAGTTGGGCGACCGCCTCGTCCGTCTTCTTCCGCTGGGCGTCCAGTTCCGCCCGGTCACCGCCGGGCTCGGCCAGATGGGCGGCCGACAGACTGCGCTCCTTCTGCAGTGCGAGCGCCGCCTCGGTACCCATGGCCCCGGTGTCGCGGCTCAGTTCCGTCTGCGCGCGCAGCCGCAGGCCCTCCGAGAACATCTGGATCGTCGTCACCCCCCACACGGCGGCGAGGGTGACGCCGGGGACGAGGGCCAGGAGGATCAGGGAGAGACGTATGGAGCCGAGGCGGCGCCGGGCACCTGTCCGTGCAGACATCGTCGTCCTAGGCGATCAGTGGGGGAGGGTGGCGGTTGTGCGCGGGCGCCGGCGGCCGCGGTGCCCGGTCACCGGGTGCCGCCCGCGGCGAACTTCGCGACCGCGTCGGCGTTCGTCCGGGTCACGAACGCGGGGCCGGTCAGTACGGGTGCCACTCCGCCACCGCTGACGTTGCCGTTGGTGCGGTACAGCCAGAGCGCGTCCACCGCGAGATACCCCTGGAGGTACGGCTGCTGGTCCACCGCGAACTGCACGTCCCCGCGCTTGACCGCTGCGACGAGGTCCTTGTCGAGGTCGAAGGTGGCGACCTTAGCGCTGCTGCCCGCCTCGTCGACCGACTCGACCGCGGTGAGGGCGAACGCCGCGCCGTTCATGACGACCTCGTCGATGCTGGAGTCCTGCCGCAGCCGAGCGGTGACGGCCGCGCCGACGGCCTTCATGTCGGTGCCCTCGACGTAGAGCATCTCGGTCTCGCCCTCGAAGGTCTTCTTCACGCCGGCGCAGCGGGCCTCCAGCGCGACGTTGCCCCGCTCGTGGATGACGCACAGGGCGTGCCGGGCCTTGAGGTCGTTCAGCTTGTCGCCGACGGCCCGGCCCGCGACGCTCTCGTCCTGCCCGAAGTACTCCAGGAGCCCGGTGGACCGCCAGGCGTCGATACCGGAGTTCAGGCCGACCACGGGAATGCCGGCCGCCTTGGCCTCGGCGACGGGTCCCTTCATCGCCTGCGGTTTGGCCAGGGTCACGGCGATGCCGTCGGCCTTGTCGCGGATCGCGTCCCGCACCAGGTCGGCCTGGTCGGCGGAGTCGGCGTCGCCGGCGTACGTCAGGTCGACGCCGTCCTTGTCGGCCGCGGCCTCGGCGCCCTTGCGCACCCGGTCCCAGAAGGCGTCGCCCTCACCGCCGTGGGTGACCATGACGATCTTCATCCGGTCGGCGCCGGACCCGCCCGCGGTGTCCGCGGCCGAGCCGTCCTCCTCCCCGCCGAGGGCGGAGCAGCCGGCCGCCAGCAGACAGACGGCCGCGACGAGGGCCGTGGCGCGGAGGCGTCCAAGGGAGTGGGTGGGCGGGGGAGATGTACTCATGGGGGTTGGGGCACCTCGCTGTGCGGCCGAGCAGGAGGAACGGGACGAGGTGGACCGGAGCCGTGTGTCGGTACGCCAACCGGGTGAATCTCGCCTGGCCGGAGCAAACCGTGAGTGACGGCCGGTAGTCAAGTGACCAGCGACCAGGTGTGAGTTGTCGGTGCCGCATCGTGATGAACGGGGCGGGTGGAGCACCGGTGAGGCGTGGCCGAAGCGCGAGCACGCACGGAAGTCGCGAGCACGCACGGAAGTCGCGAGTACGCACGGAAGCCCGGCGTCCGGCTCCGGGTGCGGGCCGGGGCGCGGACGCCGGTGGCCCGGTGTCAGACGGGTCCGCCCGCCCGCTGTTCCAGAGGCCGCGGGACCGTACGCGCGGCCCGGGCCTCCTTCCTGCGGCGTCGGCGTTCGCGGCGCGACTCCTGGTCGGGCAGCCAGCCGAAGACCAGGCAGCTGCCGACGCAGCCGAGGAGCAGCCCGACGAGGAACCCGCCCAGGTTGGAGGTGACCCACGTGCCCAGGGAGGCCAGGACGCCGATGAGCGAGTAGAAGAGCCGCTGGGAGGGGTTCACCAGGGCCAGCAGTCCGCACAGCAGCATCACGACCGGCAGAAGGTAGCCGGCCACGCCCTGCATGCCCACGTGCAGGACGACCTCGAAGGACGCCTTCATGGTGAAGAGGACCTCGGCCCCCGCCAGGGTGAGCAGCAACCCGCCCCAGAACGGCCGCCCGGAGCGCCAGCGGCGGAAGCCGGCCCGGAAACCCTCCCGTCCGTCCCGGGGCATCAGCAGCCCGACCCGCTGAAGCGCAGCTTCAGGCCGGGCAGCTTGAACACCGCCGCCGTGGTCGCGTAGTTGGTCTGCCGCAGGTTCTTGATGTGCACGGTGTCGGCCTGCTGACTGAAGACGCCGATCGGCCCGCGGCCCTTCGGGCCGGCCTTGTCCAGCGTGCTGGCGTCGTTGCCGATCTCGATGTTGTTGAAGGAGGCGTCACCCGACAGGAACGTCGAGTCGGTGGTCAGGTCGCTCGCGGACACCCTGGTGTCGCCCTCGCCCGCGGTGATGAGCAGGTTGGTGCCGCCCAGGTCGACGCTCTGGCACAGCTTGGTGAGCTTCGCCTCCTTGATCACGGAGGTGACGACCAGTACCTGCCCGCCGGTGTCCCCGGCGTTCGGGCTGCCCTCGGCCATGTTGTCGAGGCCGCCGAACTGGGCGAACCCGGTGCCGTCGAGTTCCGTGGCGGTGACCGTGAAGGGCATGCCGGAGATCGCGAACTGCACGCCCAGGGCGCCCTGGGCGGTGAGGATCGCCAGCCCCGCGGTGACCGCGGCGGCCGGCACGGCCAGTACCGCGGCCCGGCGCAGCCTGACCCGGCCGCGTCTCGTGGGGGCCCCGGCGGCTTCCGGCGCGAAGACGCCTTCGGGGCCGGTCTCGGGTTCGGGGGTGTTGCCGGCGGACGGGGTGACGTCCGAGGACGAGGCCATGTCTGCTCCCAGGCATAGTGAATGCGGATCGGGTTTCAGTGGCACGTTCTTGAGCGGCACGTTGTCCTGGCGCGGACAGCGGCTGGTGCGCGCGCCTCCCGGCAACTCCCGGCGGGTGCAGGGGCTTTCACGTTACGCACCAGTAGCCAATCGGAAGTTACCGGTGGTTACACCGCAGGGTCAAGCAAGGTGTGAGTAAAGAGTGGGGATTGTGTGCCACCTGCTGCTTTTCCGGCCCGGCGCTTCCGGAGATCCGCGATTATTCGCCAACTCGTGTGCGCTCGCTTGACGCTGACTGAACGTCAGGTCTACAACTTTGCCTGTTTCCCCGGATCCGTGGCGCCGGATCCGTTCCCGCGGCACCGTCCGCGTTCCCGGCTCCGGGACCCGTCCTGCGGACAGGGCCCGGCCCCGCCCCCCAACGGGGCACGCCGCACCTCCTGGGCAGGGCCCGCACTCACCGGGCACGGCCTGCCCGCGACCATGGGTCCGGCCCGCGCCCGACGTCCGACCGGGCACGGCCCGGACCTCATCGCATCGGCCCGGTCGCACCTCCGCGACCGGCCACCCCTGCTTCACCGAACCCCACTTCCGGAAGAGGTAGCCGCATGCGTACTCGTACTCTCCTCACCCTCACCGCAGCCGTCGCCGCGCTGACCCTCCCCGCGGCGGTCCCCGCCGCCGCGGGCACCGGCGCGGCCGCCACCCCCGTCCTCACCACCGGCGCCGCGGGCGGTACGCCCGTCGCGGTCGGGGACACCCTCACCGCCTCCCTGGCGAGCGGCACCAGCGCCACGTTCCACTCCAGCGCGACCGGCACCAGCGGCGTCTCGTGCACGTCCTCGCAGTTCACCGTGACCGTCACCGACAACCCGACCGCCCCCGGCACGGCCACCGAGTCGCTCACCGCCCACACCTTCGACAGCGGCAGCTGCACCAGCAACGTCACCGGCGTCCTCGGCGTCAACGGCATCACGGTCCACAACCTGCCCTACACCACCACCGTCTCCTCCGACGGCGCCGTCGCCGTCACCCCGCCGAGCGGCTCCACCGTCCGGACGACGGTCGCCCTGCGCACCCTCCTCGGCAGCATCAACTGCGTCTACGAGGCCCCCGGCCTCACCGGCACCGCGAGCAACGACACCAACTCGATCGCCTTCGCGGACCAGCACTTCACCAAGGTCTCCGGCTCGGGTCTCTGCTTCGCCAACGGGTACTTCACCGCCACCTACGCCCCCGTGACCGACGGGAACGCGACGGTGTTCGTCAACTGACCCCGTACGGCGGCCCGGACGCGCCTCGAAGAGGCCGACCGGGCCGCTGTCCGCAGGGTCGCAGAAAGGCGGACCTGACGGTGAGTTATCGTGTACAGGGGGTTAAGACAGGCGGCACGGCCTGTTGAGTTCCAGCCCAGGAGAGTTCAGCCGATGGCGAGGCAGCTACGCGCCGAACAGACCCGCGCGACGATCCTCGGGGCCGCCGCCGACCTGTTCGACCGTCACGGCTACGAGTCGACCAGCCTGAGCGAGATCGTGGCCCACGCCGGAGTCACCAAGGGCGCCCTGTACTTCCACTTCGCGGCGAAGGAGGACCTCGCCCACGCCATCATGGAGATCCAGTCCAGAACCTCGCGCCGACTGGCGACGGAGCTGGACGGCCGGGGCTACACCGCTCTGGAGGCGCTGATGCGCCTCACCTTCGGCATGGCCAGGCTGTGCGAGGAGGGGCCGGTCCTGCGGGCCGGGCTGCGGCTCGCCACCGGGGGAGTGCCGGTGCGGCCGCCGCTGCCGCACCCCTTCACCGAGTGGCGGGAGATCGCCTCGTCCCGCCTCGTGGACGCCGTCCGCCAGTCGGACCTGCATCCGGACATCGACGTCGACTCCGTCGCCCACACCCTCGTCTGCTCCATCGTCGGCACCCGCGTCGTGGGCGGCACCCTCGAACCGGCCGCGCGACAGCCCCGCCGCCTGGCCGGAATGTGGCACCTCCTGATCCGCGGCATGGTGCCGGTGACCCGCCGCGCGCGCTACCTCACCCTCGCGGCGCGCCTGGAGCGAGAGCTGGGCGGGGTCTGATCGGGCGGTAGTGGTCCGGTCGGGTGTGGCCTGGTCGGGATGTGGTCCGGTCGTCGGGATGTAGCCCGGTTGGGATGCGTTCCGCCGGGATGTGGCCCGGTCCGGATGTGGCCCGGTCGGGATGTGGCCCGGTCCGGATGTGGTCCGGTCGGAATGTGGTCCCGCCGGGATGTGGCCCGGTCGGGATGCGTTCCGCCGGGATGTGGTCCGGTCGGGATGTAGCCCGGTCGGGATGTGGCCCGGTCCGGATGTGGCCCGGTCGGAATGTGGCCCGGCCGGGATGTGGTCCGGTTGGGATGCGGTCCGCCAGGATGTGGTCCGGTTGGGATGCGGTCCGCCGGGATGTGGCCCGGTCCGGATGCCGGTCCGGCCGGGATGCGGTCCGGCCAGGATGTGGCCCGCCGGGATGTGGCCGGTCCCCGCCAGGGCACGGCCGGCTCCGCCTCCCCGCCCCAGGTGGCGCGGTACGGTGAGGCGCATGCCCGACGCACCGTCCGAGCCCGCCCCCGTCATCGTCGGCCACGAGCCCGGGTCCTTCCCCCACGGCGTGCTGGCCGAGCGGCACCCCGCCATCGTCCGGCAGGTGCGCGAGGCGTTCCCCTTCGGCCCCGAACGGCGACGCGCACTCGACGCGCTGCTCGCGAGCTGTGCCGACGGCGTGATCGAGCCGCTGCCCGTGGACGCCGACGCCCGCGACCGGGACCGCTGGGCGGACTGGGGGATGGACGCGTACGCCGGCCGCTCCTGGTTCGACGTGCCCTGGCTGTGGGCCGAGAGCCACTTCTACCGCCGACTCCTCGACGCCGTCGGCTACTTCGGCCCCGGCACCTGGCAGGGCGTCGACCCCTTCCGGCCCGCCAAACTCGCCGAACTCGACGCGCCGGAGACGGACGAGGAACTCGCCGCGCTCGACGGCCTCGCCGACCTGCCCGCCGACGACCGCACCCGGGCCCTGCTGCACGGCTCACTCTGGGGCAACCGCGCGGACCTCGGCTTCCGCCTCTCCGACAGCGGTACCGACACCAAGGACCGGGTACCGGCCCTGGTCGCCGACGACAGCGACACGCTCTGGTCGCTGCTCCCGCCCTCCGGACAGGGCACGCCCGGCCCGAAGACCCTGTGCCTGGTCGCCGACAACGCCGGCCGTGAACTCGTCCCCGACCTGCTCCTCGTCTCGCACCTCCTCGACGAGGGCCGTATCGACCGGGCGGTCCTGCACCTCAAGCCGTATCCGTACTACGTCTCCGACGCCACGCCCGCCGACCTGCTCGACGCGCTGCGGCGGCTCGTCGCGGCGGGCGGCACGGCGGCCGTCCACGGTGAGCGGCTGTGGACCGCGCTGGCCGACGGCCGCGTCACCGTCCGCGCCCACCCCTTCTCCTGCGCCCCGCTGCCGTACGCGGACATGCCCGACGACCTGCGCGGGGAGTTCGCGGCGGCCACGGTCACCGTCCTCAAGGGAGACCTGAACTACCGCCGCCTGGTGGGTGACCGGTGGTGGCCCCCGACCACGCCCTTCGCGGACGCCACCGCCTACTTCCCGGGCCCCGTCGCCGCGCTGCGCACCCTGAAGTCGGACGTCGTGACCGGCCTGTCCGCGGACACGGAAGCGGCGCTGGTGGCGAGCGGGGAACAGCGCTGGCGGACGAGTGGGACGCACGCGCTGATCCAGGTCAGGCGCTGAGCGCCCGCGTCAGGAAGGGCGAGGCCCACCCGCGTCCCCGAGAGGGTGAACCGGCGAAAGTTCCCGCGTTCCGCCCCGATTCACGCGATGGTGTGATCATGTCCCAACCCGAGGATGCCCCCGGAGGGCCATGGGTAGTGCCCGGCCATGACGCAACAGCCCTTCGAACTCCCGCACTTCTACATGCCGCATCCCGCGCGGCTCAACCCGCATCTCGACGAGGCCCGCGCCCACTCGACGACATGGGCGCGCGAGATGGGCATGCTGGAGGGCTCCGGGGTCTGGGACCAGGCCGACCTCGACGCACACGACTACGGCCTGCTCTGCGCCTACACCCACCCCGACTGTGACGGGCCGGCGCTCTCCCTCATCACCGACTGGTACGTGTGGGTCTTCTTCTTCGACGACCACTTCCTGGAGAAGTTCAAACGCAGCCAGGACCGCGTCGGCGGCAAGGCCCACCTGGACCGGCTCCCCCTGTTCATGCCGCTCGACCTCACCACCGACATGCCCGAGCCGGAGAACCCGGTCGAGGCCGGCCTCGCCGACCTCTGGACGCGCACGGTGCCGGCGATGTCGGCCGACTGGCGCCACCGCTTCGCCGTCGCCACCGAGCACCTGCTCAACGAGTCCCTGTGGGAGCTGTCCAACATCAACGAGGGGCGGATCGCCAACCCCGTCGAGTACATCGAGATGCGCCGCAAGGTCGGCGGCGCCCCCTGGTCGGCCGGACTGGTGGAGTACGCGACCGCCGAGGTGCCCGCCGCCGTCGCCGGGACCCGGCCGCTCAGGGTGCTGATGGAGACGTTCTCCGACGCCGTGCACCTGCGCAACGACCTCTTCTCCTACCAGCGGGAGGTCGAGGACGAGGGCGAGCTGAGCAACGGGGTGCTGGTCCTGGAGACCTTCTTCGGCTGCACCACCCAGGAGGCCGCCGAACTGGTCAACGACGTCCTCACCTCCCGGCTGCACCAGTTCGAGCACACCGCGTTCACCGAGGTGCCCGCGGTGGCCCTGGAGAACGGCCTGACCCCGGCCGAGGTCACCGCGGTCGGGCTGTACGCCAAGGGCTTGCAGGACTGGCAGTCCGGCGGCCACGAATGGCACATGCGCTCCAGCCGGTACATGAACAAGGGCGCCCGCCCCGCCGCCGGCTGGCAGGCGCTGACCGGCCCCGGTACCTCCGCCGCGGATGTCGGCGCGCTGCTCGCCGCGGCCGTCGCCGAGCGGGCGCGCCCCTACACGTACGTGCCTTACCAGAAGGTCGGGCCGTCGATCATCCCCGACATCCACATGCCGTTCCCGCTGGAGCTGAGCCCCGCCCTCGACGGAGCGCGACGGCACCTGTCCGAGTGGTCGCACGCGATGGGGTTCCTCAGTGAGGGCGTCTGGGACGAGGACAAGCTCGCGAGCTGCGACCTCGCCCTGTGCGCCGCGGGCCTCGACCCGGACGCCACCCAGGAGCAGCTGAACCTCGCCTCCGACTGGCTGGCCTTCGGCACCTACGGCGACGACTACTACCCGCTCGTCTACGGCCACCGGCGCGACCTGGCCGCCGCCCGGCTGACCACGGCCCGGCTGTCGGCCTGTATGCCGCTCGACGCCGAGCCGGTCCCGCCGCCCGTCAACGCCATGGAACGCTCCCTGATCGACCTGTGGGCACGCACGACGGCCGGCATGACGCCCGATGAGCGGCGCCCGCTGAAGTCGGCCGTCGACAAGATGACCGAGGCCTGGGTGTGGGAGCTGGCCAACCAGATCCAGAACCGTGTCCCCGACCCGGTGGACTACCTGGAGATGCGGCGCGCCACCTTCGGCTCCGACCTCACGCTGGGTCTGTGCCGCGCCGGACACGGCCCGGCCGTGCCGCCCGAGGTCTACCGCAGCGGTCCGGTCCGCTCCCTGGAGAACGCGGCGATCGACTACGCGTGCCTCCTCAACGACGTCTTCTCCTACCAGAAGGAGATCGAGTACGAGGGCGAGGTCCACAACGCGGTCCTCGTCGTGCAGAACTTCTTCGGCGTCGACTACCCGGCCGCCCTCAACGTCGTCCAGGACCTCATGAACCAGCGCATGCGCCAGTTCGAGCACGTCGTCGCGCACGAACTGCCTATCGTCTACGACGACTTCCAGCTGTCGGACGAGGCGCGGGCCGTCATGCAGGGCTATGTGACCGACCTGCAGAACTGGATGGCGGGCATCCTCAACTGGCACCGGGAGGTCCCGCGGTACAAGGCCGAGTACCTGGCCGGGCGCACGCACGGCTTCCTCCCGGACCGGATCCCGGCGGTGCCCGTCCCGAGGTGCTCCGCTCTGCCCGTGCTCGGCTGACCGTCGGTCAGTCTCACTCGTTCGTGGCTCGTCACGCGCCGGTGCGCCGGGTAGAGCACCTGCCGGAGGCGATCCATGGAACAGACAGCGTTGCGACCCAAGCCGATGCCCGGTCAGGAAACGGGAGCCGGCACCGTGTCCGATCCCGACGGCGTCCGGCGCCCGCATGCCGGGCGCCGTCGCCGCCGGCGGCTCACCACCCTGCTGCTCGGGGTGTTCGCCGCGACGGTCCTGCTCCTGGCGGGCGTGGGACTCGGCACGATGGGCGCCACGGTGATCGGCATGAGCAAACTCGCCGAACTGCAACGACAGGCGGGCGCCCCGGGACCGGGGGCGGGGACGCAGACCGGCAGCCGGGCCGCCCCGGCGCAGCCGTCGGCCGGCCCGCCGGCGTCCTCGGCGCCGGTCGTCGCGACCCTCGGCGTGGAGGCCGTGGACGACGAGAAGCCCGGGGCCCTGGTGGTGGGCGTCCACGTGCCCGGTCCCGGGTATGCGGCGGGCCTGGTCAGGGGCGACGTGCTCCTGGCGTTCGGCAGGACCCGGGTCGACTCGGCCGCCGACCTCGCCGACGCCGTGGCCCGCGCCCGGCCGGGCAAGGAGGTCAAGGTGACCGTGCGCCACGAGAGCGGCGGCTACCAGCAGCTGACGGCCGTACCGGGGGTCGTCACCTGACCCACGGCATTCGGCCGTCTGACCCACGTCACCCGGCCGACGCGTTCGGTCCCGCCGTCACATGACCGCCGTCGCATGCCCGCCGTCACATGACCGTACGGAAGTGGCTCGTGAGCCGTCCGGTGTCGTCCAGCACGTGGTAGGCCAGCCCGACCGGGGCGTCCCGGTCCGCGACCTGCTCCCCCTCCCAGGGGAGCCGCAGGGTCCACGTCACCCCGGGGCCGACCGCCAGGGGCCGTCCGGCGAACACCGTGGCGGCGGGCGTGTGCGCGTGTCCCGTGATCAGCCCGGCGATCTCGGGCCGGCGCTCCAGCAGCGCGGCGAGGCGTTCCGGGCGCCGCAAGCGGGAGGAGTCGGGCAGCGGGTGGTGCAGGGCGGTGGGTGGGTGGTGGAAGGCGAGGAGGACCGGGCGGTCGCCGCCGAGTCCGTCGAGGGTCGCCTCGATCCAGCCGTACGTCTCCTCGTCCAGTTCCCCCTCGTCGCTCCCCGGGATGCTGGAGTCGCACATCAGCACCGCGCCGCCGTCGAAGACCCGCACGTCGTTGACCGGCCCGTCCGCGGCGGGCCGGCCCAGCAGGGCCTTGCGGTAGGGCGCGCGGCTGTCGTGGTTGCCGGGGCAGGTGAGCACGGGAAACGGCGCGGTGCCGTCGCGCAGCCCCAGGATGCGCGCTGCCTCCTCGTACTCCGCCTCCGTGCCGTGGTCCGCGATGTCCCCGGTCACCAGCAGGGCGTCCACCTGCCCCGGCAGTTCCCGGAGCCGGGCGCCCACCCGCTCGGCGCGCCCGGTCGCCCGAGCGCTCCCGTCCAGGTGCAGATCGCTGATGTGCGCGAGTACGAGCACGGTGCAGTCCTCCTCCGGGTGCCGAAGGGCACACCTCGTAGCTAACGTCTGAACCGCATCCAACCATTAGGGGCGGTGGTCGATCAATGGCAATCGGCTCGCGTCGCTCCCTCGCCGGGGGCAGGATGCTGCCCGTAGTCCCTTCACTCTTGTCGCCCAGGGAGGCCCGGATGACCGGCAGCGCGCACGCTGCTTCCTTCACCGCCGACGACTACCGGGCCCGGATGGAGCGTGCCGCGCGGGCGGCCGCCGACGCCGGACTGGCCGGGCTGCTGGTGGCGCCTGGGCCCGACCTCGTATGGCTCACGGGCTACGCGCCCACCGCGGCCACCGAACGGCTCACCCTGCTCGTCCTCGCCGCCGACCGCGCCCCCGTCCTCGTCGTCCCGACGCTGGAGGCACCCGACGCCGAGAAGGCCGCCGGCGCGCCCGCCCTGACCCTGCGCGACTGGATCGACGGCAAGGACCCCTACGCCGCCACCGCCGCCCTCCTCGACGGCTCCGGACGGTTCGGCATCAGCGACAACGCCTGGGCGATGCACCTGCTCGCCCTCCAGCGGGCGCTGCCCGGCACCTCGTACGCCTCGCTCACCGACGCGCTGCCCATGCTGCGCGCCGTCAAGGACGCGGCGGAGCTGGAACTGCTGGCGGCGGCGGGAGCGGCCGCGGACGCCGCGTTCGAGGAGATCCGGAAGGTGCGCTTCGGCGGACGCCGCGAGTCCGACGTCGCCGCCGACCTCGCCCATCTGCTGCGGCGGTTCGGGCACTCCCAGGTCGACTTCACCATCGTCGCCTCCGGCCCGAACGGCGCCAATCCGCACCACGAGGTCGGCGACCGCGTCATCGAGGACGGCGACATGATCGTCCTCGACTTCGGCGGTCTGAAGGACGGGTACGGCTCCGACACCTCGCGCACCGTCCACGTCGGCGCGCCCACGGACGAGGAGCGCCGGGTGCACGACCTCGTCCGCGAGGCGCAGGAGGCGGGTTTCCGGGCGGTGCGGCCCGGCGTCGCCTGCCAGGAGGTCGACCGGGCCGCCCGCGCGGTCATCGACGGTGCCGGGTACGGCGAGTACTTCATCCACCGCACCGGGCACGGCATCGGCGTCACCACGCACGAGCCGCCGTACATGATCGAGGGCGAGGAGCGGCACCTCGTGCCCGGCATGTGCTTCTCCGTCGAGCCCGGCGTCTATCTGCCCGGCCGTTTCGGGGTACGCATCGAGGACATCGTCACGGTCACCGAGGACGGCGGCCGACGCCTCAACGACACCACCCGGGAGATGGTCATAGTGGAGTGACCGGAACAGACGGACCCCACGCCCCGGCAGACCCGGAAGACGACGGCGCGACCATGACCCAGGCACCGACACCCACCGCGGACACCGTCCGCCGACTGGTCCGTTCCCTGCTGGGCGAGAGCGCGGAACCCGACGTGCGGCCCGTCGCCGAGGGCGCCGGGCCCGCCACCTGGTGGGTCGGCACCCGGCATGTGCTGCGCCTGGCCCCGGACCGCGAGACCGCGGTACGGCAGCGACGCGAACTGCGCCTGCGCGAGCTGGTCCGGCCGTACGTCCCCGTCGCGGTGCCGACGAGTGTGGCGCACGGCGAGTGGGCGCCGGGCCTCACCTACACGCTGGACGCCAAGGTGCCCGGCGGGTCGGGCGAGGACCACGACGTGTCCGCCCTGGGCGAGGCGGACCTCGCGGCGCTGCTCACCGGGCTGCGCGAGGTGCCGGTCCGCCAGGCCGAGACCCTCGGTGTGCCCCGGGCCGCCCCGCGTTCCCTGGAGACGCTGCGGGAGGCCGCCGAGCGCGTCGGCCGGCGCCTCGCGGAGGCCGACGAGTTCGACGCCGCGCGGCCGGAGCGGCTCACCCGGTCGGCGTCGGTCCAGCTCGGTGCCCAGCCCGGCGCGGCGGTCCTGGTCCATCACGGACTGGCCGGCGAGCACCTCGTGGTCGGCGCCGACGGCCGGGTGCGCGGTGTCCTCGGCTGGACCGACGCGGTCCTCGGCGACCCGGCCGAGGACATCGCCGGGCTCGCGCTCTCCGTGGGCTCGCCCGCCGCCGTCCGCGCCGCCACCCTCGCCGGTTACGGCGCCCGGCCGTGCCTGCGCGGCCTGTGGCTGGCCCGCTGCGACACCCTCGTCCACCTCGCCGCGGCCCTCTCCGGCCGGGCGTCCGCGCCGGCGGCCGCGTCCCTCGCGTCCCTGCCGCTGCCCCTGCCCTTGCTCAGGACCCGGCTGCGGCGCGCCTGGGAGCCGATCATGCTGGAACGGGTGACGGAGCTTCGCGGGGACGGCACGGACGACGAGCCGTCCTAGGGGGTGTCGTTTGGATCTTGCCGGGGTCGCGGGGCCTGGCACGCGCATCTGCGGCGTTGTCGTCGGTTGCCAGGGCTCCGCCCTGTCGCCCTCCTCCGCCTTGCAGCTGCACGCACCAGACCCCGCTCGGCCCCGCTGCAAGGGCACCGTCAATTGGAGCCGACCTGATCCAAACGACACCCCCTGAGCGCCCGTCACTCCTGGACGAGTACGACGCTCGACTCGCCCGGTACCCGCAGCACCCCGTCCGGCCCCGGCGCCTGCACCGGCTCCCACGCGGCGAGCACACGCGCGGTGCGGGTACCCAGCGGGATCGCCGCCGGTTCGGCGCCCAGGTTGACGGCCACCCGGATGTCGCCGCGCCGGAACGCCAGCCAGCGCGCCTCGGCGTCGTACGCCACCCTGGTGTCGGCGAGGTCCGGGTCGGTCAGGTCCGGCTGCTCGCTCCGCAGGGCGATCAGCCGGCGGTACCAGTCCAGTACGCGCGCGTGCGGCTCGCGTGCCGGCTCGGACCAGTCGAGGCAGGACCGTTCGCGCGTCGCCGGGTCCTGCGGGTCGGGCACGTCCTCCTCCTTCCAGCCGTGCGCGGCGAACTCACGCCGTCTGCCGTTCCGTACCGCCTGAGCGAGTTCCGGGTCGGTGTGGTCGGTGAAGAACTGCCACGGTGTGCCCGCCGCCCACTCCTCGCCCATGAACAGCATCGGTGTGAACGGCGCGGTCAGCGTCAGCGTCGCGGCGCAGGCCGCAAGACCGGGGGAGACCAGCGCGGCCAGGCGGTCCCCCTGGGCGCGGTTGCCGACCTGGTCGTGGGTCTGGCTGTAACCGGTCAGCCGGTGCGCGGCCACCCGGCCGCGGTCCAGCGGGCGGCCGTGACCGCGGCCCCGGAAGCTGGACCAGGTGCCGTCGTGGAAGTAGCCCCGCGTCAGCGTCTTGGCGAGAGCCGCCAGCGGAGCCCGCGCGAAGTCGGCGTAGTAGCCCTGCGACTCGCCGGTCAGCGCGGCGTGCAGGGCGTGGTGGAAGTCGTCGTTCCACTGCGCGTGCACGCCCAGGCCGCCCTCCGCGCGCGGGGTGATGATCCGCGGGTCGTTGAGGTCGGTCTCGGCGATCAGGAACAGCGGACGCTCCAGGTCGGCGGCGAGGCCGTCCACCGCCGTCGACAGCTCCTCCAGGAAGTGGCACGCGCGCGTGTCCACCAAGGCGTGCACCGCGTCCAGGCGCAGCCCGTCGACCCGGTAGTCCCGCAGCCACGCCAGCGCGCTGTCCACCAGGTAGGCCCGCACCTCGTCCGAGCCGGGTGCGTCCAGGTTGACGGCGACGCCCCAGGGCGTGTGGTGGGTGTCGGTGAAGTACGGGCCGAAGGCGGGCAGGTAGTTGCCGGACGGGCCCAGGTGATTGTGCACCACGTCGAGGATCACGCCCAGGCCCAGTTCGTGGGCCCGGTCGACGAACCGTTTCAGCGCCTCGGGCCCGCCGTACGGCTCGTGCACCGCCCACAGCGAGACACCCTCGTACCCCCAGCCGTGCCGGCCCGGGAACGGGCACAGCGGCATCAACTCGACGTGGGTGACGCCCAGTCCGGCCAGGTGATCGAGCCGCTCGGCGGCGGCGTCGAGCGTGCCCTCGCGCGTGTACGTGCCCACGTGCAGCTCGTACAGGACGCCGCCGGGCAGCGGCCGCCCGCCCCACCCGGCACGCCACGCGTACCGTCCGTGGTCGACGACCGCGCTGAGCCCGTCCGGTCCGTCCGGCTGCCTGCGCGAACGCGGGTCCGACAGCACCGGCCCGTCGTCCACCGCGAAGCCGTACCGCGAGCCGTCGCGCGCCTCGGCCTGACCGCACCACCACCCCGGCCGCTCCGGATCGCGCTCCAACGCGCGCGTGACGCCGTCGCACCGCAACGTCACTCGGCCGGCCTGCGGTGCCCACACCTCGAACTGCACGGACGGTTCCCCTTCGTCTGCTCACCGTGATGTAGCCCGTCCATGGTCCTGCAAAAGTGATCTCCGCGCTGCTGAAAGTCCCCGATTGCGGCGGGTGTCGCGCCGCGCTCCGCGTGTGACGGCGTGCACGGCGCGCGCGTGGCCGCCGTTTTCCCGTTTTCTGGACACCTCGGCCCGGCTGACCGACAATCACCAGCGTGACGTCGTCCTTCGAGTTCAACACGTACCCCGCGCGGTTGTCCGACGCGGAGCGCGACAAGGCGCTGAAGGTGCTCCGGGACGGCGTCGCCATGGGTCGGCTGTCGCACGACACGTTCATCCGCAGGATGGAGCTGGCGCTCGCCGCCCGCCGCCTGGAGGACCTCGCCCTGCTCACCGCCGACCTGCCGACTGAGGGCCGGGTGTCGCGGCTGGTGTTCGGCACCGTCGAGGCGGTGTCCGGGTTCGGCGTACGGCTGCGCAGGGCCTGGCAGGCCGAGCGGCTGCCCAAGCTGCTGCTGCCGCACCCCGGTGCCGGTCATTCGCTGCGCATAGGACGCGACCCGGCGAACGGGCTGCGCCTGACCCACGAGACGGTCTCCCGCGTGCACGCCGAACTGAGCCGCCAGGGCGGCATGTGGGTGCTGCGCGACCTGGGCTCCACCAACGGCACCACCGTCAACGGGCGGCGGGTCATCGGCGCGGCCGTGGTCCGCGAGGGCGACCAGATCGGCTTCGGCCAGATGGCCTTCCGCCTCGCGGTGAACTGAGCCGGAGGAGGGGACGGGGGAGGGGACGGAGCAGAGCTCTGGCCTGGGCTTCACTCGGGGTTGTGCATCTCGATGCGGTGATCGGCGCGGGTGATCGATGCGGTGATCGATGCAGTGATCGATGCGGTATTCGGTGGGGTGTTCGGTTCGGTAATGGTGAGGTAAACCCCTTTGCTTTTCATGGTGTTGACGTACCCCTCAAGTCGTGACTGACTGTGCGTACACCGCGCACGCCAGGTGAACCGACAGCCCGCATCGTGGAGGTGTGCCCTGCCGCCCCTCCTTCGCTATCCGACCGTGGACGAGCTGGGCGCCCGGGCAGCCGCTCTCGTCGCCCGTCATCCCGGACAAGCCCGCCTGCGCCGCGTCGGCACGTCCCGCGCGGGCACCCCGCTGTGGCTGCTCTCCGTCGGCCACGGCAGTCGCCAGGCCCTCGTCGTCGCCGGGCCGCACGCGAACGAACCCGTGGGTGGCGCCACCGTGCTGCGACTGGCCGAGCGCGCCCTGGCCGACCCGCGGCTCACCGAGGGCGCCGACGCCACCTGGAACCTGCTGCTGTGCGTCGACCCCGACGGCCTGCGCCGCAACGAGGGCTGGCTGTCCGGCCCGTACACCCTCGGCCGCTACGCCCGGAACTTCTTCCGGCCCGGCTTCCTGGAGCAGCCCGAGTGGCTGCCGCACGGCCCGGACCACGCCTCTCTGCCGGAGACCCGCGTCCTGCTCGCACTCCAGGACGAACTGCGGCCCTTCCTCCAGTGTTCCCTGCACGGCGTCGACGTCGGCGGCGGCTTCGTCGAGCTGACCCACGACCTGCCGGGCATCGCCCAGCGCATCGCCCACACCGCGGCCCGGCTCGGCATCCCCCGCGAACTCGGCGCCTACGACACTCTGTACTGGCCCGACCTGGGCCCCGCCGTCTACCGCATCCCGCCGCCCCGCCGCGGCGATCTCACCGCGGCCATCACCGAGGCCGCCGTCGAGTCGACGTGGTGCCACCCGCAGCGGTACGGCACCGTCACCGCGGTCGTCGAGGCACCCATGTGGGGCGTGGCGGCCGTGGCGGACGGCTCGCCCCCGGCGGACCGGGACGGGGTACTGCGCTCCGTGAGCCGCACCCTGCGTCAGGACACCCGGCGCCTGCACCGCGTCCTCGCCCGGGTCCGGCCACACCTCGCCACCGTGCCGGAGGCGGCGCACCTCCTCGCGCCGGTCGACGACTACCTGCTGGTCTGCCCCAGGCTCGCCGACGCGTGGGACCCCGACACCGACGACGGATCGGGCCGCTCCCTGCCGCCGATGAGCACCGCCCACCTGGTCGCCCTGCGCCTCGCCGGACGGCGCCTGGCCCTGCGGACCGCGGGGCTGCTGCATCAGCTGGTGACCCGTACCGGAGGCGATCCGGCGGGCGTCCTGCCCGAGCTGGACCGGCTCGTCGACGAAGGCTGCGCCGACTACCGCGACGGCTGCGCGGCCCGCTGGATCCCGGTCGCACGCCAGGTGGAGTACCAGACGCGGGTCGTACTCGCCGCGTTCGAACTGGCCGGGCGGCGCCCCACCGCGGGCTCCCGTTCGGGTGAGCCGGGCTGGGGTTCCGAGGCCGCGGTGCCGATGCACCGGGAATGACCCACATCATCACGGCCCGAGCGGCACGGGCCGGCCTGCTGGCAGCCGCGGCCCTCCTTCTCACCTGCGCGACCCCGGCGCAGGCCACCGTGGAGCGGGAACCGACGAACGACTGGCTCCTGCTCACGGTCACCCGGGGCGATGCCCAGTCGAGTCTCCGGCCCGGAACCCCGTCGGGTGGCCAGTCCGGAACTCCGTCGGGTGGCCAGTCCGGAACCCCGTCGGGTGGCCAGTCCGGCGCCACCCGCGCCGCCCTCCTGCTGTGCGACCCGCCCCGGGGCCACGCCCGCGCGGCCCGCGCCTGCGCGGAACTCGACGCGACGGACGGCCGCATCGCCGACATCCCGCTGCGGGACACCCACTGCCCGATGATCTACGCCCCGGTGACCGCCCACGCGCGCGGGCAGTGGCGGGGACAGCCGGTGGAGTACACGCAGACCTTCCCCAACCCGTGCGTGATGGCGGCACGGACGGGGTCGGTGTTCGCGTGGGACACGCAGGGGTGAGCGGTCCGGGCCGGACCGGCGGGTGGGGCGTCCCGACGCCTCACCCGCCTGCCGGCCGCGTCACTGCTGGTGCAGTCCGCGGTTCGACAGGGTCAGGAACGCCTCGCCCACCGCCTCCGACAGGGTGGGGTGGGCGTGAACGTGGCGGGCCACGTCGGCGGGCTCGGCGTCCCAGCCGACGATCAGCTGGCTCTCGGCGATCATCTCCGACACGTGCGGTCCCACCAGGTGCACGCCGAGCACCCGGCCGCCTCCTTCCTCGGCCACGACCTTCACCATCCCGCCCTGCCCGTGCACCATTCCCTTGGCGACGGCCGTCAACGGCATGACGTTGACGGACACCTCGTACCCACGCGCGCGAGCCTCCGCCTCGCTCAGACCCACGGCCGCGGTCTGCGGCGCCGAGTACGTCACCCGGGGCACGGCCGCGTAGTCGACGGGCGCGGACGGCACGCCCGCCAGGGTCTCGGCCACCAGCAGGCCCTCCGCGAACGACGCGTGGGCCAGCCCGAGCGACGGCGGCGGCAGCAGATCGCCCACGACGTGGATGCCGGGGACCGCCGTCTCGAGCCGGTCCCAGTCGGCCGGTACGACGAATCCCCGCTCGTCGGTGTCCAGGCCCGCGGCCGCCAGGTCGAGGCCGTCGGTGACCGGCGCCCGCCCCACGGCCACCAGGAGTCGCTCGGCCTCGATCGTGAGGGTCTCGCCCCGGGCCGTACGCACACGCGCGCGTACGCCGTCGTCGAGCACCTCGGCGTCCAGCAGCCGGGCACCCACCCGCACGTCGACGCCGCGCTTCTTCAAACCGCGCGTCAGATGGCGGCTCACGTCGGCGTCCTCCAGCGGCACGACCCGGTCGGCGGCCTCGACGAGGGTCACCTCCGCGCCCATCGAACGGTGGAACGAGGCGTACTCGACGCCGATCGCGCCGCCGCCCAGCACCAGTACGGACGCCGGCAGACCGGGCGCGAACAGCGCGTCGTCGCTGGTCACCACGCGCCGGCCGTCCGACGTGAGCCCAGGGAGCGTGCGGGGGCGTGAACCGGTGGCCAGGACCATGCCCCGGCGTGCGGTGAGGTCGCGCGCGCCGTCGACCCGCACGGTCCGGGCGCCCGTCAGCCGCGCGTCGCCCCGCACCACCCGCACGCCCGCGTGGGCGAGGTGCGCCTCCACGCCCTTGTGGTTGCGGGTCACGATGTCGTCGCGGGTGGCGACCAGGGCCGGCCAGTCGACGCCGTCCAGGCTCGCCTTCACGCCCCAGCGCTCGCGCGCCTCGGCGATCCCGTCGACCAGTTCGGCGGCGTGCAGCATCGCCTTGCTCGGGATGCAGCCGCGGTGCAGACAGGTCCCGCCGACCTTGTCGCGTTCGACGAGGGCGACGTCGAGACCCAGGGCCGCGGCACGCAGAGCGGTGCTGTAACCGCCGGTGCCGCCGCCGATGACGATCACGTCGTGTGTGTTCATGCCCTCAGCGTCCGCCCGGCCCTTGTCATGAGTCCAAGGCAATGTTCTTGTGGGTTCGATGCAGGACGTTCATGGCAGCGGCCGTTGACGCGGCGGTGGTTGGGGGGCGGGGAATGAGCCTGCGGCAGATGGAGTACTTCCTGACGGTCGTCGAAGAGGCGTCCTTCACCCGAGCGGCCGAGACGCTCCACGTCACACAGTCCGCGCTCTCCCACCAGATCAAGGCCCTGGAGAGGTCGGTCGGTGGCGCCCTGCTGGAACGCATGCCGCGCGGGGTGCGCCTGACCCCGATGGGCCGCGCCTTCCGCCCGCACGCCGAACTCGCCGTCCGCAGCGCCGCCCAGGCCCGCCGCGCGGCCCGCGCCGCCGCCGGCGTCGAGGGCGGGGAACTGCACGTCGCGGCCGTGCACTCGGTGGCCGTCGGCATCCTGCCCGACGTCTTCGCCCGCTGGCGCACCGCGCACCCCGGCGTCCAACTGCACCTCCACGAGTACGCGACGACCGAGGCACTGGAGGAGGAGGTCGAGCGCGGCACCGCGGACCTCGCCGTCGGCCCGGCGCCCCACGACTGGCCCGGCACCGTCGTCACGGTCGGTGAGGAGGAGATCGTCCTCGTGGTGCCCTTCGACGACCGGTTCGCGGGCCGTACGACGGTGACGCTGCCCGAACTCGCGGACCGGCCCTGGGTGCGGTGCGCCATGGAGCCCGTCATCGAGGGCGAACGCTTCCTCGACTGGGCGTGCGGGCGCGCCGGCTTCCGGCCGTACACCGCCGTCTTCACCGAGCACACGTCGACGGCCGTGCGGATGGCCGCCGCCGGTGTCGGCGTCTGCACGGCGCCCTCGCACATCGTGGGCGGCGCGGTCGGCGAGGGCTGCGTGGTCCTGACGCCCGACCCGCCCTGGCGACGCGCCCTGACGGTCTTCGCGCGCGTACCCCCGACCGGCGCCGCCGAGGCCTTCGTCGACCTTCTGCGCCAGACCTGGCCGGGCCCGGCACCGACCGCCCCGCCCACCTCACCGCCTCGCCCGGCCGACATCTGCGGCACCCCGACCCCGGCTCCGACGCTGGGCTGACGCGCGGCTTCCCACGCTGCCGGGGTGGGCGACGCACGGAGCGAGCGACACAGCAGTGCGTCGTCCCACTCCGCGGGTCGGCCCGCGATGAGTTCCGGTGCGTCTGTCGAACGCCCGCTGGGGGAGGTGCACGGAGACGAAGGCGGCTACGGCGTCGTCCCGCCTCGGGGGCCGGCCCGCGATGAGTTCCGGTGCGTCTCACGAGCACCCGCTGGGGGAGGCGCATGGAGACGAAGGCGGCTACGGCGCCCGCCCGTCCGCCCCGCGCGTCGGCCCGCGAAGAGTTCCGGCGCGTCGAACGCCCGCTCGGGAAGGCGCCCGGAGACAAAGGCCCCCCGGGCCGCTCCCCCCCGCCGCTCAGCCCCCGGCTCCCTCCTCCGCCCCCACCCGCTCCAGCAGCGCCACCGGCACCCCCGCGAAAAGGTCCTCCACGCGCGCGTGCCCCGTGAACTCGCGTCCGGGCGTCAGCGCGTCGGCCCAGCGGCCCGGCGGGAGGGGCAGCGTCGTGTCCTGCCAGCCGCCCGCCTCGGCCAGCCGCAGCGACAGCCGGGTCACGGCCGTCACGACGTCCCCGGAGCGGACGAACGCCACGCAGTGCGCCGCCGCGTGACCCTCGGCGGGCAGCGGCTCGTACGTCGCCGCGTCGCCGAAGGTGTCGGGCCGCCGCGCCCGCAGTGCGAGCGCCGCCCGGGTCACCGCGTCCTTCTCACCGCCCTCGTCGCCCTCCCCGAAACGCATGGGCCGGCGGTTGTCCGGGTCCACCAGGGCCAGGTACTCGCCCTCGGTGCCCTGGTAGAGGTCCGGCACCCCCGGCATCGTCAGATGCGTCAGGGCCGTGCCGAGGACGTTGGCCCGGATGTGCGGCTCAAGGGAGTCGCGGAAGGCGGTCACCCGCTCGCCCGGCGCGCCGCACGGCCCCGCCGCCACGAACCGGGCCACCGCCTCCTCGTACGGCGGCTCCTGCTCCGTCCAGCTGGTGTACATCCCCGCCTCGCGCACATGCTTCAGCAGCGCCTCCCGCACGCGTTCACCGTCCGCCGGCCCCAGCCCGAACGCCGTCTGCCAGGCCGCCCACGCCAGCTGCGCGTCCGGCACACCCTCGCCGGTGCGGGTGACCTCCGTGAGGACGTCCGCCCACCGCTCGGGGCACTCCGTGAGCACCGCCAGCGCGGCGCGCACGTCGGCGCTGCGCTTGGTGTCGTGGGTCGAGACCACCGTGCCGGTCGCGGGCCAGTCGCGCTGCACGCGCGCGCAGTACGCGTGGAACTCCTCCGGCGACAGGGCCGGACTCCCCGGGTTCCCGCCCACCTCGGTCGCCGAGAGCAGCGGCACGTAGCGGTAGAACGCCGTGTCCTCCACCGACTTGGCGCGCAGCGCCGACGCGGTCTGCGCGAACCGCGTACGGAACTCCACGTGCTCCGGCCCGTCCCCGAACCGCCCCAGCACCAGGCCCCGCACGACGTCCACCGCGCCGGCCTCCTGGGGCACCGCGAAGGCGAGCCGCGCCTCGGCCGCCGCCTCCTCGGTGACGACCGACGCCGCGTCCACCGACGCGTACGGCCGGTACACCTCCAGCCGGACCAGCAGCTCCAGCAACGCCGTGCGCAGCGCCCACGGCGCCCGGTCACGCAGGGCGGGATCCGGCGACGCGACGCACAGGCGGTGGGCCACCCGGGTCAGCCGGTCCATCTCGGTGGCCAGCTCGTGCGTGAGCACCTTGTACGCCGCCCGCCGCACCGTCGCCGCCCAGTCGCCGCCCCGGTCCGTCTGCGGGGCGGCGAACCTGCGGTACTGGCCGAGGAGTTCCCCGTACCCGGCCGGGTACGTGAAGAGCCCGTCGATGTGCCGCAGCGCGTCGTAGCCGGTCGTGCCCGCGACGGGCCAGGCGGCGGGCAGCCGCTCGCCGTCCGCCAGGATCTTCTCCACCACCGTCCACCGGCCGCCGCTCGCCCCGTGCAGCCGCTGGAGGTAGGTGTCGGGGTCGGCGAGACCGTCGGGGTGGTCGACGCGCAGGCCGTCGATCACGCCCTCGTGCAGCAGCCGCAGAATCGTGGCGTGCGTCGCCTCGAACACCTCCGGGTCCTCCACGCGCACGCCGATGAGCTCGGAGATGCTGAAGAAGCGCCGGTAGTTCAGGTCGGTGCGGGCGAGCCGCCACCACACCGGGCGGTACCACTGCGCGTCCAGCAGCTGCGGCAGCGGCAGGTCACCGGTGCCGTCCCGCAGGGGGAACGCGTGGTCGTGGTAGCGCAGTACGTCGCCCTCGACCCGAAGCTCGTCCAGCACATCGCCGACCGGGGCGCCGAGCACCGGCATCAGCACCTGGCCGCCCTGAGCCTCCCAGTCGATGTCGAACCACCGCGCGTACGGCGACTTCGGGCCCTCCCGCAGCACCTCCCACAGGGCGCGGTTGTGCCGGGGCGACATCGCCATGTGGTTCGGCACGATGTCCACCACCAGGCCGAGACCGTGCTCCCGCGCGGTGCGCGCCAGCGCCCGCAGTCCCTCCTCGCCGCCCAGTTCCTCGCGCACGCGCGCGTGGTCCACGACGTCGTAGCCGTGCAGCGAGCCCGGGACCGCCTCGAGGACGGGGGACAGGTGCAGGTGGGACACGCCGAGCGAGGCCAGGTACGGGACGGCCGCCGCCGCGGCGGCGAAGGGGAACGCGGGCTGCAACTGCAGCCGGTAGGTGGCCGTGGGGGCCTGGGACGTCGGGGACAGCACCGGGTCGGGTCGCTCAGGTGTCATGGAAACCTACGTACCCGCCCCGCCGCCTTTCGTGTCATCGGCCCCTCCACGGGCGTACGCGCGCGTGACTAGCTTCGAGCGATGGGAAGCAGCGGAGGCACCGGGCGGCGAGGCGCGCTGGAGACGTACCGAGAGGTGGTCGGCCTGACCGGGCCGCTGCTGCCGGTGGTGTCCTTCCTGGGACGGCTGCCGACGGCCACGATCCAGTTCGGCAGCCTCCTGCTGGTCGCCCGCACCAGCGGCTCACTGGCCGTCGCGGGGCTGACCGGGGGAGCGCTCGCCGTCGGCCAGGTCGCCTGCGGCCCGCTGGTCGGCCGGCTCGCGGACCGGCACGGCCAGCGCACCGTCGTCCTGGTCTTCGCACTGGTCAACGCCGTCGCGATCGCCGCCCTGGTGGCCGGCGCGCTCGCGGAGGTACCGACGCCGCTGCTGGTGCTCCTCGGGGTGGCGGCGGGCGCGAGCGTGCCCCTGATCGGCCCGCTGGCCCGCACCCGCCTGGTGGCGCTCGCCCGCCGGGCCGGCGCCCCCGAGCCCACCGTGGGCGCCGCGCTCTCCTTCGAGAGCACCCTCGACGAGGTCTCCTTCGTCCTCGGCCCGGCCCTGGTCGGCCTGGCTGCGGTCCTCGCCCACCCGGCGTACGCCCTGACCGGCGCCGCCGTCCTCGTCGCCGTGTGCGGCACCGCCTTCGCCCTGCACCCGACGGCCCGCGCGTCGGCGCCCTGGGCCGCCGAGGCGAAGGGCACACCGGCCGACCCCCGCGCCCGCCCCCGCATGCCCCGCGCGGTGCACGCCCTGCTGGCCTCGCTCGCCCTCCAGGGGGCGATGTTCGGGGCCTGCCAGGCGGGGATCACGGCGCTCACCGAGCGGCTCGGGCAGCCGGAGCAGGCGGGGCTCGTCTACGCCGCGATGGGAGTGATGAGCGCGATCGCGGGGCTCGCCATGGCCGTCGTGCCCGCCCGGGTCGGACTGCGGGCCCGCTGGCGGGCGGCCACCGCGACCGCGTGCGCCCTGTCGCTGCCCCTGCTGTGGACGGACAGCCTGACCGGCCTGTACGTGGTGGTCACCGTCCTGGGCATCGCCTACGCCCCCCACCTGATCACCGTGTTCGCGCTCACCGAGCGGACGGTGCCGCGGGCCCGGCTCGCAGAGGCGATGGCCTTCGCGACCAGCGCGATCGTCGGCGGCCAGGCCCTCGCGGTCGCCGTCACCGGCCGCCTCGCCGAGTCCCACGGCCCGGCCGCGGCGTTCGCGGCGGCGAGCCTGACCGCCGCGCTCGCCTGCGTGATCGCCCTGGCGGCACGCCCGGCGTCGGACACCGGAGCGGTCCCCCACGCGCGCGCGTCGGACCACTCCGGCAAAACGGCGGTCTAGGGGGTGTCGTTTGGATCTTGCCGGGGTCGCGGGGTCTGGCACGCGCATCTGCGGCGTTGTCGTCGGTTGCCAGGGCTCCGCCCTGTCGCCCTCCTCCGCCTTGCAGCTGCACGCACCAGGCCCCGCTCGGCTCCGCTGCAAGGGCACCGTCCCTTGGAGCCGACCTGATCCAAACGGCACCCCCTAGACCGGCCGCTGCAGCACCGTCATGCTCCGGTCCACGAGGGTCAGCCGGTCCCCGGCCTGCACCTTGCGGCCCGTGTCCGAGGGCACCCCCTCCGTGCGGGCGGTGTCGACGATCACCTCCCACTGGCGGCCGTGGTCGACCGGCACCACGAAGTCCAGCGTTTTGGGCGAGGCGTTGAACATCAGCAGGAACGAGTCGTCGGAGATGCGTTCCCCGCGCGCGCCGGGCTCGGAGATCGCGTTCCCGTTCAGGAACACCGTGAGGGCCGACGCCCGCGCCGAGTTCCAGTCCCGCTGGGTCATCTCCGCACCCTCCGGAGTGAACCAGGCGATGTCCGACAGCTCGTCGTGGGTCCCCTCCACCGGACGCCCGTGGAAGAAGCGCCGCCTGCGGAAGACCGGGTGGTCCCTGCGCAGCCACACCATCGCGCGGGTGAACTCCAGCAGCCCGGCCCCCGCGCCGGTGACGTCACCGTCACCGTCGCCGTCCGGCCACGCCACCCACGCCAGCTCGTTGTCCTGGCAGTAGGCGTTGTTGTTGCCCCGCTGGGTGCGGGCGAACTCGTCACCGTGGCTGATCATCGGCACGCCCTGGGAGAGCAGCAGGGTGGCGGTGAAGTTCCGCATCTGCCGCGCCCGCAGCTCCAGCACCGCCGGGTCGTCGGTGTCGCCCTCGACGCCGCAGTTCCAGGACCGGTTGTGGCTCTCGCCGTCCCGGTTGTCCTCGCCGTTGGCGTGGTTGCGCTTGTCGTTGTACGCCACCATGTCGTGCAGGGTGAAGCCGTCGTGGCAGGTGACGAAGTTGATGGAGGCCAGCGGGCGGCGGCCGTCGTCCTGGTAGAGATCGGACGATCCGGTCAGCCGGGACGCGAACTCCGCCAGCGTGCGCTGCTCGCCGCGCCACAGGTCCCGCACCGTGTCCCGGTACTTGCCGTTCCACTCGGTCCACAGTGGCGGGAAGTTGCCCACCTGGTAGCCGCCCTCGCCCACGTCCCACGGCTCGGCGATCAGCTTCACCTGTGAGACCACGGGATCCTGCTGCACCAGGTCGAAGAACGACGACAGCCGGTCCACCTCGTGGAACTGCCGGGCCAGGGTGGCGGCGAGGTCGAAGCGGAATCCGTCGACGTGCATCTCGGTGACCCAGTACCGCAGCGAGTCCATGATCATCTGGAGGACGTGCGGGGAGCGCATGAGCAGGGAGTTCCCGGTGCCCGTGGTGTCCATGTAGTACCGGGGGTCGTCGGTCAGCCGGTAGTAGGAGGGGTTGTCGAGGCCCTTGTAGGACAGCGTCGGGCCCAGGTGGTTGCCCTCGGCGGTGTGGTTGTAGACCACGTCGAGGATGACCTCGATCCCGGCCTCGTGCAGCGCCTTCACCGCCGACTTGAACTCCAGCACCTGCTGGCCGCGGTCGCCCCAGGAGGCGTACGCGTTGTGCGGGGCGAAGAAGCCGATCGTGTTGTAGCCCCAGTAGTTGTTCAGGCCCATGTCCACCAGGCGGTGGTCGTTGACGAACTGGTGCACCGGCATCAGCTCCAGCGCCGTCACCCCCAGCTCGGTGAGGTGCTCGATGAGCGCCGGGTGCGCGAGGGCCGCGTAGGTGCCGCGCAGTTCCTCGGGGAGGCCCGGGTGCCGCATGGTCAGGCCCTTCACATGCGCCTCGTAGAGCACCGTGTGGTGGTACTCCGTCCGGGGACGCCGGTCGTCGCCCCAGTCGAAGTAGGGGTTGACCACGACGGAGGACATCATGTGCGGAGCCGAGTCCAGGTCGTTGCGCCGGTCGGGGTCGCCGAAGTGGTAGCCGTACACCTCCTCGCCCCACTGGATCGAGCCACTGATCGCACGCGCGTACGGATCGAGGAGCAGCTTGGCGCTGTTGCAGCGCAGCCCCCGCTCCGGTGCGTACGGGCCGTGCACGCGGTAGCCGTACCGCTGTCCCGGCATCACGCCCGGCACGTAGGCGTGCCGTACGAACGCGTCGCTCTCCCGCAGCTCGACCGCGGCCTCCGAGCCGTCGTCGTGCAGCAGACACAGTTCTACTCGGTCGGCGGCCTCCGTGAAGACCGCGAAGTTGGTGCCGGCGCCGTCGTACGTGGCACCGAGTGGATACGCCTCTCCAGGCCAGACCTGCATGGACACGACTCTTTCAGGTGTACGGCGCCGGTGCGGACGCCTTGGCTCCGAGTCTCCGGGAAGTCTCCCCGAAAGTGAGGCGACCACCTAGCACGTACGTCCTCCTACCCACCCTTCGGCGTTCTGCTCCGCGTGCGCCCCGCTGCGGGGCGCGAGGGATCCTTCCCCGTACCGGGCCGTGTCACCGCTATGAATCCGCTCACTCCCCGGTGTCCGGTCGATCGGAACGGGCTTGTGGATCACCGATGTTGGGAAAACCCGCCCGTCCATCGGGCTGCACCGCGGACCGCTCGCGGAGTACCCTTCCTTGATCGTTGGGACGGGGTCTCCCCGGGAGTGCTCCGGGGGAGCGGAAGGCGGTGCGCGGGTGGGCTCGGGAGGGCTGGAGCTGCCTCCTGGTGACGACGGTCACCAGGGGAACTCCGCGGACGTCCCGCCCGGTGCGGTGTCCCTGGCGCGGCCGATGAGCGCGGGCGCGATCGGTCCGGAACTGGACTGGGACACCGACGCCTGGCACGAGGTGCGCACCCGTGCGCAGCGGGCGGGCCGGGCCTACATCTGGCTCAACCTCGTCGAACAGCGGCTGCGCGCGGTCGTGGCCGCCGTCCTGCGGCCGGTCTACGAACCCGTCCACGGCGACGAGTGGGTGGTCGCCGCGGCCGGACCCGCCGGCCAGGAGTGGGTGCAGCGCGCCGTCGCCGTCCGCGAGGTCAGCCGCCGCAAGGGCTACCTGCTCGACCCGGCCGACGACAACGTCCTCAGCTTCCTCACGCTGCCGCAGCTGCGCGAGTTGATGGTGCAGCACTGGCCCTGCTTCGAGCCGTACGTGGACGAGCGCCGCGACGTGGAACTCGCCCTGGACGAGCTGGAGGTCACCCGCAACGTCGTCTCCCGCAACCGGGCGCTGTCCGAGGCGGTCCTGAACCAGGCGGAACGGGCCTCGGCGCGGCTCCTTGAGGTCCTCGGCGCGGGCGGCGACGTGCCGTCCACGCGCCGGCTGCCGGTCGACGCGGTGGAGGACCTGGTCGGCGACCGGTACGCCGACGTGGTCGCCGTGCACTCGGACCGGGTGCGGCTGCTGCGCCAGTTCCCGGCCGAGGACCTCTTCGGCAGCGCGCGCCGCGTGGACGCCCTCGGTATCGGCCTCAACCTGCTCGTGCAGAACTTCTCCGGCCGCCGCCTGCTGCGGCTGGCCGAGTCCGGTGGCCGGGTGCGGCTGCTCTTCCTGAACCCGGCCTCCAGCGCGATCAAGCGCCGCGAGCGTGAACTCGGCATCAAGCGCGGCGAGCTGAGCCGCGCCGTGGAGATGAACATCCTGCACATGCGCCGGGTGCGTTCCCGGCTGCGGGACCCGGGCGCGTTCGAGATCCAGGTCTTCGACGAGACGCCCCGCTTCACGGCCTACCTCGTCGACGGGGACGGCGCCGACGGCATCGCGGTCGTGCAGTCCTACCTGCGCCGGACGCGGGGGATGGAGGCGCCGGTGCTCGTACTGCGGAACGGACGCAACGGCGGCAAGGTCGTGAAGTCGGACCAGCTCGACGAAGGTGGACTTTTCCCCACCTATCGCGAGGAGTTCGAGCTGATGTGGGCGGATTCGCGACCGGTGTCGTGAGCGCCGGCGCCGGGTCGGACCGCTGCCTGGCCGGGCGTAAGCGGAATGCGATCCTCTGATTGTCAGTGGTCCATGGGAAGGTGAAGACCACTGGGGGAACGCACCACCAAGAAGGGGGACCGCCCATGGGCTGGCACCGGGAGCTGCTGATCGGCTTCGACCTGGAGACGACGGGCACCGATCCGCGCGAGGCGCGCATCGTCACGGGGGCCGTGATCGAGGTCATGGGCGGGGAGCCGCGAGGGCGCCGGGAGTGGCTGGCCGACCCCGGCGTGGAGATCCCGGCGGACGCGGTGGCGGTGCACGGCATCACCAACGAGCGGGCGGCCACCGAGGGCCGCCCCGCCGACCAGGTCGCCGACGCCATCGCCGGTGTGCTCGCGGCCTACTGGAAGACGGGCGTCCCGGTCGTCGCCTACAACGCGGCCTTCGACCTCACCCTCCTCTCCGCCGAACTGCGGCGGTACGGACTGCCGTCCCTGCGCGACCGCCTCGGCGGCCCGGCCCCCGCCCCGGTCATCGACCCGTACACCATCGACCGCTCCGTCGACCGTTACCGCCGCGGCAAGCGCAACCTCGAAGCGGTCTGCCGGGAGTACGGGGTGCCGCTCGACGCCGCCCACGACGCCACGGCCGACGCCCTCGCCGCCGCCCGGCTGGCCTGCGCGATAGCCGGCCGCCACCCCAAGGTCGCGTCCCTCGGGCCGGCGGACCTGCACCAGCGCCAGATCGAGTGGTACGCCGAGTGGGCGGCGGACTTCCAGAGCTTCCTGCGCCGCAAGGGCGACGCCACGGCCGTCGTCGACGGGACGTGGCCGCTGCGCGAACCGGCCGACGAACGGGTCTGACCGGGCACCGGACAGCGACGCCGCCTTCAGACCGGACGGCGACGCGCGGTCAGAAAGAACATCCGCCCGGCGCGTGCGACGCGCGGTCAGAACGGATACCACCGCACCGTCGGGTCCCCGTCCCGCAGCGACGCCACCCGGCGTTCGAACTCCGCCAGCGCCTTCGGATTGCTCGGCGCGTGCTGGGCCACCCACGCGCAGCTGGCCGTCTCCCGGGCGCCGCGCAGCACCGCACAGCCGTCCCACTCGCGCACGTCCCAGCCGTAGGTCGCGGTGAAGGCGTCGTGCGCCTCGGCGGGCAGCCCGTAGCGGTCCCGGCTGAGCGCCATCACCACCAGGTCGTGCTCGCGCAGGTCGGCGGAGAAGGTCTCCAGGTCGATCAGGACCGGCCCGTCGGGACCGACGTGCACATTGCGGGGCAGCGCGTCGCCGTGGATCGGGCCGGGCGTCAGGTGGGGGGTGAGCGCGGCGGCGGCCGTCGCGAAGCCGTCGCGGCGCTCGCGCAGATACGCGGCGTCCGCCGGGTCGATCACCTCGCCCGCGAGCCGCAGCCAGCGTTCCACACCGCCCAGCAGTTCGCGGGGCGGCAGCTCGAAGGAGGGGGAGGGCAGCGCGTGGACCAGCCGGAGCAGCGCGGCCACGTCCCGGGGCTCGGTGGGCCGCACCGGGTCGGGCAGCCGCCGCCACACGGTCACCGGGTGCCCGTCGACGAACAGCGCCGTCGGGTCGGCCGCCCGCACCGCCGGCACGCCGGCCTCTTCCAGCCACACCGCGACGGCCAGTTCCCGGCGCGCCCGGTCGAGGAGTTCGGCGTCGCGGCCCACCTTGACCGCCAGGTCACCGGCGGCGAACACCGCGTTCTCGCCGAGGGCGAGCAGCCGCGCCTCCCGTGCCGGGCCGGGCAGCACCCCCGCCGCGGCCAGCACCTCCCGGGCCCGTGCCTCGTCCATCGTCGTCTGCCTCCGTGTCGGTCGTGTCCGTGGTGCCGGTCGTCCGGTCGTGTCCGTCATGTCCGCCGGGTTCCCGCCATCCGTCGGCCAGTGTCGCATTCGCACAGGTGGGAGCGTGTGCGCGGGCTCTTGACGGGGCACGGCGCCTTCACGACCATGACCAGGCCCGTTCGAGCCGTGCAAAGGGGCTGATTACGTGACATTGGTGACCGAGTCGAGAAAGCCGGCGCGCCGCGCGCCCGGTACGGACCGGCCACGGCGCGGCCCCGGCCACGGCGCCTGGTTCCTGGTGCTGCCCGCGCTCATCCCCATCCTGGTGCTCAGCGTGGGGCCGCTGCTCTACGGCATCCTGCTGGCGTTCACCGACGCCCAGTCGGGCCGGACGGAGCCCACCCAGTGGGTCGGCACCCTGAACTTCCAGGACCTGATGCACGACACGCTGTTCTGGGAGTCGTTCAGAATCGGGTTGGTGTGGGCCGTCGGGGTGACGGTGCCGCAGTTCCTGCTCGCACTCGGCCTCGCCCTGCTGCTCAACCAGAACCTGAGGATGCGATGGCTGGCCCGCGCACTGGCGATCATCCCCTGGGCGATGCCCGAGGTCGTCGTCGGCATCATGTGGCGGCTGGTCTACAACCCGGACGCCGGCATCCTCAACGAGACCCTGCGCGACTTCGGCCTCGGCGACGGCCGTGACTGGCTCAGCGGCCTCGCCACCGCCCTGCCCGCCGTCATCGTCGTCGGCGTCTGGGCCGGCATGCCGCAGACGACGGTCGCCCTGCTCGCCGGACTGCAGAACACCCCGCGCGAGCTGCACGAGGCCGCCGCGGTCGACGGCGCCCGAGCATGGCGCCGCTTCCGCACGGTCACCTGGCCCGCCCTCAGACCGATCGCGCTCGCCATCACCGCGCTCAACCTCATCTGGAACTTCAACTCCTTCGCCCTGGTCTACGTGCTGACCAACGGAGGCCCCGGCGGCCGGACCCGGCTGCCGATGCTCTTCGCCTACGAGGAGGCCTTCAGGTACGGGCAGTTCGGCTACGCGGCTGCGATGGGCTGCGTCATGGTCGCCGTGATCTCGATCCTGCTCGCCGTCTTCCTCGTCGGCCGGCTCAGGGGAGGTGACGAGGCATGAGGACCTCGACCGGGGCCCGCGTGGGCCAGTACGCCGCGCTGCTCGCCTATCTCGTCTTCCTGGCCTTCCCGTTCCTCTGGCTGATCTCCACCGCGTTCAAACCGCCGCAGGAGCTCGCGAGCCTCCACCCCACCTGGATCCCGGAGAACCCCACCCTCGACAACTTCCGGCAGGCCTTCGACGAGCAGCCGCTGCTGCGGGCCGCGCTCAACTCCCTGCTCGCCGCGCTCGGTGCCGCGGTGATCGCCGTGGTGATCGCGACGCCGATGGCGTACGTCATGGCCCGGCACCGCGGCCGCCTCACCAAGGCGGCCACCGGGTGGGTCGTGGTCAGCCAGGCCTTCCCCTTCGTCCTGCTGATCATCCCGCTCTTCCTGGTCCTGAAGAACCTCCAACTGATCAACTCCGTGCCGGGACTCGTGCTGGTCTACGTCGTGTGGTCGCTGCCGTTCGCGCTGTGGATGCTCGCCGGGTACGTCCGGGCCGTGCCGGCCGAGCTGGAGGAGGCGGCGGCGGTCGACGGCGCCGGGCGGCTGCGCATCCTGGTCTCGGTGACCGCGCCACTGCTCGCGCCGGGGATCGTCGCGACGGCGATGTTCGCGTTCATCTCCGCGTGGAACGAGTTCTTCTTCGCGCTGGTGCTGCTGAAGACACCGGAGAAACAGACCCTTCCCGTGATCCTCACCCACTTCATCGGCGCCGAGGGCGTCGCGGACCTCGGCCCGCTCGCCGCGGCGGCCTTCCTCGCGACGCTGCCCTCGCTGGTGGTCTTCGCACTCATTCAGCGGCGGATCACGGGCGGCATGCTCGCCGGGGCGGTGAAGAGCTGATGACGACGCGTACGAGGATCGTGACCCTGCTCGTCTCCCTCGCCCTGCTGCTCGCGGGCTGCACGGGCGGCGGCGACGGAGCGGACGACGGCCGGATCACCCTGCGCTTCCAGTCCCTGGCCTGGCAGGACGAGTCCGTGGCGGCCAACAAGGAACTGGTGCGGGAGTGGAACGCCACCCACCCGGACGTGCACGTCGAGTACGTCCAGGGCAGCTGGGACAGCGTCCACGACCAGCTCCTCACCTCCTTCGAGGGCGGTGAGGCCCCCGACATCATCCACGACGCCTCCGACGACCTCGCGGACTTCGCCTACGGCGGCTACCTTGCCGACCTGACCGACCTTTTGCCCGAGCGGCTGAAGTCGGACATCCCGCAGCGCACCTGGGAGACGGTCACCTTCGACGACGGTGTCTACGGCGTGCCGTTCCTCCAGGAACCCCGCGTCCTGATCGCCAACGCGGACCTGCTGAAGAAGTCGGGCGTCCGGATCCCGACACCCGAAGCCCCCTGGTCCTGGGCGGAGTTCCGGCAGGTGACGAAGCGGCTGAGCGGCGACGGGAAGTACGGGGTGGCCTGGCCGCTGAAGGAGCCCGTGTCCGCCACGCTCAACCTGTCCCTGTCCACCGGCGGACAGCTGTTCCACCGCGGCGCGGACGGGAAGGTCACCGTCCGGTTCGAGGAGGGTGACCAGGTGGTGCCCCGCACCATCCACGACCAGGTCAACACCGACCACAGCGCCTCCACCAGCACCCTCGGCAGCGGCGGTTCCGACACCCTGCCCGGCTTCTTCGCGGGTAAGTACGCGATGGTGCCGCTCGGCTTCTCCTACCGCCAGCAGATCGAACAGCAGGCACCCGAGGGCTTCGACTGGCAGGTGCTGCCCGCCCCGGCGGGCACCGACGGACTCACCCAGGGCGTCAGCCCGCAGACCCTGTCGATCGCCGAGGACAGCCCGCACAAGAAGGAAGCCGCCGCGTTCGTCGACTTCCTCCTCCAGCCGGACAACATGGTGCGCCTCGCCCTCGGCGACTGGATGCTGCCCACCGGCACCGAGGCGCTGAAGGATCCCGCCCTGCACACGGCCGAGCACGGCTGGGCCACGGGCACCGCCCTCGCCGACCACCTGCGCCAGGCGCCCGCGCAGTCCGTACGGGGCTATCCCGAGTGGAAGGACAAGGTGGCCACCCCCGCACTCCAGGAGTACTACAGCGGAGCGATCGGCATGGACGAGCTGCGCGGCCGCTTGGAGAAGGACGGAAACCTCGTCCTCGCCCGCTACCAGCGCTGACGACGCTGACGGCGCTCGCGCCGGGCGGGCGGGAAACCCGTTGCCCGCCCGGCGCCCAGGCCTCTAGCGTCGTCTCCGTGGCAGCTTTCAACGCGATCTTCAACTCCGGTCTCGGCCGGGGCTGCACGTACGCCATCAGGATGCGTCGTGGTCCCGGAGCCCTGACCGGCCCGGGGTCCCCCCGCCGCTGACACGCGCGCTGACGCATGTCACACGCGCGCTGACGCATGTCACACGCGCGCTGACGCATGTCACACGCGCGCTGACGCATGTCACACGCGCGCTGACGCATGTCACACACACGCTGACGCGTGTGACCCACGCGCGGCGGGGCTGAGTCTCCGTACCCCTTTTCGCCTTCGTCTTCCGGTCAGGGCCTTCGGCTGCCCTTTCCCCTTTCACGGAAGACAAGGACCGCAGGCCATGGCCCGCCCCACCCAGCGTGCCCGCACGCTCTCGCAGAACTTCCTCGCCGACCGCGCCACCGCCGAAGGTGTCGCCCGGCTCGCCGCCCCCGACCGCCGGCACCCGCCCCTCCTCCTCGAAGTCGGCGCCGGCAAGGGCGCCCTCACCGAGCCGCTCGCCCGCCGCAGCCGGGAACTGCGCGCCTACGAGATCGACCCCCGGCTCGTCCCCGGGCTCCGCGCCCGCTTCGCGGACACGCCCCACGTCCACGTCGTCGCCGGTGACTTCCTCGCCGCCCGGCCCCCGCGCGCGCCGTTCTCCGTCGCCGGGAACGTGCCCTTCTCGCGCACCGCGGACATCGTCGACTGGTGCCTCACCGCACCCGGCCTCACCGACGCCACGCTGCTCACCCAACTTGAGTACGCCCGCAAACGCACCGGGGACTACGGCCGCTGGAGCCTGCTGACGGTCCGGACCTGGCCCCGCCACGAGTGGCGGCTGGCCGGGCGGGTGAGCCGGTACGGCTTCCGGCCGGCGCCCCGCGTCGACGCGGGGATCCTGCGCATCGAACGCCGCCGCACCCCGCTGCTCGCCGGCGCCGCCCACCGCAGCTGGCGGGACCTGGTCGAGCTGGGCTTCTCGGGAGTGGGCGGCTCCCTGCACGCGTCCCTGCGGCGTGCCCACCCCGGGCGCCGGGTGGACGCGGCGTTCCGGGCCGCGTGCCTCGACCCCGGCGTGCTGGTCGGCGAGGTGGCGCCGACGCGCTGGCTGCGGCTGCACGAGGAGCTGACGGCATGAGGCACGAGGAGCTGACGGCATGAGGAGGGGACGTGCGGGAAAAAGTTTGCACGAGACGTCTCGTCTCGCGTACATTCGACGCATGACCACTCCCGCTCACATCGCCATGTTCTCCATCGCCGCGCACGGCCACGTGAACCCCAGCCTGGAGGTGATCCGCGAGCTCGTCGCGCGAGGGCATCGGGTGACGTACGCGATCCCGCCGCTCTTCGCGGAGAAGGTCGCCGAGGCGGGCGCCGAACCCAAGCTGTGGAACAGCACGCTGCCCGGTCCCGACGCCGACCCGGAAGCGTGGGGGACCACGCTGCTGGACAACGTCGAGCCGTTCCTCAACGACGCGATCCAGGCGCTCCCGCAGCTCATCGAGGCGTACGAGGGAGACGAACCGGACCTGATCCTGCACGACATCACCTCCTACCCGGCCCGCGTCCTCGGTCACCGCTGGAGCGTGCCCGTGGTCTCCCTCTCGCCGAACCTGGTCGCCTGGGAGGGGTACGAGAAGGAGGTCGGCGAGCCGATGTGGGAGGAGCCGCTGAAGACCGAACGCGGCCAGGCCTACTACGCCCGCTTCCATGCCTGGCTGGAGGAGAACGGGATCACCGACCACCCCGACCCGTTCGTCGGCCGCCCCGACCGCTCCCTGGTGCTGATCCCCAAGGCGCTTCAGCCCAACGCCGACCGGGTGGACGAGAAGGCGTACACCTTCGTCGGCGCCTGCCAGGGGGACCGCACCGCCGAGGGGGACTGGCAGCGTCCCGAGGGCGCCGAGAAGGTCGTCCTGGTGTCCCTCGGGTCCGCGTTCACCAAGCAGCCGGCCTTCTACCGGGAGTGCGTCGAGGCCTTCGGCGAGCTGCCCGGCTGGCACGTGGTGCTCCAGGTCGGCAAGCACGTCGACGCCGCCGAGCTGGGCGACGTACCGGACAACGTGGAAGTCCGCTCGTGGGTGCCGCAGCTGGCGATCCTCAAGCAGGCCGACCTGTTCGTCACCCACGCGGGCGCCGGCGGCAGTCAGGAGGGACTGGCCACCGCCACGCCGATGATCGCCGTACCGCAGGCCGTGGACCAGTTCGGCAACGCGGACATGCTCCAGGGGCTCGGCGTCGCCCGCCACCTCCCCACCGAGGAGGCCACCGCCGAGGCACTGCGCACCGCCGCCCTCGCCCTGGTCGACGACCCGGAGGTGGCCGGGCGTCTGAAGGAGTTCCAGGCCCGGATGGCGCAGGAGGGCGGGACTCGACGGGCCGCGGACCTGATCGAGGCGGAGCTGGCGGCGGCGAGGGTCTGACCGCCCCGCAGCGCAAGACGCCGACGGGCCCGTGGGCTGTCTCCTGCCTCCTTCACACCAAGGGACCCCCCATATCCACCCCTTTGACGCGTGTGAACCCGCCCCCCCACTCACCCCGACTCCCCC
>NZ_JBHJRX010000043.1:0-3770 GCF_042268605.1 Streptomyces sp. NPDC056296 | reverse complement strand
GGGGGGTGGGGTGGGGGAGGGAATGGGGAGGGGGGGAGGGGGTGGAGGGGAGGGTCAGACACCCGAGAAGAAAAGGGCGGCGGCGGGCCTGGGGGTGCCGGGGACTTCCCGGAACCGACGGGCCCTTCGGCTGTCAGTCGTAGCGGCGGTCGGTCACACCCCGACCCGCTCACCCTCGTCGTCCCGGGCCGCCGGCGCGATCGCCTCGGGCGTCTCGTCGTGGGTGAGGTCCGGGAGCCGGTGCAGCCACTTCGGCAGGTACCAGTTGCGCTCGCCGAGCAGGGCCATCACGGCCGGCAGCAGCACGCCCCGGATGATCGTCGCGTCGATCAGCACCGCCGCCGCCAGGCCCACGCCCATCTGCTTCATGGACTGCATGGACAGCGTGCCGAAGATGGCGAACACGGCGACCATGATGACGGCGGCGCTGGTGACCACACCCGCCGTGGTGACCACGCCGTGCTGGATCGCGTCCCTGGTGGTCCGTCCCCGCAGCCGCGCCTCACGGATCCGCGAGACCACGAACACGTGGTAGTCCATCGACAGGCCGAAGAGGATCACGAAGAGGAACAGCGGCAGCCAGGTGATGATCGCGCCGACGCCCTCGGCGCCCACCAGCGAGGCACCCCACCCGTGCTGGAAGACGGCGACCAGGATGCCGTACGCCGCACCCACCGACAGCAGGTTCAGCACGATCGAGGTGAGCGCGATCGTCAGCGAGCGGAAGGACAGCAGCATCAGCAGGAAGACGAAGACCACCACGAACACGAAGACCGGGAGGACCGACCCGACGAGCTGGTCGTTGAAGTCCTTGGACCCCGCGACCTGTCCGGTGATCGGGGCCTCGACGCCGTCGACCTTGCCGAGCGTCGCCGGCCGTACGTCGTCGCGCAGCTTGTCCAGGCTCTCGCCCGCCTTGTCCTGGTCGGAGCCGCCGACCAGCGGGACGTAGACCAGGGCGACGTTCTGCTCGTCGTGCATCGTGATGTCGACCGGCCCGCGCGAGGCACCGGAACTGACCGCCCGTTCCCGGAAGTCGGCGAGCGCCGCCCGCACCTCGGGGGCGTTGATGTCGTCGGCCTTCACGACCACCTCGGCCGGGTCCGACCCGCCGGGGAACGCCTCGTTGACCCGGTTGTACGTCTGCACGATCGGCAGCGAGTCGCCGAACTCCTGGTCCAGCGTGAGGTTCTCCGTCTTCATGCCGATGGCGGGCGCGGCTACGGCCAGCAGCGCGCCGGTCGCCACCGCGGCGGCGAGCAGCGGCTTGGCGAGCACGCGCCGAAGGACGGCCGTCCAGAACCGGCTGCCGTCGGAGCCGCCGTTCTTCCGGCGCCGGCGCAGGAACGGGAGACGGCCCTTCTCGACCCGCTCGCCCAGCAGGGACAGCAGCGCGGGCAGCACCGTCACCGAGCCGACCATGGCGACCGCGACCACCATCAGCGAGGCCAGGCCCATCGCCTCGAACTCGGCGATGCCGGTGAACAGCATGCCCGCCATCGCCACGCACACCGTGACACCCGAGACGACGATCGCCCGGCCACTGGTGGCGGCGGCGATCCGCAGCGCCGTCTGCGCGTCCCGCCCGGCGGCGCGCTCCTCGCGCTCGCGACGCAGATAGAACAGGCAGTAGTCGACGCCGACGGCCAGACCGACCAGCAGCATCACGGAGTTGGCGGTCTCGCTCATCGGCTGGAAGTGGCTGACCAGGGCCATCAGACCCATCGTCGCGATGATCGCGGTGATCGCCAGCGCGACCGGCACCAGCGCCGCCACCAGCGCGCCGAACGCGACGAGCAGGATGCCGAGGGCCACCGGGACCGCGGAGTACTCGGCCTTCTTGAAGTCGTCGCCGAACGCGTCGTCGAACGTCTTCATCATGCTGGCGCCGCCGATCTCCTCGATCCGCAGCGACTCGTGCTTCTCCTGGACGCCCTCGACGGCCTTCAGCACCGGCTCGACCCGCTCGCCCGCGGTGTCCGCCTCGCCGCGCATGTCGAACTGCACCAGCGCGCTGTGGCCGTCCTTCGAGATGGTCCTGGCCTCGTACGGCGTGGTCACCCCCGTGACCTCGCCGGTTCCCTCCACCGCCGTGACGACCGCGGCGACGGCGGCGCGGAACTCGGCGTCGGTGGCCTTCAGGGACCCGTCCTTCGCCTGGATCAGGACGGTCTCACCGGCCGGTTCGTCGATCCCGGCGTCCTCGACGATCGTGGCGGCGGTGTGCGTCTCACCCCCCATCTGGTCGCTGTCCTTGACGTCGACCCGGCCGGCCGCCGAGCCGAGCCCCATCGCCAGGACGACGAACAGTACCCAGATCCCGACGGCAGCCCATCGGTGCCGGGCACTCCAGCCGCCGGCCCGGGCGGCTATGCCCCGCACCCGTGTTTCTCCGTTCCCCATGACGGGCTTGCCCCCTCGAATGCGGTGGCAGCCCCCTGCCGCCACCTTTCGTTTCGAAGGTATGGCCCGGATAAGGCCATCTCGTCGGCCTCTCCGGTGACGTGCCACGGTGGCGGCTCATCCCTCCGTATCGCCGTTCCTCACCGCTGAGGAGGACTCGGGCCCCTACACCTACCGGGGTTGCTCGAAAGTCGTGATCAGGGTGTATCGCTGGCATGACGCTGGTGCGGGAGCCTTCCGCAGAGTTGTTGAATAAGTCACAGGCGTGTGTAGTGGTTGAACCGCGCACACCGCATCGGCGAGAGTGGCGCGCACGTCGGCCGTCGTGCCCACCCCCACGGGGCACGACGGCCGACCTATGGTGTGCGCATGACGACGAAGTACGCGGCGCTGCTGCGCGGGATCAACGTGGGCGGCGCGAGGAAGGTCCCGATGGCCGACCTGCGTGCGCTCCTGGAAGGCCTCGGCCATGACGCCGTACGCACCCATCTCCAGAGCGGGCAGGCCGTGTTCGCGTCCGGCCACGGGGACGAGGAGTCCCTGGCCGCCGAGTTGACGCGGGCGATCGAGGAGCGGTTCGGCTTCGCGGTGGACGTGATCGTGCGCGACCACGCCTATCTGCAGGCGGTCGCCGAGGCGTGCCCGTTCCCGGCCGCCGAACTGGAGGCCAGGCAACTGCACGTCACCTACTTCTCCGCGCCGGTCGACGAGGAACGCTTCGAGGCGATCGACGGGCCGGCCTTCCGCCCCGAGGAGTTCCGCCTCGGCGACCGTGCCCTGTACCTCTACGCGCCGGACGGCCTCGGCCGCTCCAAGCTCGCCGAGTCCCTCGCCAGGCCCCGTGTGAACAAGGGCCTGATCGCCACCACCCGCAACTGGAACACCGTCGTCAAGCTCGTGGAGCTGACCACACCCTGACCACACCCTGACGGCTCCCAGACCGCTCAAGCCGGACCGAAGGCGAATTGGGCCAGTGGTACGGCGCCGAATTGGGCCGCGACGCCGTACCACCCGGCCACTAGCGTCGGCGCCATGAACACCGCGTCACCTACTCGCGTCGACTGTTTCTTCGACCCCGCCTGCCCCTTCGCCTGGCTCACCTCCCGCTGGCTGCTGGAGGTCGAACGGCAACGCCTGCTCGACCTCCGCTTCCGCGTGATGAGCCTGTACCTGCACAACACCGGCAACGAGCTGCCCGACTGGTACCGGGATCTCGTCGACCGTTCGACCGGCCCGGTGAGGGTCGCGGTGGCCGCCGCCGAGCGGTACGGGGAGAAGGTGCTGCGCGAGCTGTACACCGCGCTCGGCACCCGTATCCACGAGCGGGGCGCCGAGGACTTCGACGCGGTGGTCGCCGAGTCCCTGGC
>NZ_JBHJRX010000042.1:58116-86226 GCF_042268605.1 Streptomyces sp. NPDC056296 | reverse complement strand
AGACCCTCGGCTGGCGGACACCCGCCGAGGTCTTCGAAGAGCAGCTACGCTCGCTACAACAGCCCGGTGTTGCAACGACTGGTTGAACTCGCCCAATACGTGAGCCGGGCCTTCGCCGATGCCTGTCGCCGTCACGGCATCCGCCGCAGCATGGGACGCGTCGGATCGAGCTACGACAATGCCCTGGCCGAGTCCTTCTTCCAGGGCCTGAAGCGGGAGTTGCTCCACGAACGGCGCTTCACATCGAAGGCCCAGACCCGGCTCGAGCTCTTCCGCTGGCTCGCCTACTACAACCGGCGCCGACGTCACTCCGCCCTCGGCTACCTCACACCGATCGAATTCGAACAGCAGCTGATCACATCCACTACGCTGTCACTCGCCGCATGAAACCCGGTGTCCACTCCCGGGGATTAACCTCACTCGGACGCGTCCCCACCGACAGAGACAACGACTGAACCGACACCACCGGGTCGCATTTCAACCGGCCAAAGTGGGTCACGGTCACCCGACGCCGACAATGGGCGGCGGCCCAGATCGCACCACCGTCCAACTCGTCGACACTGGGCGTCCGGCCAGCCCAGCGATCTGGCTGCCTTCTCATTCATCAGTCAGCCCTCCCATGCTGCCGCTGAACATCTGACTGCCTGTTCCCCCTGCGCCTGGCCCGCTACTGGGCAGCCGCGGAGTGGCGGGCGTACTCGGCGGGTAGTCCAGGGCTTCACCGCTCGTCTCCTGGCTACCTGTCCGACTGTCTGCCTTCACCAGTGGCCCTATGGATGGCGGTCGTGCGGCCGGTGAGGTCTGTGCAGAGTTGGACGACGGCCAGGTCGATCTTGTGCAGGCAGCGCGCCAGTACCGTGTGATCCTCCTGCTTGGGAGGGATGTCGCTCCGCAGCGTCACGACGGCGTCGTCGCTCTCCGTCAGCGCTCGTACGGGCACTCGGTCGAGGGTCGCGCTCAGGTGCGTGATGTTGCCCCGCACGTGGTCCGCCGCGCGGGCGATCGCCTCAGTCGTGTCGGCGTCCGATGTCGGCCGGGCAACCCGGGCGAGGCCTTGGGCGTTGTGCGTTGCGTAGCGCAGCAGCCCTAGGGTGCGGCGGGTTCCCGCCCGTCGAAACCCTGGCGTGAAGGGCCCTCCCTCTAGTGGCTTCACGCCTGCGCGGACGGCCGCCAGCGCACGGTCGAGCTCCCGGACCCGTGCGGTGAGGTCCGCCTCGTCGGGGTTCATGACCCGACGGGCGGCCGCGGCGACGACATCGTCGAGTGACCTGAGGTAGGACTGCACCTTCTCGCGCACGGTGTCGTGCGTGCGGACAGGAAGGACCACCAGCGCGGCGGCGACGCCGATGACCGCACCCACGGCGGTGAGCAGGATCCTGGTCCCCAGGACCTCGGGGCTGAACGTCCCGAGCACTCCGTAGAGCAGCGCGAGCATCATCGTGATGCCGGTCATCATCAGGGCGTAGGAGACCTGCATCAGGTAGAACGCGAAGAAGATCACCGCGAAGATCAGTACGGTCGACCAGAAGACGTCGCCTGCCACGAGTTCCGCGAGGTATGTCCCGGCGACCGCGCCGAAGACCGTTCCGACGATCCGGGTCCAGCCGCGTACCAGGGTCTCGCCTCGTGTGACGGTGGGCCCGAAGATGGCGAACGCCGCGACAAGGGCCCAGTACCAGCGGTCCGGTGAGATCAGCTCGCCGGCGACCACGGCGACGATCATCGCTGTGGTGACCTGGATTGTGCGGCGGGTGCCGAACGACAGGCCGCCCGGGGCGGAAGCGGGCTCCGGGGCGTCGGCGGCGGGCGTGGTCCGGGCGTCCTCGGTCTGCTCGGGGACCTCCGTCCGGGGGATCGCGGGCACGATCTTCCCACGATCGGGTGCGGTCCGCACGCCCCCGGGCGACTGGTCGGAGTCATCGGTCCAGGCAGCCGCCCGGGCGAGATCGATGAGCGCCGTCGCCACGATCTGGAATCGCTCGTCCGCGCCGGACGAGCTGACCCGTCCGGACAGTTCCTCGACCGTTGGAAGCACGGAGTGCACGCCCTTCGGACCCAGTCCGGCGTCGAGCGCGTCCAGGGCTGCCATGAGATCACCACGGGCCTGCTCGTCGGACCGCGCCCCGGCCTCCGGGGTGGGAACGGAAGCCGCCCGTGACCATGCGTACGCGAGATTGCCCGCGGCCAGCTCTACGTCGAACGCCTCCGTCCCCCGCCGCTCGGAGTCCGCGTCAAGGAGCCCTTCGATACTGAGGGCGGTCTCGGCGACTGGGTCCATACGGTCCCAGATCCGCTGCCGGTGGCGGCTGTCGGCCGCGGGCTCCTCCAGCCCCGAGCGCACCACCGCGAGCAGCAGTCTGAGCCTGGCACGCAGTACGCGTTCGCTGCGCCGTCGCCGACGGTCGTTGCGGACGGGCATGGTGAAGGTCATCGCGACGGCGATCGCCGTGCCAACGGCGAGCGACAGGACGACCCAGCCGAGCTGGGACAACTCGAAACCGAGGAAGACGGCGAAGAAGCTGGTCATGAAGGCCGACAGGGTGAGGCCGATCGCGCGTGGCCAACGCGTCTGGCAGGCGGTGCCGACGGCGGCGATCGCGATGAACAGCACGTCGGAGGCGACGAGATACGGCGACACGAGGATACCCAGGATCGCGGCTGCCGCGTTCGTCACGATCGTCGCGGCCCCGGTGATCAGCCGTTCTCGCCCCCGCGGTTCGTTGATCGCGATGGAGCCAACCATCGTCGCGACCATGCCGACGATGGTGACCGTCAGCGGCTGGCCGGCGAGGGTGTCCACCAGCGACAGTACGCCGAGGGTGACGGCGAGGCCGATCACCGTGCGCGAGGCGATGTGGAGTCGGGCCGGCCCCGGGTCCGAGGCCGCGAGGCGGTGGAGTGTCCGGCGTGCCCGGTGCCCTGTGCCCTGCGGGGCGTGGGCCGGGTGCTTGCGGTTGCGCGTCATCCTCACGCGCTGCCCGAGAGGATGGCGTCGGCGTTCTCGTGGGTGATGGCGGTGAGCTGGGCGGCGGTCAGCAGCGTGCTGCCGTCGAGTGCGGCGGTGAACTCCTCTGCCATGCCCGCCGCGTACGGGAAGTCGCTGCCGAAGACGATGTGCCCCGGGTCGGCGAAGGCCGTCAGCGAGGGGATGACGAGGGGGCTGGTTGAGAGCGCGGTGTCGAGGTAGAAGCGCCGGAACGCGGCCATCAGGCTCTCGCGGTCCGGTGCTCCGGGCAGCGTCGAGCCGCCCAAGGCGAAGCGGTCCGCGGCGTAGGGGAGGAACCCGCCCGCGTGCGAGAGGACCACCCGGAGTTTCGGGTGCCGGTCCATCACGCCCTTGAAGACCATGTCGACAGCGGTGCGGGTGGTGGCGAACGGGAAGTCGACGAGCGAGGCCGGGATGCCCTCGATGGACGGCAGCGCCGGGCTGTCGGGGTGGATCAGGACGACGGCCTCGCGCCGGTCCAGCTCGTCCCACAGCGGCTCGAAGCGGGCGGCGCCGAGGTAGGCGTCCCCGTAGGCGGTGAAGAGGACGACGCCGTCCGCGCCGAGGGTGTCCAGCGCGTAGGCGGTCTCGGCGAGCGCCGCCCCGATGTCGGGCAGCGGCAGCGTCGCAAGGTTTCCGAAGCGGCCGGGGAAACGGTCGACCAGCTCGGCGGTGTAGGTGTTGACACGGCGCGCGGCGTCGGCGCGCTCCTCGACGGGCCAGGGCTGGACGCCCGGCACGCTGAGCGACAGGTACCCCTTCGCGATGCCCTGGGCGTCCATGCTCGCGAGGGCGCTCTCGGGCGACCACTCGGGGAGGCGGTGGGGGCTCGGGTGCCGCTTGAGGTGGTCGGCCCAGAACGGCGGCAGGACGTGCTGGTGGATGTCGATCTTGCCGGTGATCGTCACGGTGGTCCTTGTCTTCGGGGTTGCATAACAAGGGGCGGGCCGGCATGGCCACCGGTCCCGCCCCTTCGAGTGATGCGGGGTCAGCCGCGAGGGATCGACTTGGTGAGCTGGTAGCCGGGGACCAGGTCCATGCCGCCCCCGATCGAGCTGTGCTTGTAGAAGCTGCGCACGAGGTCGACGTTGGGCGCGCCGTGTTTGCCGTTGATGAGGACCTCGCCGGTCCCGAGGCGGCGGGCGAACGCTGTCGCGTGCGCGATGTCGGTGCTGAACACGCTGCCGCTGAGGCCGAAGTCCGTCGCGTCGTGCAGGGCCACCGCCTCGTCCTCGGTGTCGTAGGCCACGACGGTGAGCACCGGGCCGAAGATTTCCTCGGTGAAGATCCGCATGGAGGGGTCGACGTCGGTGAAGATGGTCGGCTCGACGTAGTAGCCCTTCTCGAAGTCCGCGGGCCGGCCACCGCCCAGGGCGAGGGTGGCGCCCTCCTCCAGGCCGATCCGGATGTACTCCTCCACGCGGGCCCGCTGGGCCGCGGTGGCGAGCGGGCCGAGCAGGGTCTCGGGGTCGGACGGGTCGCCGTACGGCAGCGCGGTGAGCGTCGTCTTGATGGCCTCGACGATTTCGTCGTGGCGCGAGCGTGGGACGATCACCCGGGTGATGGCGTGGCAGACCTGGCCCGAGAAGGGCAGGCAGCGCCAGGCGATCGAGGCGGTGAAGGTCTCGATGTCGGCGTCGTCCAGCAGCACCGCGGCGGACTTGCCGCCCAGCTCTGCGGTGAGGGCCTTGAAGTTCTCCGCGCAGGAGATCGCGATCGCGCGGCCCGCAGCGGTGGAGCCGGTGAAGGAGACCTTGTCGATCTCGGGGTGAGCGACGAGAGCGGCGCCGGTCTCGGCGCCGCCGGTGATGATGTTGACGACGCCGGCCGGCACACCGGCTTCCCGGCAGACCTCGGCGAGCAGGTAGCTGTCCAGGGACGTCTCCGGCGACGGCTTGATGACCAGGGTGCAGCCCGCGGCGAGCGCGGCGGCGACCTTCATCGACAGCAGCGCCTGGGGTGAGTTCCACGGAGCGATCGCGGCGACGACGCCGAGCGGCTCTTTGCGTACTACGGTGCCGTTCTCACCGCCGGGCAGTACCTCCTCGGCGACGATCTTCGCCGCATTCTTGGCGCCGTTGCGGTAGATCGCCTCGGTGATCCTGATGTTCTGAGTGACCCACCAGTGCGGTGCGCCGTTCTGGCGTGCGACGAGCGCCGCGATCTCCTGAGCGCGCTCGGCGAACGCGTCGGCGATCCTGGTCAGCACGTCCCCGCGCTCGGCACCGCTGGTCTGGCTCCAGGTGGAGAAGGCGGCACGGGCGGCCTTCGCGGCGCGGTCGACGTCTTCGGCGTTGCTCTCGGGGATGCTGCCGACGGCCTCTTCGGTGGCTGGGTTGATCGCGGTGAAGCGCTCCCGGGACGCCGCCTCGACGAATTCTCCGCCGATGTACAGGTCGTCGTGGTCAAGCTGGGTGCTCATCTAGGACACGTGTCCTCTCTGCTTTCTGGGTCACGCTCTGCCGCGCCGGGACGAGCCGGGCTCGTCCTTGTCGGCGTGGTTGGGTGCTGTACCGGTCAGAAGATCGCGATCGGGTTGACCGGCAGGCCCGTTGCGCCGTCGAGCCGCTGGGGGGCGATCACGAGCATGAAGCTGTTACGGCCTTCCTCGCGGCAGGCGGTGACGAGCTCGGTGGGGTTGGCACTGTCGACCAGCGGCATGCCCAGGCGGGCGATGCCCACGCGGTGCAGTGGGGAAGGAATGCCCTCGTCCTGCGTGGGCCGCGCGTCCCGGATGTCGCCGAGGTAGACGGACACGTCATGGCGGTGCATCCAGGCCACGGCGTCCACGGTCATCCCCGGGAACTCACCGCCGGTGTCCTGCGAGCTGTCCCACCCGCCGTGCACGACGATCGCGTCGCCCGGCAGCACCTCGGCGCCGCCACGCCGCGCCGCCGCGTCCAGGTCCGCGGCCGTGACACCGTGGTGTACGGGGAGCGGGCCGTCGGGGGCGAGGTCCAGGAGCACACCGCGGGTCACCACGCCCTCGGAAAAGATCGACGTGGAGCCGCGGGAGACCCCGGCCGGGTTGGCCCGCGAGGCCAGCGGAGCGTCGGGGTAGACGTTTCCGTCGACGATGGTGTGGGTCAGCGCGTCGATGTGCGTGACCTGCGGGTGGTGCGTCGTCGTGATCAGAAGCTCGGCCATCGCGATCGAGGGCGATCCCGTGAAGAGCATGGCCTGCTGCACGGCGACGGACCCTCCCATGGGGGGCGTGGGGCCGGCGATCAGCGGTGTCGGCCGCAGCGGGTAGGCGAGAGAGACGGTCCGCCCCGTCCGCGCCTCCTGGACGGCCCTGGCCCGTACCTGGTCGGTGACGAGGTTCAGTGTCCCGCGCTCGTCGTCGTCACCCCACCGGCCGACGTTCGTCGGGAGATCCTTCGATGCCTGCTGTTCCTGAGTAGTCATGTTCACGCCTTCAGCCATGCCGTGGCATCGGCGTACAGCGCGTCCAGCTCGTCCGGCCTGTCGATGCCGTAGAGGTCCGGACTGACGTCCGCGCCGTCCAGAGACCGGGTGTACGCGAGGTAGCGGTAGGAGTGACGCAAGCCCTCAAGAGCGGAGGGGTCCACCTCCAGGTCCTGGCCAGGTACGGCGGCATCCAGCGTGTCGCCCTCGTTGATTGAGTGCAGCGCACTGATCTTCCAGACACCGTCGCGCCGCTCGACGCGGTACAGCAGACGCATGAAGGACACCAGCACCGCCTCCGTCCCGTTCACCGGAATCCACCGCGTGGTGGTCGACGGCAGCTCGACGAAGCCGCGCTCACCGTGCACCTGAATGACAGGTGCACCGACCCGGTTGATGATCGCGCCGCTGCTCGCCGACCGAGCCGCAGCGCCTGAGACGAACGCCTGCGCGCTTCCCTGCGACCAGCTCGTCTCCACCGTGGCGTCTTCGTGAAAGCACGCCATGAGCTGGTCAGTCAGGGCGCGAACCCTGCTCTGCCGCTCGCGAAGGACCAGCTGGCCGATCTCCGTCACGCTGTTCAACTGACTCATTCCGCTCCTCACGCTTGTTGATAAATCAACGCTAAGCGCAGCAGAGGTGACATGTCAACAGGGGCGCGTTGTGCTTGCCTGTCGCCGACGGGACACTCGGGCTCCACCTCGCAGCTCACGAGCGACATGCGCGCGCCTCCTCATCAGGCTCACCGAGACTCCACCCACGCGCATGCCGAGGAGCCGCTCCAGTGCTGCGACACCCGACAGCGGCGCGACGATGTCGAGCGAAGACGAGGCCCGGCAACGCCGTTGCCGCAGGGCGGTGAGTTACTGTTGGCAAGTACACAGGTTGGGATGTGATCGACAATGCCGGTATCTCCACAGGACGCGCTTGATGGGGCGAGACTCACAAGCGAAGAGCGCGAATTCTGGTACGCATGGAAGCGCGCGCAGGAAGCGGTACGGACGCGTGTCCTGGAGGACGTCACCGTCGCTACCGGTCTCTCAGGCGCAGACATCGGAATTCTCATCCGCATTGACGACGCCGGCGGGGCGCTACGGCAGAATCAACTCGCCACGTCCCTCGGATGGGACCGCACCAGGCTCTCCCACCAGCTCACCCGCATGGAAACCCGCGAGCTACTCGCCCGGACCAAGGTCCCCGGCGGTGTCGAAGTCGGCATGCGCCCCGCCGGTCAGACAGCTATCGAAACCGCACGCCCCATCCACGCAAGCGCGGTAAGGAACCATCTGATCGCCCCCATGGGCGCACGCCTCCCGGAAATCCAGGAGCTTCTCGAAGCGCTCGCCGCCCCTCGGCAGTAGACACCGTGGCGCCACGCACCAGGCCCCGTCACGACTCAGCCGGTACGAGCTGCGCAGAACATGACCGCGTGATGGTGCCTGCTGAGGTCCGCCATACCGTGACGGCGTACGCGGCATGTTGAGGGCCGAGATGTACGCCTCGACACGCAGGACCGCTTCAGGACGAGTGCTGGCACCTGGTGTGCACGTAGTCACAGTCGATGCATCTGCGAAGGCAGCATAGGCTTTCGACCGCTCCGTACCCCCGCTTTTCATCGGCCCCAAGGAGTGCGGCCCCGACAAACGCCAGACCGTCGCTGTCAACGGGATCTCCTGCCGCGAGGCATTCCACCCTCTGCAGGTGCTGGTCTTGCCGTCGTCGTCGAAAGGGCGGGCCTCTTCGAGGCCGAGTGGGCTTCGCCCGCCGTCCCGAAATTGGATCACCAGACGCTGACCTGACTCGGTGGAGACTGACGAACGCGGTACGACGCGCCCCGGTGATCGCTGCCGAGGCGTACCGACCTGGCAAGCAGGTGGGGCTGCTTCCCCTCACACGCCCCCCTGCTCATTTCTCGGCCGGTGCTCCAGTCGCCCAGGACCTCGTTGTCGTCCGATCCTGGCGTGACGGCTCGCGCATCAGAAGGAACGTGCCCGCGTCAGTTGCTCGGGAACTCCAGCGAACGCGAGCCGACAGCGCTCAGCGTGGCTTGGGCCGCCTCGTCGAGCACGATTGAGCCCGCTGCCAGATTCGCCTCAAGGTGCCCGGCGTCGGCCGTGCCGGGGATAAGGAGCACGTTGGACGCGTGGTGCAGCAGCCAGGCCAGGCCGACCTGGGCCGGGGTGCGGTCCAGGGACTCGGCGACCGTGCGCACGGCGGGCTCGTCGGTCACCTTCGGCAGGCCCGGAACGGCGCTGCCGAGCGGGAAGTAGGGCACCCAGGCAATCTGCTCCCGCAGGCACAGTTGCAGCATGTCCTCGTCATCGCGGGCCACGAGGCTGTAGGCGTTCTGCACACAGGCGATCCCGGCCGGCAGGGCGCGGCGCAGTCCGTCGAGGGTCACACTGCTCAGCCCGATCGCGCCGATCTTGCCTTCGTCGCGCAGCGCGGTCATTTCGGCGAGCTGGTCGTCAAGGGGGACCACCTGGTCGCCCTCGGCCCTGATCGTGGGTCCCGAGTCCATGCGGCGCAAGTTGACGACCGGGATCTGCTCCAGTCCGAGACTGGCCAGGTTGTCCTCGACACCGGCCCGCAGTTCCTCCGGTCGCTGCGCGGGCCGCAGCGGGTACGGACCACCGGGATCCGGTGTTGCACCGACCTTGCTGACGACCGTCACGCCGTCCTCGGGGCGCAGTGCCTCGCCGATGACGCCATTGACGAAGCCGTTTCCGTAGAAGTACGACGTGTCCACATGATCCACGCCCAGTTCCACGGCCCGCCGCAGCAGGGCTACGGCGGCACCACGGTCGGCACGCAGACGCTCCAGCTGCATCGCCCCGTAGCCGACACGGGAGACGGCGCGGTCCGCCAACCGCCCGGTGCCACCGGGTCCCGACGAGCCGGCGGGACCGTCCTGGAAGTGGAGGTTGTTCTCAGAAGTCATCGGGACCTGCCTTATGAGAGTATTGCGGAGAAACGGAGATCCCTCCGTTCTGTTCACCGTAACATTAACGGAGGGGCCTCCGCTTTGCCTCGGTCCGAATCCGTGCCCGCCCGCGAACCGGCCGACTCGCCGGACGCCGCCGGCAGGCCGACCCGCCGCGACGCGCGCCGCAACCGCGAAAGGCTCATCACCGCCGCCCAGGAGATCTTCAGAGAGGCGGACGGACCGGTCTCGCTGGAGTCCGTCGCCCGTCGGGCCGGAGTAGGCATCGGCACGCTCTACCGACACTTCCCCACCCGTGAGGACCTCGTCGACGCCGTCTACGCCGCCGAACTCGCCGACGTCACGGCCGACGTCTCCGCTCTGCTGGCGCAGTTCCCTCCGGACCTCGCGCTCCGGACGTGGATGGATCGCTATGCCATGTTCGTCGCGACCAAACAGGGAATGATGGACACCTTGCGCGCCGGATTCGCGTCGGGACGCATCGCACGTCCCACCCGCGAGCGCGTGACGAAGTCGATCGCCACGTTCCTCGCGGCCGGATCCGAAGCGGGCACGCTGCGTCCCGACGTCGCCCCGGAGGACGTCACCGCATTGCTGCTCGGCGTGTTCGTCACCATCACGCCTGGTGACGCCTCGGGACAGACCGGCCGGCTGCTGGACCTCGTCGTCGACGGGCTTCGCATTCCCACCAGTGCGGTCGACCGGCCTGACCACTGACGAACCACGGACCGTCTACGGCTGTGAGATGGCCTTCGTCAGCAGGAAACCCTCCACCCGGTCCACGCCGCCGCCGAGCGCGCTGCTCTTGTACATGTCGCGGACGACGTTCGGGGTGCCGCGCCGACCGTTGACGAGCACCTGGCCCGTCGACAGGCGTCGGGCAAACGCCGTGGCCCGGTCCTTGTCCCGGCTGAAGACACTGCCGCTGAGCCCGTACTCCGTGGCGTCGTGCAGGACGACCGCCTCGTCCTCCGTGTCGTAGGACGAGACCACGAGAGCCGGGCCGAAGATCTCCTCGGCGAAGATCCGCATGTCCGGGGTGACACCGGTGAAGACGGTCGGTGCGATGTAGAAGCCGGTGTCGAAGCCCGGGGCACGCCCGCCGCCGAGGACGACCCGTGCTCCCTGCTCGACGCCGCTGCGCAGGTGGGCTTCGACACGGTCGCGCTGCCGGGCGGAGACCAGCGGGCCCATGACGGTCGCCGGGTCCGCCGGATCGCCGAAGGGCGTGTCCGCCAGGGCCGCGACCGCCCGCTCCACGACCTCGTCGTGCAGGGAGCGCGGAACGATCACTCGCGTGGTGGAGTAGCAGGCCTGCCCCGAGTAGGGCAGGCACTCGCGGTGGATGGAGTCGACGAACTCGTCGATGTCGGCGTCGTCGAGCAGAACGGCCGCCGACTTCCCGCCGAGTTCCGCGGTAACCGGCTTGAGGCTCTGGGCGCAGGCTGCGGCGACCGCCTTCCCGGAGGCCGTGGAACCGGTGAAGGACACCTTGTCGACGCCGGGGTGAGCGGCCACGGCGGCGCCGGTGCCCGGTCCACCTGTCACGATGTTCACCACACCGGCCGGCAGCCCGGCACGCTCGTAGACCTCGGCGAGCAGATAGGTGTCCAGCGATGTCTCCGGCGACGGTTTGGCGAGCACGGTGCAACCGGCGGCCAATGCGGGGGCCACCTTGAACGCCATCAGGGCGTTGGGCGAGTTCCAGGGGGCGATGGCGCCCACGACGCCGATTGGCTCGCGGCGCAGCAGGGTGCGGCCGAGCTGGTCCTCGACGAGCTGCTCGGGCTGAAGTTCGGCCGCGTCCCGTGCGGCCTGCCGATAGCTGAGGACCGCGACATTGACGTCTCGTTCGACCCACCACTTGGGTGCGCCGTTCTCGCGGGTGACGAGGGAGGCGATCTCCGGGGCGCGCTCGGCGAGCGCGTCGGCCACGGCGGTCAGAACGGCGGCCCGCTCCGCTCCGCTGGTCCGCCGCCAGCCGTCGAGCGCCTGGCGGGCCGCCGCTGCCGCCCGGTCGACGTCCGTCTCGGAGGCGTCGGGAACGCTGCCGACGACCTGTTCCGTCGCCGGGTTGATCGCCTCGACCCGGGCGGTCGACTCCGCCTCGACGAACTTGCCGCCGATGTAGAGGTCGGTACGGTCGAGCCGGTTCTGTGTGCTCATTCGGTGCTCCTGGACGATGTTGCCGAGCGTGGATGCGACGTGGGTGCGAGGGATGGGTCCTGAGGACGGAACGGCTGAGACATCTGCCGCCTTCAGCGACCGCCGGCCGTGGACGCGTACGCCGTGGTCATGGCCGCGGGGTCGAGCAGTGCCTCCGCCTGAAGCCGGAGCAGCCTCTCGTGGTCGGGCGTGGCCGAGGCCAGGAAGCGTCCCTCGTCGAGGCCGGACATCAGAGCGTCGGCGGCCTGCTCCGGGGTCTGCTTGGCGTACGGCATGAGGGCGGCCGGGGGGTTGGCGGGGGCGGCGGCGCCGGCGGGCCGCCGGTTGAACGCCGTGTCGGTGTAGTCGGGCGCGAACAGGGTGACCTGGATGTTGTGCGGTGCCAGGGCGGTGGCCGCCGTCTGCGCCAGTGCGATGACCGCCGCCTTGGAGGCGATGTACGGGGCCGCCATGGGGCTGAGCGGGTGACCGGAGAGCAGCGCGAGGCTGGAGGAGGTCAGGACGACGTGGCCCGATCCGCGCGCCGTCAGGTGGGGCAGGAAGGCACGCAGCACCCGGACCATGCCGACGACGTTCAGGTCGAGGATCCGGGTCCACTCGGACTCCGGCAGATCCCCCAGCGGGCCCGGTACGGTGATGCCGGCGTGGCTCATGACGAGGTGTACGTCGCCGAAGCGCTCCAGGGCCGCGTCACGGGCGTGCGCCACCTGTTCGTCGTCACGGACGTCGCAGCCGACTCCGATCGCGGACGGCAGGTCGGCAGCGGCGGCCGCGGCCGCGGCGGCGTCCATGTCGGCGATGACGATGTTGGCGCCCCGCAGGCTCAGCCGGTTTGCGACACACCTTCCTATGCCGCCGGCTCCGGCGGTGATGAACGCTGTCTTGCCGTCGAGATCCATACGTATTCCTTTCTGTGTTCCCTCGGTTCTGCGTCTCCTCGGTGCGTGCGCCGTCATGCGGTGGGCAGCCCCAGCAGGCGCTCGCTGTTGCGGTGCATGATCGCCGCGCGCGTGGGTTCGTCGACGACCGACGTCGTACGAATCCAGTCGCACCCTTCCTTCGCGTCGCTGTAGGGGTAGTCGGTGGCGAAGAGGATGCGCTCCGGCGGGGTCACGGCGAGCGCGCACTGCAGGGGTGCGTCGGTGAAGAAGGCGCTGGTCGTGAGGTAGAGGTTGTTCCGGTAGGAGTGCTCGAAGTGCTCGGCCAGGTCGGGCGAGGGCCGTCGGAGGACCTTCGTGGCCCGGTCCAGGAAGAACGGCAGTCCCTCTCCCAGGTGCCCGATGATCAGCTGGAGGCGGGGGAACCGCCGGAACACCCCGCCGAGGATCATGCGCATGGCGTGCATACCCGTCTCGACGTGCCAGCCCCAGGCGCCGGTGCCGAGAATCATGCCGAGCGGTTCGGGAAGCCCGGAGTAGTACGCGTCCATCACGGGTTGCGGAGCCACGGTCGGATGCAGGTAGACCGGGACGTCCAGGGCCTCGGCCGCCTCCAGCATCGGCCAGAAGAACGGGTCGTCCAGGAACCTGCCATCCGTGTGGCCGTGGATCATGGCGCCCTTGAAACCGAGCTCGCGCACCCCGCGTTCCAGTTCGCCGGCTGCCGCCCGCGGGTCGGGCGTGGCCAGCGTGGCAAATCCGGCGAGGCGTGCCGGGTACCTGGCGACGGCGTCCGCGAGGGCGTCGTTCACCTGCTGAGCGATCTTTGTCGCCTGCCGCGGTTCGGCCGACTGGATGGCGGGGGCCGAGGACGACAGCACCGTCACGTCGATGCCCGCCAGGTCCATGGTCTCGATCCGCCGCTCACCCAACTCAGCAAGCTTGTCGGCCAGATGCCGGGAGAACAGTCGTTCCGGGCCTGCGAGCACCGCCTCCAGCTCGGGCGTGCGGAAGTGCTCCTCCACGGCCACGATGCGCGGGGGTGAGACGTTCCCGGTCGCGGCTTCTGTCATGGGCGTCATGAGTCTCTCCTTCAAGTTTCGTCTCGACCGATCTCTGACCGCGACTGGGGCAACCGGTCACACCAGCGGGACGACGGGATCCTGGACGCCGAGCATCGCCTTGCCGAAGATCTCGTAGCGCACGTCCGGCGTGACGAACGCGTGGCGCCCGGCCACGGCCGAATCGCGCCAGATACGCTGGAGCGGGTTGTTCTCGGCGAAGCTGCCCGCCCCGTGTGCGGTGAGCAGCATGTCGATGGCCTCGCGCGCATGTTCGGCGACCCACGCCGTGTCGGCCATGACCTGCGCCCGGGCCTCGAAGCCGGGGTAGACGCCGTGGCGCGAGGCGCGGTCGATGGCCTCGGCGGACCGATAGGCGTGCAGATGGGCCGTGTCCACGGTCATCGCGGCCTTGGCCATGCGGAGCTGGAAGGCGACCGAGTCGGTCTGCCGCTCGTAGACGGTGCCGTGCACCCTCCTGGACTCCGCCTTGGACCGGACGATGTCCAGCGCGGCACGGGCCAGGCCGAGCTGCGGTCCGATCAGGACGAGGACGAGTACCGGCTGGAACGCCGCTCGGTACAGCGGCTCGTCCGGCGCGAACTCGTTGCGACAGTGTCCTTCGTTGGCCTGGGTCGCGGACAGGATGCGGTGCTCCGGGACGAACACGTCCTTGGCGATGAGGCAGTTGCTGCCGGAGGCACGCAGGCCCACCACGAACCAGGTGTCCTCGAACTCGAGTTCCGACCTCGGAATCAGCGCGAAGCTGTAGTCGCGCACCTCCCCCTTGTCGTCGGTCTGCGGGAAGCCCAGGATGGCCCAGTCGGCGTGCCAAGAGCCGGAGTTGTAGTACCACTTGCCGGTGACCCGGTAGCCGCCGTCGACCTTGACGGCCTCGGCCGTGGGTGCGAAGACGCCGGCGACCCTGGCATCCGGGTTGTCACCCCAGACCTCGTCCTGCGCCTGGACGGGGTACAGGCCCGTGGTCCAGTTGCACACGTTGATCAGGCTGACCGCCCACGACGTACCGCCGTCGTACTCGGCGACCGCGCTGGTCACGTCGAGCAGGGTCTTCATCGAGGTCTCGTAGCCGCCGTAGCGGCGGGGCACGGCGAGCTTGAAGAGCCCGGCGTCGGTGAGGGCCGCTATCGACGACTCGACGACTCGACGGTTCCGCTCCCCCTCGGCGGAGTTGCCGCGCAGGATGTCGCCGATGGCGTGGACGCGTGCCACGAGTTCGGCGTCGGTCGGGATCGTCGTCGGCTCGGCCAGGTCGTTCATGGTGGGGTACTCCTTCGGTGCGAGGTGCGAGGTGCGAAGACGGGCGCGGGCAGGTGTGTGCCGGGGCGTGCGCGAGTGGCCGGCGGCCGTCCTCAGCAGTAGGTGAGTGCTGCGATCTGGGCTTCGATCGGCGTCCGGTGCCGCTGCTGGGCCTTGGAGTGGGTGCCGAACTGGCGATGGCTGTAGACCAACGGCGGACGCGGCGAGCAGGAGACGTCGGTGACCGCTCCGACGAGCATCTTGTGGTCGCCGCCGTCGACGACCTCGGCGAGGTCGCAGGCCAGCCAGCCGGCGGTGTGCTCGATGCGCGGCAGCCCGTGGTCGTGGTGCCACCTGGTGTCCTGGAATCGGTCGGCGCCCGGCCGGGCGAAGCGGAGGGCGAGACTGCTCTGGTTGGCCGCGAGCAGGTTCACTCCGTAGGAGCCGGTGGCCTCCACCAGCGACAGGACGCGCGAGCGCCGGTCGAGGGCGACGACCACCAGGCGGGGTTCGAGCGACAGGGACATGAACGCGCTGACCGTCGCACCCGCGGGGCCGTCGGGGCCGTGCGTGGTCACCACCGTGACCGGAGCCGGGCTGGCCGCCATGACGTCCCGGAAGCGGTTCTGTGCGAGAGCTTCGGTGTCGACGGGTAGTTGATCGGTCACAGACACCTGGACCACCGACCCTTCTTCGTGTCGGGAGACGGAACCGCCTGAACGGCCGCCTCGAATGCCCCTCAACATAGGAAGGTCTCGCACACCTGTCAATGACGCTTTTCGATTTTCGTCAGTCGTTATTCGTGTACTGTGCACCGCATGCGGATCCACGACGGGGGCAGCACCTGATGGACACGACCCAGCAGCTCAGCGCCGAGACGATCCTGGCGACCACGGAAGAGGTACTGCGGCGTCACGGCCCGGCCAAGGCCACGGTGGCCGACGTGGCCCGAGCCCTGGGGGTCAGCCCCGGGAGCGTGTTCCGGCATTTCAAGTCGAAGGCCGCGCTGCGTGAGGCCGTCACCCGCCGATGGATCATTCGCACCCAGGGTCAGCCCGCCCTGGTCGTCGCGGACACCTCCCTGCCCCCGCACGAGCGGCTGCACGCCTGGCTCAGGACGGTCTTCGCCGTCAAACGGGCGACGGCGGCGGCGGACCCGGAGCTCTTCGCGACGTACTGCATGCTGGTGGCCGAGCACCGCGACGTGGTCACCGATCACGTCGGTGACCTGATCGGACAGCTCGGCGCCATCATCGCCGACGGCGCGGCGACCGGTGACTTCGCGACCAGCGATCCCGAGGCGACGGCGCGGGCAATCTTCGGTGCCACCACACGCTTCCACCATCCGGCGCATGCGGAGGAGTGGCACAGCTCCCGCATCGAGCAGGAGTTCGACGACACCTGCCTACTGCTGCTGGACGGCCTCCGGGCGCGGTGACCAGGGACGGGCGGACCGGGAACGCCCCGGAAAGCCGAACGCGGTCGACGGTGCCGAGGACGTCCTCGGCACCGTCGACCGTTGTCTCACACCGTCCTCAGTGACGGCCTCTCACTTCTCCAACCACGCAAGGGTCTCGGCGTAGAAAGCCTCCAGGGCCTCCGGACGGTCGTCACCGAGTTCGTCGTCCGAGACGACGATCCCGCGCCGGGCCATGTGCCAGGCGAGGACCGCATAGGACGGCCGGTACCGCGCCAGCTCGGCCGGCGGGATGGTGAGCGGCACGCCGGGAGCGACGGGCGCGATCGACGCGAACTGGTAGACGACGTCCAGGCAGACGATGCGCCACTCGCCGCCCCGGCGTTCGAGTCGGTAGTTCAACCGCATCATCGTCTGACAGTTGGCGGGTGTTCCGTCCACCTCCGTCGTCGACCAGGCGAGGGTGCCCGCCTCGGCGTGCGCCTTGTCACCGCGCACCGTCACGGCGGGTGCGAACATCTGGTGCACCGGCCTGGCGCCCCGCGCGAACAGCCGCTTCGAATGCTCCACGAACCCGGGCCCGTCGCCGTGGAAAGCGCTCAGCCGCACCGTCGAGTCGGGCCAGTACAACGCGGCCATCTGTTCCCACCAGCCGCGATCCCTGCCCTGCCGTTCCCTGAGTACGACCTGTGAGACGGCCGAGGCGTCGTCGCCCGTACCCGTGTGAGAGCCCGTCTGCTGCATCGTTCGCACCTTTCTGCTTGTCTGCTTGCCGCCAGGTACCTCCCGACGGCTCGGCGCACGCCAAGGCGGTCCTGGACCTTCAGGCCCGACGGCCACGCGTGACCGGCTCCTCCGGCCTGTCGTGCTCAGGCTTCTCCACCTCGGCCGCTGCCGCGCCGCGGCCCTTGCCGTCGCTCGGACCGTCCCCCTCCTGCCCTGCGACGCGGGCGAGTCGGTCGGCGGCGGTCATCTCGTCCCGGGCTGCGGTCCGGTCGAAATCCGCGATCGCGGGATACCGGTAGGGCCCGAGGAAGAGGATGGTGGCCGCGCAGACGACGAGAACCGTGGCCAGGAAGGGCATCACTGCCTCGTAGCTGCCGAGCAGGTCGTAGCCGATCCCCACGAGGAGCGGGCCGCAGGCGATGGAGAGCAGGATCGCCGGCTGCAGCACTCCGAGGATCGCTCCGAAGCGGCGGGTACCGAGGTAGCGGCTGACGAAGAACGCCATCATGTCGATCTCCATGCCGGAGCAGAGTCCGACCAGCCCCACGCCGAGCGCGGCCGCCGCGAAGGAGTCGAGGAAGAGCAGACCCACGCCCGCGACCGGACACAGCAGCGCCACCGCGCCGACGACCGGTCCGTGCAGCCAGTCGAGGAGCACACCCGCGGCACGGCCGAGGATCGAGGCCAGGCCGAACACCGACAGCAGCACGGCCGCGCGGGCGGAGTCCATGCCCCGGTCGGTCATCATCGGAACGATGTTCGCCTGGATGCCCACCACGGGGATGCTGGCCAGACAGAGCACGAAGGCGATCTGCCAGAAGTGCCGTCCCGAAAGGGCCTGGCGCAGTGTGAGTCCGGGCAGCGTGAGGTCGACGGCCTGATCCCGCTCCGGGGCCTCGGTGACGAGCCGGCCCCGCACGCTCCGCTCGGCGCTGACCCGGATCAGGGTGAGGATCATCGTGAGCCCCACACCGAGCGCGAGCAGTGCCAGCCAGCCGTAGGCACCGCGCCAGCCCGCGGAGGAGATGAGGAAACCGGCGAGCGCGGGCAGAAGGGTCGACCCCACCCCCATCAGGGCCGCGGTCAGGCCGAGCGCGGTTCCGCGTTTGTTGTCGAACCAGCTGACCACGGCCTTGGAGAGCGGAATCCACGAGACGCTGCCGAAGAGGCCGATGAGGAAGTACGGCAGATAGAACAGCGGCAGCTGGTGGGGCATGACGGCGAGCGTGGCGATGCTCAGGCAGTACAGCAGCCAGGCGGGTACGAGGATCCAGCGCAGGGCGAACCGGTCCAGCAGCCAGCCGACACCCAACAGGCCTGCTGCCGTGCCCACCGAACTGAAGGTGAAGGCCGCCGTCACCGACGCCCGGCTCCAGTCCGCGCCCGCCCCGGCGGTGGCGATCGGGACCATGAACAGGCTGAAGGTGCCCATGATCAGCGGCTGCGGGCCGACCGCCTGGGTGGTACCGCATCCGACGACGACCCACCACGGGCTGCGCGACCTGCGCTCGCCCCCTGATCGACTTGCCATGCGACACACTCCTCTTTGAGTCCGGATGAGAAGACGGGGTTCGAGCAGCCGGCGCGCGACCGCGCCACGCATTGCGCTGAAGTGAGCGGAGATCTGTGGCCGCGAGCGACGATCCGGTCAGGGGCCCGTGACGGAGCTGCTCCGTCCGGGCGCTGTTCGCCACGGGGGCTTTCCCACCACTGGCGGCCATTCACCGGCTAATCGGCATGATGATTACACCGATGTTGAGGGCAGTTTAAGAGAAGGTCAAGGGGTGGACGCCGATTCAACATGACGAATCGGCGGCTCACCATACGGCTGTCCCTGCGCTCAGGCAGGTGCCCCCGGATGACGCCGCACCACGAACAGAGCTACGACTGGTCCAGGAGCGCGTGCAGCACGAAGGAGATCATCTCCTTCGCCGGCCGCGGCGAGGGCTCGGCCGCGTTGGCGCCCTCGAAGAGGGAAACGACAATGTCCGCGATCATCGCTCGATCGGGCAGGTCGGGATGCTCGTCGAGTACGCGGTCCACGTTGCCTCTGAACCACGACAGGAACCTGTCGTGCGCATCGCGAACGGCGTCGGACTCCCGCATCCGGTAGTGCATCGCCTGGTGCAGGCCGCGAAAGGCGCGCATGTCGGTGAGGCCCCGGATGAGCGTCGGCAGCGGACCCAGGCCGTGGAGTTCGTACTCCAGGGCCCGGATCTCTCTGCTCAGCATGCGGTCCATCACGGCGGCGAAGACATCGTCCTTGGACGGGTAGTACCAGTAGACGTTGGCGGCTGCCACGCCGGCCGCACGGCTGATGTCCGCCATTGTCGTACCGTCGAAGCCCTGCCGGAGGAAGACCTCCGTCGCGGCGGTGAGGATCTCACTCGCTCGCTCCTCGCGCGGGATCTGCTTCCGGTTCCGCGGCATGCGAGCCTGACCTCCTCCAGAACGCGACCTGGGCCGAGCGCTTCGCCGAGACGTGAACGCCGCTCAACAGTCTAGCTCCGGGAAGCTGAGAGCCTCACCGCGGTCAGCGGCTCTCCGACTCCGCGACGAGTTCGTCCGGACGGGGCGGGGTGGCGGGCGTCGTCCGGCGAGCGGACGCGTCGGCCGTAATCCTCCTGCCGAGGTCCGCGGTCGGAATCCTCGCGGTCTCGGGGGCCGTCAGAATCGCGCAGCCGGCGGCCACCAGGAAGCCGGCCGCCAGCCAGGCGACGGGCATCCAGTTGTGCGGGTCGTCGGCCACGAATCCCTGCGCGACAGCGGGAAGGAAGCCGGCCGCCAGGATGCCGAGCATGTTGCTCACCGCCATGCCCGAGTAGCGCACCCGCGCCGGGAACTGCTCCAGGAAGAACGCGGTAGTGATGGAACTGCCCATGGAGAAGAACAGACCCATCATGACGAAACCGCTCACGTAGATCATCGTCCAGTTCCCGGTGGACAGGGAGTGCAGGAAGACGAACACGCACACCCCGCTGCCCGCGATACCGGTCAGGAACACGGGTTTGCGGCCGATCCGGTCCGCCAGGATCGCGAACAGGGGCTGCGTCACGATCGACAAGAGGCTGACGCCGGCGATCAACTGGAGCATCGACGACCTGCTGAGGTCCAGCTCGTTCGTCGCGTAGGACAGCGCGAACACCGCGAAGAGGGAGTTCACCACGATGAAGGTCGAGCCGAGGGTCACACGGATCACGCTGCGCCAGTCGTTGCGGAACACTTCTGCGATCGGCAGCTTCGCGGCGACGTCGTGGGCCTTGACCTCCGTGAACACCTCGGGCTCCTCGGTGCGTCGGCGCAGTATGTAGGCCACGACGACCACCAGGGCGCTGGCCCAGAAGGGGATGCGCCAGCCCCAGGTCATCATGAAGTCATGCGGCAGCAGAGCGGTGATGGGGATGTAGACGACGCTGGCGAGGAAGTTGCCGAAGTTGGCTCCGCACAGCGTCCAGCTGCTGTAGAAGGCGCGTCGGTGATCGGGGGCGTGTTCCAGTGCCAGCGCCGCTGATCCGGCCGCTTCCCCGCCGGCGGACAGTCCTTGCAGGAGCCGGAGGAGGATGAGGATCACGGGTGCCGCCATGCCCAGGGTCTCGTAGCCGGGCAGGCACCCCACGAGGAACGTCGAGCCGCCCATGAGCAGGAGGATCCGCAGCAGCACCTCCTTGCGGCCGACCTTGTCGCCGAAGTGGCCCCATACGACGGCGCCGAGCGGCCGGGCGGCGTACGCGACACCGAAGGACCCGAGGGCGAGAAGCGTGCCCATCGCCTCGTCGTCCGTCGGGAAGAAGACCGGCCCGAAGAAGAGGGCGGCGGCGACTCCGTAGATGACGAAGTCGTAGTACTCGAGGGACGTGCCCAGAAACCCGGACGCGGCCGCGACGACGGCCTTGCGTCTACGCGCGGGGGCCGTCCGACTGCCGGGCTGAGCGCTTGCGGATGACGACATGGTGCTCCCTACGGCACGACTCCCGCGATGCGGGATCCGGGCCGGGCCTGTGAGGAGAGTGGACGAGCACGTACCCGGGTTCACATGACCGCGGCGGTGCGCGGAGGATCTCCAGGTCACAGAAGTACAGACGTACTACTGGGTGGGTACGCCGTCTCTTGAATGCCAATCAACATAAGAGTCCATCATCGGACCGTCAATACATTGCACACGACGGACGGCATCAGCGACTACCGCTGCCCCTGCGATGATCCAAGGTTCAATCACACGACCGAGGGACGACGGCTCACCGCCTCAGATCGACGTTTCCTGCTCGACCCAAATGGTCTTGCCCCTCTGTCCGTACCTGCTCCCCCACCGGCGGCTGAGCTGGGCGACCAGGAACAGGCCCCGGCCGCCCTCGTCGGTCGTACGGGCGCGGCGCAGGCGCGGCTGGGTGTTACTGGGGTCGCTGACCTCGCAGAAGAGGACGTCGTCGCGGATGAGACGCAGGCCGACGGGTCCGCCCGCGTAGCGGATGGCGTTGGTGACGAGCTCGCTCACGATCAGCTCCGTCACGTACGCGCAGTCCTTTAGCCCCCACGCGGCGAGTTGGGCGCTCGCCGCGCTCCTAGCCGACGCCACCGCCGAGGGGTCGGCCGGGAATTCCCAGTCCGCGACGGCGTCCGGCTCCAGCGGCGAGGGACGCGCGAGCAGCAAGGCGGCGTCATCACGATCCGTCTGTCTTCCGGTACCTGTCATGAGTGCCCGAGCGAGCGGCGCGAGTTCGACGCCGGCGCCCTGGAGCCTCCTCAATCGGTCCGCCAGGTCACGGATGGCGCCGTCGATGTCCGTGCCGTACCGCTCGAGCAGGCCGTCTGTGTACAGGGCGAGGACGCTGCCCGGCGGCACGTCGACCGTGCTCGTCTCAAACGGCAGTCCGCCCACCCCGAGGGGCGGCCCCGGTCTCACGGGCAGCGGCCCGGAAGTCCCGTCGGGCCCGACCATGAGCGGCGGTGGATGACCGGCCGCGGCGATCGTGCAGGTTCCGGCCACCGGATCGTGCAGAGCGACCAGGCAGGTGGCGCCGACGGCGTCGCGATGTGCGGGCTCCGCTTCGTCCGCCAGCCTCATGACAAGGTCGTCCAGATGGGTGAGCAGCTCGTCGGGGGGCAACTCCAGGACCGCCAACGTCTGCACGGCGGTACGCAGGCGCCCCATGGTGGCGGTGGCGTGCAGGCCGTGTCCGGTAACGTCCCCGACCACAAGGGCGGTGCGCAGCGAGGGAAGCTCGATCGCGTCGAACCAGTCGCCACCGATCTCGGCGCCGCCCGCCGCCGGTATGTAGGCGCCCGTCGTCTCCATGACGCGAGTCGAGGTGGAGGCGTGCGGGAGGAGCCGCCGCTGCAGCGACACAGCGGCCCGGTGCTCCCGCGTGTAACGGCGGGCATTGTCCACACCGAGAGCCGTGTGAGCGGCGACCTCGGTCAGCAGGGCGGCATCTTCCTCGTCGAAGGGCTCCATCCGCTCGGCGCGCCAGGCAACCACCACCCCCAGCAGCAGGCCGCGCGCAGAAAGCGGCGACACAGCGAACGAGTGGCCACCCTCAGGAACTGCGACCTTGACGTGATCGGGGCCAGCGAGGCCTCGTACCAGATCTTCCCGGTCGACGACAAGCGTGTGACCCTCCTGAATACGGCGCACCAGGGGTCGGTCCGGGAAGGGAGGAACGACGCTGCCGGGCTGGAGCAGTTCGGACGGCCAGGGATCCTGCCTGCTGCGCACGGCCGTCCGGCGCAAATGGAGGTCGCCACCGCCGTGAATCCTGGGCGGCTCATCTCCTGAGAGGACGGCTTCGGCCAAATCCACCCACGCGAAATCGGCAAAGTCCGGCACCAGCAGGTCGACCACTTCCTGGGACGTACGCTCGATGTCGAGCGTGCCCCCGATGCGCGCCGATGCACGAAGACGCAGCCCACGCAGTCGAGCGGCTCTCCAGTGTTCCGTGGCATCGGTGAGCAGAACCGCCACACCCAAGGGCTGTCCGCTCGCGTTCTCCGCGCGGACGGCGGACACCGAGAAGGACCACTCGTCGAACGGCGAGCGCGTCGACCTGACCCGCTGCTCGCGCCCGGCGAACGGCACGCCGGTCTCCAGCACGTTACGCAGGGGTTCTTCCGCACTGGCGGCGTCGGAGGCCTGCATCACCTCGGTGAGCTTGTTGCCCACAGACATGGGCGGGCCGGCGAACCCGCCCTGCGCGATGTTCGTCCGTACGACGGCGAGGTCCGTGTCGCGCAGTACGAACCCGATGCGGTCCTGCGCCAGCAAGGCTCGCGACAGGGCTTCGGCCCACTCGGTCTCGGACGCCTGTTCGGCCTCCACGGCCAGCAGCAGGACCGCCGAGAGTCCCCCCAGCCGCTCGGCCCGATAGCGGACCTTTACCGTGGCTCCTGACCCGCAGAGCAACTCCACCGTACCGATGTCCGCCACGGTGCCGGTGCCCGCCGCGCCTGGTCCGGCCAGCAGCCGCAGCACGGAACGACCGAGCACGGCTGCCGCGGGTCGTCCCAGCAGTACTTCAGCGGCATGCGACCAGCCGATCACCACTCCCCTGTGGTTGATCAGTGCGGCAGCGGCCTCGGGGGGCTGCCCGCCATGGTCCGCCGTGCCCACACGCATGGGCTGCCCACCGCCTCTCACGTGGCCGGTGATCCCATCATCTCTTGACGCTCCGGCCCTCGCCTCCCCACACACCACAGCCCGGAACAAAATCCATTTCATGGCTGCTAGTCAATGGTGTGCCCCTAGAATAATTTCTATGATCTCTTCACAGAAAAGCTCGCTGACGGCCGACGTCTACGGACACCTGCGAGGCGACATCCTCGCGGGCCGCTTCGCACCGGGCCAGCGGCTGCGCCCCGGGCACCTCGCCACCCAGCGAGGGGTTGGGCTCAACGCGGTTCGGGAGGCACTCAGCCGGCTCGCCGGTGAAGGACTGGTACAGGCCGCACCGCACCACGGCTTCCGAGTGGTCGACTTCTCCATTGACGACATCACGGACGCGACGCGGGTTCGCGTGCTCCTGGAGGGAGCCGCGTTGCGGCGGTCGATCGAGGCGGGCGATCTGACGTGGGAGACCGAGTTGGTGGCCGCTCATCACCGCCTGGCTCACACGCCCGTGACCCTGGACGCGCCCGACGAGCTGAATCCGGACTGGATGCAGGCGCACGGAGACTTCCATGCCGCCACGATGTCCGCGTGCGGCAGCCCGCGGTTGATCGAGATGACCACGGCCCTGGCCGGGTCGATGGCGATCACGATCTATCAGCACTGGGCCGAACTGCATCTCTACTACAGCCACGATCGCCGCGACGCCGCCGCCGAGCACAAGGCGATCTTCGAGGCCGTGATCGCCCGGGACACCGAGTTGGCGTGCCGGCTCAACGACGAGCACAACCAGCAGGCCACCAATGTCGTCGTCGACGCCATGAGGAAGAGTGCCGAGCCGGCACAGAAGGACTGAAGGCCCCCCGCCGGATGCGTCGAGCGGATCGCCTCAGCGGGACGCGGCCAGGAAGCCGCCTACGATCTCGGCGAACTGGTCCGCGTATTCGAGCTGTGTCCAGTGGCCGCACCGGCCGAAGACGTGGAGCTGGGCATGCGGTAGCAGGCCGAAGATTTCGAGAGACGCGGAAAGCGGCACCACTTGGTCCTCGCGGCCATGGATGACCAGAGTCGGCTGCTGGACCCGCGCAACGTCCTTGGGGTCGGAGGCCATGGCGTCGACCCAACGCTGCCGCGGCTCGGGGAACATCGCCGCGTAGGCCTCGTGGACACCCGGCCGGGCGAACGCCCGATGGCGCACCTCGGCGAGCTCGTCGGTCACGAGGCTCCGGTCCCACGCGAACAGGTCCAGCGCCCGGCGCATGGCCGGGACGGTGGGCTCCATGCCCCAGATCTCGTCGAGGGCGGGCGTGATCTCGAAATGCAGGGCCGCGCTGCCCATCAGCACCACCTTCTCGACGCGCTCGGGGTGATTGACGGCCAGTGCCATCGCCAGGCCGCCGCCGTAGCTGTTGCCGACGATCGAGACGCGCTCCACTCCCAGCGCATCCAGGAAGCCCAGAATGTGCGCCTGCCACAGCTCCTTGTCGTAGACGGTCCCCTCCGGCCGCTCGGTGTACCCGAAGCCGACGAGGTCGGGCGCGAGTACCCGGTGTCGCTTCGCGAGCACGGGCATCGTCAGTCGCCAGTTCGCCCACGCCGACACCCCGGGACCGGAGCCATGAAGCAGCAGAACCGGCGAACCCGAGCCCTCGTCGTGGTAGTTCGTGTCGATCCCGTTCCCCCTGATCGTCGCGCCGATCTCGGGATTGCCTGAGTTGGCCGCTGATGCCATGAGTCGAGTCCCGTCTCTAGTTCGAGAACTTTAGTTATGTTGCAGTAGCACCTTGCCAGCCCATCCGGAAGCGGTCAATACATTGACCGACGGCAAGGACCGGGTGCAGAATACTTCTGTCACATAACTAGTTTCCCCTTCGCCGTACTGACTGGACGGCCAGGGACGGACAGGCACTACAGGGAGTTCTGACATGGATCTGACCCGAGAGCACATGCGCACGCTCATCGAGCGCTACTTCGCCGGCTGCAACGACGCGGACGCGGCGGCGATGACCGCGTGTTTCGTCCCGAGCGCGGTGCACTACTTCCCGGCGGGCAGCCCGGCGTTCGCACCGGGTCCCTTCGTGGACTCCGAGGTGATCGCTCAGCGCTGGGTCGACACCGTTCACGCGGCAGGCTCGTCGTGGACCGTCGACAACTTCGTGGGCGACGAGTCCACCGGGACCGCCGCCATCGAGTGGACCCACTTCCGGTCCGGTACGGGCGTCATGCTGCGCGGCGACGAGTGGTACCGATTCGACCCGGACACCGGCCTCATCTCCGAGATCCGCGCCTACTACGCGGCACCTGCGCCGGCCGAGGCGACCACCGTGGAGCTGGGCGGGTTCGACTACGCGGGGCGCGGTTATCCGCTCGTCTCCCCCGTGCAGCGCTCGAACCAGCCGCGCCGATGAGCGGGGGCACACCGCAGCGGGACGCCACCGTCGCGGACCGCACACCCGTCCTGGGCTCGGTCATCGACGGAATCGAGCACACGACCGGGGAACGGGTCGACGACCTCAACCCGGCCCGTCGCGACGAGGTGGTCGCCCGCTGGACCCGCGCCGATTCCGAGGTGGCCCAGAAGGCGGTGGCCGCCGCGGCCGGGGCCGCCCTGCGATGGGCGGCCACTCCGGCGCCGGCACGCGGTGAAGTGCTGCGTCGCGCGGCGGACCTCGTCGAGCAGCGCGCCGCAGGGATGGCCCACGACTTGGCCCGGGAGGAGGGCAAGACACTCGGCGAGGCCGAGGGGGAGGTCAAGCGCGCGGCCGCGATCCTGCGTTACTACGCGGCCGAGGCGTTGGCGCCCGACGGCGAGACCGTGCCGTCCCACAGCGACGACACCATGCTCTACGCACGGCGCGTTCCGCTCGGCGTGGTCTCTGTGATCACCCCGTGGAACTTCCCCCTCGCGATCCCCGCGTGGAAGATGGCGCCGGCACTCGCGTACGGCAACACCGTCGTCTGGAAGCCGTCGGAGCTGACTCCCCTGACTTCCTGGCACCTGACGCGCGCGCTGCACGACGCGGGCCTGCCCGAGGGCGTGTTGAACACCGTCCTGGCCTACGGGCAGGACGTCGGCGACGTGCTGGTCGGGCACGACCAGGTCGCGGCCGTCTCCTTCACCGGTTCGACCGCGACCGGTCGTCGGATAGCCCGGACGGCGGCCGCGGCTATGACGCCGGTGCAACTGGAACTCGGCGGCAAGAACCCTGCGATCGTGCTCGCCGACGCCGACCTCGACCATGCCGCGGACCAGGTGGCACGCGGCGCCTTCCTGTCGACCGGGCAGAAGTGCACCGCCACGTCCCGTGTGATCGTCGAGCAATCGGTCCTGCCCGAGTTCACCGACCGTCTCGTCGCGAAGGCGGAGTCCTGGCAGGTCGGCGATCCGCTCGACCGCGAGACCGTCATCGGACCGCTCGTCTCCCAGGGCCAGTACGAGTGGGTACGTGAGCTGCTGGGCTCCGGGGAGGCGGCCGGCGCCGATCGGCTGACCGCACCTCGGCACGTTCCGGACGGCGGCTGGTACATGGCTCCGGAGGTGTACCGCTGCGACGCGGAGAACCTGCTCGCGCGCGAAGAGCTCTTCGGCCCGGTGGCGGCGGTGCTTCCCGCCGCGGACTTCGACGACGCCGTACGCCAGGCCAACGACACCCCGTACGGGCTGACCGCCGCGCTCTTCACCACGGATCTGGGCCGCGCGCTGCGGTTCGTGGACCGCGTTCAGGCCGGCGTCGTCAAGGTCAACCAGGAAAGCGCCGGGCTGGAGTTCCAGGTACCGTTCGGGGGCATGCGCGCCAGCTCTTCCGGCTCACGCGAGCAGGGACGCGCGGCGCGCGAGTTCTACACGCAATGGAAGACGGTCTACATCGACTACCGGTGACGGGGCCGAGTCCGCGAACGGCGCAGATCCGCCTGGGTGATGAGGGAACGGGAAGCCTTGACAGACACGAGCGGTGCCGAGCCGCAGGCAGGGGTGTTCCGCAGCACGGACGCCGAGGTGACCGAGCAGTTGGTGCGCGCCCGTGCCCAGGCGGGCGAGCACTTCGACGAGGTGCCGCTGGCCCTGACCCTGTTGCTGCACCGCACGACGGCGGCGCTGGTCAGGGCCACGCACTTCGACTTCGAGCCACTGCAGATGAACACCACCCAGTTCAACGTCATGACGGTGCTGCACCGCTCGGCGGGGCCGATGACCATGGGCGCGCTGGCCGAGTCGGTGTCCGTGCGGGCCGCGAACCTGACCTCGGTCGTCGACGGTCTGCGCACACGCAAACTGGTCTCGAAGAAGCCGAGCGCGGACGACCGCCGTTCCTACGTGGTGAGCACGACCGCGCAGGGTGACGCACTGATGCGACGGTTCCTGCCCAACCACATGTACTTCATGAACGAGTTCTACGCCGGCCTGGACCCCCAGCAGCAGCGCACCCTCGCGGAACTGCTCGACCGGCTGCTGGAGAGCCTGCGCCCCGACGGCGAACACCGGCAGCTCGGGCTTCCCGACCGGGTGGTGAACGCGGCACTGTCCGTCAGCTGACGTGCGCCTGAGCGGGGGGGGAACGAAAAAGGAGCGGTCCCCTCCCGCCCCCCAAACCGCCCCCTCCCCCTTTTTAGCCGGCCTGTGGGGGGGGCCCCCCCCCCAAAAACCCCGACGCCAAGAACTAGTTTC
>NZ_JBHJRX010000042.1:0-58106 GCF_042268605.1 Streptomyces sp. NPDC056296 | reverse complement strand
GAACCCCGAAGGTTGGCCTTCCCCGAGTGGGGGGTGAGCGATACATTATCTCGAAGCCGCCACACGCACAGCCCACCTCCCCCACCCCCCTTCCCCCCCCCCCCAGGCCCGTAGACGTCCTGCTCAGCTGTGCGCGGCGGCCTGCGGGAGGTACTCCTCCCGCAGGGCCTCCGGATCCAGGAGTGCGTCCGCCTGCAGCCTCAGCAGCCGCGGGTGGTCCGGCGTGGCCGAGGCCAGGAAGCTGCCGGCGTCGAGAGCGCCCATCAGAACGTCCGCCGCCTGCTCCGGTGTCTGCCTCGGGTACTGCGGCAGGCCGGCGGCGACCTGCCCGGCGTTGCTTCCGGCCTTGCCCGCCGCGGGCTCGGGGCTCCAGCCCGTTTCGGTCGCGTCGGGCGCGAACAAGGTCACCTTGATTCCCTGCGCGGCGTGTGCGGTCGCGACGGCCTGGGCGAGCCCGATCACCGCGGCCTTGGACGCGATGTAGGGCACGGCGAGCGCACTGACGGGGTGGCCGCCGAGGAGGGCGAGGCTGGAACTGGTCATGATGAAGTGACCCGATCCGCGCTCGAGCATGTGCGGCAGGAAGGCGCGCACGACGCGTGCCATTCCGACGACATTGAGGTCGAGCATGCGTTGCCAGTCGGTCTCCGAGATCTCGTGCACCAGCCCCGCCGTCGCAGTCCCGGCATGGCTCATGACGATGTCGACCGTGCCGAACCGTTCGAGCGCGAGGTCGCGGACGCGTTCGACGTCACCGCTGTCGCGCACGTCGCAGCACGCGGCGAGCGATGACGGCAGTTGCGCGGCCAATTCCTGCGCCTGGTCGTGGCTGATGTCGGCGATCACGATGTTGGCACCGCGTTCGCTCATCCGTTGCGCGATACGGCGTCCCATTCCGCTGGCGCCCGCGGTGATGACGACGGTCCTGCCCTCGAACTGCATGGTCGTCCCTTCTTGACTCTGATTCGGCTCGTGCGGCCTGCGTGGGCGGCACGTGGTCGCAAGTTACGTCAGTGGATCGCCGGAGTAAAGATGGATTTTTTTCTTGACTGTGCACTCGTACGTTCTTAATGTTGCGGTAACGCCGGGGAGCCTCACTCCGCTTCCCCGGCACGACGGTCCGCGAAAGCGCCGAACCCCCCTCTCCGCCGCCGCGGCTACGGCCGCCGCCGACTTGCAGGAGCAGGGCGCAAAGGAGAAGTCACCATGCTCAGCCAGGCGCGCTTCCTCGATGTCATGGCGGCAACGCCGGCACCGGTCACCGTGGTCACCACGGCATCACCGTCAGAACCGGTCGGTTCCACCGTCAGCGCGTTCATGTCCCTTTCCCTCGACCCGATGCTGGTGGTCGTTGCGCTCGACAACCGCTCGCGCGTACTGCCGGTGATCGAGTCCACCCGTACCTTCGGGGTGAACGTGCTCGCCGCCGGACAGACGGAGGCCGCACTGGCCTTCGCTCGCAGTGGCGCGGACAAGTTCGCGGACGCGGACTGGGAGATGGACCGCGGGCTGCCGCGGCTGCAGCGAACGGCCTGCTGGCTCGCCTGCGACCTCGACGATGTCGTGGCAGGCGGAGACCACAAGATGCTGGTCGGAGCGGTCACCGATGCCGCGTGCGCACCGCTGGCGCCCCTGGTCTACAGCCACCGGCTCTTCGGCATCCACTCCAAGGCGGGCCAGCGTTTCCGCACACCGATGGAGGCACATGTCGCGGCGCTGGGCCAGTACGAACCCCCACCGCTCAAGCCGCTGGCGGCCCGCGCATACCCCACCCAGGAGCACCGAGATGCCTGACGCCCTCGACACTCAGACCGCGGACACACCGCCGCCCGCCGAACTGCTGGAGCGGGTCACATCCGTCTTCGGGACCACCCGCGAGAACGGGACGGTGCCCGCGGGAGACGCCTGCCCGGTGGAAGCGACAGCTCGGGCCGTGGCCGACGCGGGCCTGTTCAAGCTCGCGGTGCCGCGGCGCTACGGCGGCCACGAATCCTCGGTCAACACCATGCTGGACGTGACCAGCACCGTCGCCGAGTCCGACGCGTCGGCCGCGTGGGCGGTCGGCCTCGTCAACGTGTCCTGCTGGATCACCGGCCTGTTCGGTCTGCAGGCCCAGGACGAGGTGTGGGCGAACAACCCGGACGCACGGGTCACCGGAGTCTTCGCTCCGTCCGGCGAGTCCGCCGAGGTCGAGGGCGGCTGCGTGATCAGCGGCCGCTGGTACTACAACTGGGCTTCCTGGCCCGCGGAGTGGGCGATCGTCGGCTTCCCGAGGTCGGACGGCGACGGCAAGGTCGTGGACTACTGCTTCGCTCTGGTTCCGATGAGCGACCTGCGCGTCGCGCACGCGGGTCCCGTCCAAAAGGGTGTGCCGGCAAAGGGTGCGGCGCAGGCCGACTGTCTCATCGCCGAGGAGGTGTTCGTACCCGAGCACCGCATCCTCTCGGCGACCGAGGCGAACAACGGCGCGGTGCGCAACGAACTGGCCGCACGCGAGCCCCTCTACCGCTCGGCACTCATGCCAGTGCTCATGCTCATGCTGATCGGACCGCAACTCGGCCTGGCACGCGAAGCGTTGCGGATTGTACGGTCACAGGCTCCGGAACGCGTCGTGAGCGGCACCGTCTACGAGCGTCAGAGCGAGTCCGTCGCCTTCCAGATGAGACTGGCCAGGGCTGCGGTGATGATCGACACAGGGCATCTGCATGCTCATCGCGCCGCGGGCGAGATCGACACCCTCGCCCGGAGCGGAGAGAACATGGACCAGCAGGTCCGCGCCCGTGTGCACGCGGACGCAGGCTGGGTCGTCGAGAACCTCCGTGGAGCGATCGACATGCTCCGCACCGCGCACGGCACCGGCGGCCTGACCGCCTCGCAGTCGCTGGAAGACATCTGGCGCTACTCGGCCACCGCCGGCCTGCACGCGCTGGTCACGCCCGACACGCGCTTCGAAACGTACGGCAAGGTCCTGCTCGGGATCGACGACGCCGTCGTGCCACTCCTTTAACGCTGCCGGGTCTCACGGCCGGACCCGGCCGCGACCCGTTCCCACCACGCCCGCGTCGCCGCGAAAGCACGCGGCGCGTGACATCACCGACTTGGAGGGTCTCACCATGGGACAGCTACTCGCACTGGGTATGACGCACTACCCCGCTCTCGTCAACTCCGACGAGCACATGGCCGACATGCTCCGCTGGACGCTGGAGGACGACGCCATCCCCGCGTCGGCGAAGGACCCGGCGAGCTGGCCGGCCGAGATGCGGGCGGAATACGGTGACGACGGAGGCACCGCGTCCGCAGCCGTCCACCGGGCCGCCTGCGTACGGAACTTCGACCGGCTGCGCGCCGAACTCGACGCCTTCCGCCCCGACGCGGTGGTGATCTGGGGCGACGACCAGTACGAGAACTTCCGCGAGCAGATCATCCCGCCGTTCTGCCTCTTCGCACTGGACGACCAGGAGCTCAAGCCCTGGGCGCACGCCAAGGGCACCAACGTGTGGAACGAGGACGCGGACAGCTCCGTCACCCTGATCGGCGCGCGGAAGATCGCCAAGGAACTCGCCGCATCGGTCCTCGGCCAGGGCGTCGACCTGTCTTACGCCTACGAACTGCGCGAGCCCGGGGCACTCCCCCACGCGTTCCTGAACTCCGCCCTCTTCCTGGACTACCACCGCACCGGCTTCCCGTACCCGGTGATTCCCTTCCAGGTCAACTGCTATGGGAGCTACGTCATCTGCCGTCAGGGGATGCCCGCACGCTTCGGCGTCGGTCAGGACCCGGCCGACATCGATCCGCCCGGTCCGACTCCGAAGCGGGTCATGGAGGTGGGCGGCGCGTTCGCCCGCGCCGTACGCGAATCCCCGTACCGGATCGCGGTCATCGGCTCTTCGAGCTGGTCGCACGCGTTCCTTCACGACAAGACCATGCGGCTCTACCCCGACATAGAGAGCGACGAGCGCTACTACCGCGCCATGGTCGAGGGCGACTACGCGACATGGGAGCAGACCACCACCGACCAGCTCATCGCCTCCGGACAGCAGGAGATGCTCAATTGGTTCTGTCTGCTCGGCGCGGTGCGTGAGCTCAATTTGAGCGTGAAGTGGAGCGAACTGGTCACGACGCACGCCTTCAACTCCTCGAAGGCCTTCGCCGCGTTCCACTGACCGCGCTCCCCACCTGTCACACCCGCAGCAATCAGCCGGCAGAGGGCCAATGCCGTGCCGGCGATCATCCCGATCTCTCGATCAGTCCAGGAGTACTCGATGAGCGTCACCCCCGAAGTGCGCAGCTCGACGGAGAACCGACCCACCGATGAGGAACTGGTGGCCCGGGCCACAGGACTCATCCCCCTGCTCCGCAAGAACGCGGAAGCAACCGAGGCCCAGGGCCACCTCATGGAGGAGAACCTGGCGGCGATCGAGGAGGCCGGCCTGCTGCGCCTGCTGGTTCCCTCGCGCGTCGGCGGCTACCAGAGCAACATCCGCACCGCCATGCGCGTAGGTGTCGAACTCGGCCGCGGGGACGGGTCCACCGCCTGGTGTGCGAGCTTGATGTACTTCGGCTCCTGGGGGATCAGCCTCTTCTCGGACCGGGTGCGCGAGGAGGTCTGGGGCCGCAAGCCGGACGCGCGGTTCTGCGGAGTATTCACGCCGAACTCCACCGCCACCCGCACCGAGGGCGGCCAGATCGTCTCCGGCAGGTGGGCGTTCGCTTCGGGCTGCGAACTCGCAGAATGGGCCGGACTGGCCGTGCCGATCTTGAACGCCGAGGGCGAGCAGGTCGACGTCGGTCTGGGCCTGGCCCCCATGAGCGACCTGTCCATCGACAAGACGTGGAACGTCGTCGGCATGAAGGGCACCGGCAGCAACACGCTGGTCGCGGACGAGATCTTTATCCCGGACTACCGCATCATGTCGGTCACGAAGGCGACGCAGGGACAGTATTTGACCGAGCACTCCGACGAGCCGCTGTACCGGTCCGCGTTCACCCCCGTCCTGCTGCTGGTACTCACCTGCGCCCAGGTCGGTATGGCCAAGCACGCGCTGGAGCTGGTGAAGGGCTCGCTCGCCAAAGGTCGTGGCATCGCCTACACCTTCTACGAGCAGGCGAAGCTGGCTCCCGGCACGCATCTTGAGATCGCCAAGGCCGCCCAGCTGATCGACACCGCCGAGCTGCACATGATGAGGTCCGCGACCGTCATCGACGAGGCGGCGAACGCCGGAGTGGAGCTCGACTACGAGACCCGCACGCGGGTCCGCGCCGACATCAGCACCATCGTGCTGCGGTGCCGCGAGGCCGTCGACCTGCTCCTCAACATTCAGGGCGCCGGAAGCTTCGCCGAGGCGAACCCCCTGCAGCGGGTCTGGCGCGACCTGGAGACCGCCGGACGGCACGCCGCCGTCAATCCCATGATCGGATACGAGGTCTACGGCCGCGCCTCTCTGGGAGTCGAGGAGCAGATCACGGACATGATCTAGGCTTGACTCTGTCGGGGATTCGAAATTTCCAGGTGTGACGGCGTGATCAACGGGCATGCTCGGGCTCCTCCGATCGATGCAGCTGTCGAGGTGCCCGTTGTCCCTCCACTCCCGTTCCGGTGAGCATGTCCCGCCTCTGACCGCGCAGGTCGCACGGGCGAGCATCCCGGTTGGCACGACGGCGATATGGGTACGTGACCACCTCGAAAGGCTGTGGTGCGACGAGGATTTCGCCGTCCCCGCGGGACGGGGGTCCGGGTCGCTGGACGATCCCGGTTTCCGTCACAGCGTGCTGGCCGACTTCCGCGACCGGCTCGCCGAAGTCGGCCGTGCCGACCGGCTCCTCGGCCTCGCGCTGGCCCGCCTCAAGGAGGCTGGCCTGGTGCGCGAGCGCACCACGCAGCGCACCGACTCCACCCATCTCCCGGCCGCGGTACGTGACCTGACCCGCCTGGAGCTGCTCGCCGAAGCGGTCCGTGCCGGCCTCGAAGAAGTCGTCGACACGTCCCCGCACTGCTGGACAAGCGGGTCGATGAGGACTGGGGGCTCCGCTATGGCCGACCGGTCAGGCTGGGTAGGAACCCCACCAAGCCCAAGACCAGGATCCTCGCCACCGGACACGATGCCGTCCGGCTCCTGGAACACCTCTACCGCAACGGAGCCGACCGCACTGCCAGCGCGAGGATCGGTACGAAGCCGTCAGCGGAAGTCCGCCTTGCCGAGTCCTTCCTCGACGAAGCTGCGCATCCCGATCTGTTTGTCCCGGGTCGCGAACAGCCCTGCGAACAGGGACCGTTCGATGGCGAGTCCGGTGTTCAGGTCGCCTTCCAGTCCGGTGTCGATGGCCTCCTTCGCAGCGCGCAGTGCGAGCGCGGGACCGCGGGCGAGCCGTGCGGCCCATGCCTGCGCCTCGGTGTAGACCTGGTCGGCCGGCGTCACCTTGTCGACCAGTCCCATGGTGAGCGCTTCGTCAGCGCGCACGGCACGGCCGGTGAAGATCAGGTCCTTGGCCTTGGCCGGGCCGATGAGCCGCGCGAGGCGTTGCGTGCCGCCGGCTCCTGGAATGAGACCGAGCAGGATCTCCGGCTGGCCCAGTTTGGCATTGTGCGCCGCGATGCGGATGTCGGCGCAGAGCGCCAGTTCGCAGCCACCGCCCAGTGCATAGCCGGTCACGGCCGCAACCACGGGTTTGGGAATGCGGGCCACCGCGGTGAAGCATTCCTGCAGGACCCGTCCCCGGACGGCCATCGCCTCGTAATCCATGATCTGCATTTCTTTGATGTCCGCGCCGGCGGCGAACACCTTCTCGCCGCCCCAGAGGATCACCGCGCGCACGTCGTCACGACGGCTCGCCTCTTCGGCGACCAACCGCAGCGTGTCCTGGGCCGTGGTGTCCAGGGCGTTCGTCGGCGGGCGGTCGAGACGGATCGTGCCCACACCTGCGTCTACTTCAAGGCGAACGGTCATATGCGTTGGCACCTTCGTCTTTGTCTCGAGGCAAGATGACGCAGTCCTCAGCTGTCGAAGTCGACGGTGAGGGCGTCGGAGAGGGGATAGGTCTGGCAGGTCAGGACGTAGCCGGCATCGACTTCGGAGCGTTCGAGGGCGAAGTTGCGGCGCATGTCGCCTTCGCCGTCGGTGACGCGGGCGCGGCAGGTGCCGCAGACCCCTCCCTTGCAGGCGAAGGGCAGGTCGGGGCGGACACGCTGGGCGCTGTCGAGGATGCTCTGGTTGCGGCTTTGGGTGAACGTGGTGGTGCGGCCGTCCAGGACAAGGGTGACCTGGCTGGCGGGGCCGTCGTGGGCAGGGCCGTCCTCGCGGGTGAGCGGTGCCGGTTCCTGGTCGTCGGCGTAGAACAGTTCCTGGTGGATGCGCTCTGCGGGGATGCCGAGGCCGCCGAGCACGTGCTGCGCGTCGCGCACCATGCCGTGCGGTCCGCACAGCCACCAGTGCTGAGGTTCGCGGATATCGATCAGCGCGTGGATGAGATCGGTGAGGCGGTCGGCGTCCAGGCGCCCGGAGAGGATGTCGGCTTCGCGTGGCTCGCGGGACAGGACGTGGGCCATCTGGAGGCGGGTAGGGTGCTGGTCCTTGAGATCCGCCAGTTCGTCGGCGAACATCACGCTGTTGCTGCGCCGGTTGCCGTAGAGGAGTGTGACCTGGGAGTCGGTGTCTGCGGCGAGGACGGACGCGGCGATGGAAAGCATGGGGGTGATGCCCGACCCCGCTGCGATCAGGACGTGATGCGCTGCGTGGGTGAGGTCGGGGGTGAAGGCGCCGGCTGGGCCCATGACCTCGACGGTGTCCCCGGGGTGCACATCGTTGACCAGCCAGGTGGAGAACATGCCGCCCGGCACGACCCGCACGCCGATGCGGGGCGCAGCGCCGGCCGGGGAGCAGATGGAGTAGGAGCGACGCTCATCACGGTCGTTCTTCTGCCGGCGCAGGGTCAGTGACTGGCCGGGAGCGAAAGCGAATTCTTCTGCAAGGTCTTCCGGCACGTGGAAGGTGATGGCTGCCGCGTCCTGGCACAGCCGCTCCACCTGGAGGACGCGCAGCGGGTGGAAGGCGGCCCGGCGTGGCTGCCGGCCTGATGCCGCGGGGGCGGGAGCGGAGGTGGGCGGGACCATCAGATCTCCTTGAAGTGCTCGAAAGGCTCCAGGCAGCTGCGGCAGCGCAGCAGGGCCCGGCAGGATGTGGCGGAGAACTGCGAGAGCTGCTCGGTGTCCTCTGAGGAGCAGCGGGGGCAAGGGACGGCCCGACGGCTGGGGCTGACGTCGACAAGGACCGGGCCGGGCGCGCGGGGGGCGGCTTTGGGCGGGGCGATGTGGTGCTCGGCGAGCTTGCGCCGGCCGTCCGGGGTGATCCAGTCCGTGGTCCACGGAGGGTCGAGTACGGTACGGATCTCCACCCGGTCGAAGCCTGCCGTCTGAAGGCGCTGCGATACGCCCGCCCGCATTTCCGCCATGGCCGGGCAGCCGGAGTAGGTGGGGGTCAAGCTGGCGATCACCGTGCCGTGCGGGTCGATCTCGATGCCGCGCAGCACTCCCAGGTCGGCCAGGGTCAGCATGGGCAGTTCGGGGTCGGTGACCTCTTCGGCCGCCTTGCGGGCACGGGCGAGTGCTGAGCCGGGTGCGGTCACCATGTTCCCTCCGGGTGGGCGCGTGCCACGTACTGCAGTTCGTTGAGCAACGGTTCCAGATACTCGGTGTGTCGCCCACCGCGTCCGCCGTGCGTCGCCGTTGCCAGCTCGGGGAGTGCCAGCACGGCGGCCTCGGCCACTTCGGCCAGGACCTGCCGGGTGTCGTCTTCGACGGCTTCGCTGGACACGCCGAAGTTCTCACCGCTGCAGTCGTTGAACAGCTCGCTGATCCACGGCGCCACCTCTGTCAGGGCCGCCTGGGCCCGACGGTGCGATTCCTGCGTGCCGTCCCCCAGGCGCACGACCCACTCGGCGGCGAACTGGCGGTGGTACGTCAGTTCCTTGACTCCCTTGGCGGCCACCGCCGCCAAGACCTTGTCCTCGGCTTCCGTCAGCGCGCGGAACACCGCCAGCCGCCACGCGGACAGCACCAGGAGCCGGACCATGGAGAACGCGAAGTCGCCCGTCGGCAGTTCGGCCAGCCGGACATTGCGGAACTGCGACGCATCACGGAAGTACGCGAAATGGTCCTCACCGCGGCCGGTCCCGTCAGCCTGACCGGCTCGCGAGTACAGCAGGCGGGCCTGTCCCAGCAGGTCCAGACCGATGTTGGCCAGCGCCAGCTCCACTTCCAGCTCCGGAGCACGGGTGCACCACTGGGCCAGCCGCTGGGCGCTGACGAGAGCGTCATCGCCGAGGGCCAGGCAGTACGCGGCGAGCTGCCCAGCGTTCACGCCGTTGGGGACGGCGGTGTCCACACCGTGCAGCGGGTCCTCGAATCCGGTGCCGAAGGCCCACCGGGAGTCCCCGCCGGCGTCCTCGCCCAGGGCGAGGTTCAGGTGGTCGTCACTCATGGCCGAGCTCCTAGATGTGGGGGACGTCTTCGGGGATGTCGTAGAACGTCGGATGCCGGTAGACCTTGTCGCCACTGGGATCGAAGAAGGGTTCCTTCTCGTCCGGGGCGGTTGCCGCGATGTTCTCGCTGCACACCGCCCACACGCTCACGCCCTCGTTGCGCCGGGTGTAGAGGTCCCGGGCGTGCTGGAGGGCCATGCGGTCGTCGGCCGCGCGCAGCGATCCGACGTGCACGTGGTTGAGGCCGCGCTTGCCGCGCACGAAGATCTCGTACAGAGGCCATTCGTTCCTGGTCTCGCTCACGCTGCCCTGCCGTCCTTCCGTTCACGGTCGGCCTGCTTCTCGGAATGGGCCGATGCTGCTTCTCGCACCCACGCGCCGTCCTGGTGCGCTGCGCGACGCCTGCTGACGCGCTCGGTGTTGCACGGTCCGTCGCCGCTGATCACCCGCTGGAGCTCGGCGAAGTCCGGCGTACCGAAGTCGTGCCGGCCCAGCTCCGGGTTCCAGCGCAGTGCCGGGTCGGGCAGGGTCACTCCGAGCTTCTCGGCCTGCGGCACGGTCATGTCGACGAACCGCTGCCTCAACTCGTCGTTGCTGTGGCGCTTGATCTTCCAGGCCATAGAGCGCTCGGAGTTGGGGGAATTGTCGTCCGGCGGGCCGAACATCATCAGGGAGGGCCACCACCAGCGGTCCACTGCGTCCTGCACCATCGCCCGCTGGGCGTCGGTGCCGCGCATCATCGTCATCAGCAGCTCGTAGCCCTGCCGCTGGTGAAAGGATTCCTCCTTGCACACCCGCACCATCGCCCGTGCGTACGGTCCGTAGGACGTGCGGCACAGCGGCACCTGGTTGCAGATCGCCGCACCGTCCACGAACCACCCGATGACGCCGACGTCGGCGAAGGTCGGGGTGGGGTAATTGAAGATGGAGGAGTACTTCTGGCGACCCTCGATCAGCTGGTCGGTCAGGTCCTGCCGGTCGGCGCCCAGCGTTTCGGCAGCACTGTAGAGGTACAGGCCGTGTCCTGCCTCGTCCTGGACCTTGGCGAAGAGAATGGCCTTTCGGCGCAGGGAGGGAGCGCGGGTGATCCAGTCGCCTTCCGGCTGCATGCCGATGATTTCGGAGTGCGCGTGCTGGGCAATCTGCCTGATGAGGGTCTTGCGGTAGCCCTCGGGCATCCAGTCCCGTGGCTCGATGCGCTGGTCCTTGGCGATGGTGTGGTCGAACTGTTTCTGCAGCCGCTCGGTGGAGTCCGGGGGCGAGGCGGCGGCCTGTGGTGTTGTCATCGAACTTTCCCTACCGACCGTTCGTTCGTTGATGGTCAGAAGTGTGTCCCCGCGCCATGCGGCACAGGGGAAAGGGGGTGATCAGCGTCCCTGGAAGTCGGGCGTGCGGCGCTCGAGGAACGCGGTGACGGCGTGGCGGTGATCCTCTGTGGCGCCCAGCAGGTCCTGTGCCACGGTCTCGGAGGCGAGTGCACGTTCCAGGTCATGGCCGGGGTTGCCGCGCAGCAGTTGCTTGACCTGGTGGTACGCGCGTGTGGGCCCGTGTGCGAGACGGCGGGCCAGCGTCATCGCTTCCTCGTCGGCCCTGCCGTCGGCGACGACGCGGTGCACCAGGCCCCAGTCCAGGGCGTCGGAGGCTGTAAAGCGGTCGCCCAGCAGGAACAGGCCGGCCGCGCGGGAGGGCCCCACCGCTTGGGTGAGGGTGGCGCTCAAGCCGCTGTCCGCGGCCAGCGCGATGCCGGTGAACGCGGTGGCGAAGCGGGCTCCTTCCGCGGCGACCCGCAGATCGGCGCACAGCGCCAGGGCGAGACCCGCTCCCACGCAGGCGCCCTCGATCGCGACGACGACGGGCTGCGGTATCTCGTGCAGCGCCCGCACCAGGGGGTTGTACTCGTGGGGCAGGCTGTCGAAGGCCGAGTCGGGCCGGTCCCCCAGCGCCTGCGCGTGCTCCTTGAGGTCCTGGCCGACGCAGAAGGACTTTCCCTCAGCGGTGAGGAGGACCGCCCGCACGGCGTCCCCGTCCCCGTGCAGCCGCTGGACGGCGTCGAGGAGCCCGCGCCGCATCGTGGTGTCCAGTGCGTTGCCGGCGCCGGGGCGGTGCAGTCCGATCACGGCTACGCCCTCGTCGGCTCTGTAGCTCACGTGATGAGCGACGGCGTCCGGGGTGTTCAGTGCCATGTGTAGAACCCCTGTCCGCTCTTGCGGCCCAGCTCGCCGCGGGCGACCTTCTCACGGAGGAGTGGAGGAGGCGCGAAGCGCTCGCCGAGGATGGCATGCAGGTGATCGGCGATGGCCAGGCGCACGTCCAGGCCGACCAGGTCGGTCAGTCGCAGCGGCCCCATGGGGTGCTTGTAGCCCAGCTGCATCGCGGTGTCGATGGCTTCGGGTTCGGCGACGCCTTCCTGGACCATCCAGATCGCCTCCAGGCCGAGCGCGACTCCGAGCCTGCTGCTGGCGAATCCGGGTGAGTCCTTGACGACGACGTCCTTCTTGTCCAGTGCCCGTGTCCAGGCCAGTGCTGCCTGCAGGGTCTCGTCGGTGGTGGTCGGTGCGACGACCAGCTCGATGAGCTCGGAGGCGGGCACGGGGTTGAAGAAGTGCATGCCCAGGAAACGGCCCGGCCGACTGAGCGCGGCTCCGAGTTCGGTGACGGACAGGGAGCTGGTGTTGGTGGCGAGGACGGTCCTTTCTCCCACTGCCTTCTCGGCGGACGCGAGCAGACGGGCCTTGAGTGCCGCGTCCTCGGGCACGGCCTCGATCAGCAGGTCCACGCCGGCGGGCAGTTCTTCCACCGATCCGATCAGAACGATCCGGCCCAGTATGTCCTCGGCGGGCTCGTTGAGCCGGCCCTTCTCAGCGGCGCGTGCGAGGCTGGCGGCGATCCGTTCCCGCGCCTCGGTGGCAGCCTGCTCGTTGCTCTCGATGACGGTCAGGGCCGATCCGGCGGCGGCGAAGGTCTGGGCGATGCCGGCGCCCATTCTGCCGCCTCCGATCACTGCGACCGTCTGGGGCGCGGTGCTCATGTCTGACTCCTCTTGCGCTCAAGGAAACGCGTCATGCGCTCCTTCTTGTCGGTTCCCTCGAACAGCACGGCCTGGGCGAGGTCGTCGGCGACCGGGTGCGCGCCGGGTGAGTCGACGACGAGTTTGGTCAGCCGCAGTGCGGTGGCGGAGGAGCGGGCCATCCGGTCCAGGAGGGCGTGCGCCTGGGTGAGCAGTTCGGCTGCCGGTACGACGTCGATGACCAGTCCGACCGCGAGCGCGTCCGCAGCTTCCAGGTTTCGTCCGGCGAGCAGGACCTGCTTGGCCACCGACTCGCCGACCAGTTCGCTCAGCCGCCAGCATGCGCCGGCCGCGGCGAGGATTCCCAGGCCGGGCTCGGGATTGCCGAAGACCGCCTGGGGGCTCGCCATGCGCAGGTCGCAGGCGTACGCGAGTTCGGCGCCGCCGCCCAGCGCCCAGCCGTCGACCGCGGCCAGTGTGGGCATCGGCAGTCTGCGGACCCGCTCGAACAGTCGGCTGTTGATGCCTTGCAGCGCTTCGTCGCGGCCGCGCCGAAGGAGTTCGGCGATGTCGGCGCCGCCGGCGAAGACACCGCCCTCTCCGGTGAGCAGGAGCAGCCGGGGCTGGTCTTCGAGCAGGTCGCACACCCGGTGCAGTTCGCTGATCATCCGACCGCTGATCGCGTTGCGGGCCTCGGGACGGTTCAGTGTCACGACCACGCGGTCGTCGCGCTCGTCCACCCGGAGTGTTGCGAAGAGCGTGTTCACACCCGCTCCACCAGCATGGCGACGCCCTGGCCGACTCCCACGCACAGGGTGGCCAGCCCCCGGCGGGCGTCTTCGCGCTCCAGGCGGCCCAGGAGGGTCAGCAGGATGCGGGCACCGGAGCAGCCGAGCGGGTGGCCGAGCGCGATCGCGCCGCCGTCGGCGTTGACCTTGTCCTCGTCGAGCTTCAGCCTGCGCGTGACGGCCAGGGCCTGGGCGGCGAACGCCTCGTTGATCTCGATGGCATCCAGACCACCGCTGTCCCAGCCGGCGCGGGCCAGGGCCTTCGCCGTGGCGGGGACCGGGCCCAGCCCCATCAGATGGGGCTGCACGCCGGCTGAGGCCGAGGTGACGATCCGCGCTCTCGGGGTGAGGCCGTGCCTTTTGACGGCCGAGCTGCTTGCCACGACCAGAGCACAGGCCCCGTCGGACAGCGGAGAGGCGGAGCCGGCGGTGACGATGCCGTCGGCACGGAAGATGGTCCGCAGCCCAGCGAGCTTGTCCAGGGTGGTGGAGGGACGCGGTCCCTCGTCGCGGATGACCTCACCGTCCTTGACGGGCGCCGCGACGATCTCCCGGTCGAAGCGCCCGGCTTCTTGCGCGGCGACGGCCCGCTGATGGCTGCGCAGCGCGAAGGCGTCGGATTCGGCCCGGGTGATGCCGTCCAGGGCGGCGACCTCTTCAGCGGTCTCGCCCATGGACAGGGTGACCGGTGCGTCGGGGTGCTCCCGGTCGGCGGCGGTAAAGCGCGCATTGGTGAAGCGCCAGCCCAGTGAGGTGTCGTGCACCTCTCCGGGCTTGGCCCAGGGGGTACCCGGCTTGGCCATCACCCAGGGCGCCCGAGTCATCGACTCCACCCCGCCCGCGACGACCAGGTCGGCCTCCCCGGAGCGGACCGCCTGGGCAGCGGAGGCGACAGCAGTCAGGCCCGAGGCGCACAGCCGGTTGACCGTGTAGCCGGGCACCGTGTACGGCAGCCCGGCCAGCAGGACGGCCATCCGGGCCACGTCACGGTTGTCCTCACCGGCCTGGTTCGCCGCGCCGAGGATGACCTCGTCGACCGCGTCGGCGGGAATATTGGCCCGCCGCACCGCCTCGCCGATCACCAGGGCGGCAAGGTCGTCCGGTCGCACGGAGGCCAGAGCACCGCCGTAGCGTCCCTGGGGGGTACGTGCTCCGTCGACCAGGTACACGGCTTCGTCAGACATGGGTCTTCTCCTGAGCAGGCAGGTGGCGGCGGGACTGCAGGACGGTGAAACGGCCGGTGACGAACGCCGGGTCGGTCAGAGCGGCCGAGGCGGCCGGGTTGGCGCTGGTGCCGTGGAAGTCGCTGAACGCGGCGGACTGGTTGGCGAAGACGGGGCCGGTGAGGTTCTCCGACAGGTGCACGCCCGCGTCCAGGGCGGCGGCCCGCGCCGCTTGCAGCACGTACTCCTCGCGCGAGTGAACCGTCGCGGTCAGCGCGCCGTGCCGGCGGATGGTGTCGTGCAGCAGCCGCAGACTGTGGCTGGTGGAGTCGGTGGCGATGACGAACGAGACGGGTCCGAACCACTCACGGGTGTAGGTCTCGGCGTCACCGTCCGCGTCCAGCAGCGCCACCAGCGGAGTGCGGACGCACGCGTCCGCGTACTCGGGATGGGCCAGCGTCCGAGGGGCGTGCACGGTCTTGCCCACCGTGGCTGCCTCCTCAAGACGCTTGCTCACCGCGTCGCTGACGATCGCTCCCAGGGCGCCGGCCGCGCGCTGCGGGTCGCCGAGCAGCTTGTCCAGTGCCGTCCCCAGGTCGGCGGCGAATTCCGCTGCCGTGCGCGGCCCCTGGTCGGTGGCGATCCCGTCGCGCGGCACCAGCAGGTTCTGCGGCGTGGTGCACATCTGGCCGCTGTACAGGGACAGGGAGAACGCCAGGTTGCGCAGCAGACCTTGGTAGTCGTCGGTGGAGTCCACCACGACCGTGTTCAGTCCGGCCTTCTCGGTGTAGACGGCGGCTTGGCGAGCGTTGTCCTCCAGCCAGTTGCCGAACTCGCTCGACCCGGTGAAGTCCACGATCTTCACATCCGGGTGGACGGCCAGTTCGGCGGCGACGCGCCCGAACGAGTCCTCTGCGGCCAGCAGCACCACGTTGGGGTCGTAGCCTGCCTCGGCCAGGACCTCCCGGGCGATGCGTACCGTGAGCGCGAGCGGCAGAACAGCCCGTGGGTGAGGCTTGACGATCACCGGGTTGCCGGTGACCAGACTTGCGAAGAGGCCCGGATAGCCGTTCCACGTGGGGAATGTGTTACACGCGATGAGCAGGGCGACACCGCGGCCCACCGGCGTGAAGGTCTTCTCCATCACGATCGGCTCCCCCTTGCGCTGGGGCTTGCTCCAGCGCGCGGTCGCCGGGTGGCGTTTCTGCTCCGCCCAGGCGTACGCCACCGCCTCCAGCCCACGGTCCTGGGCGTGGGGCCCACCGGCCTGAAAGGCCATCACGAAGGGCTGACCGGTGGTGTGCTGCACGGCGTGGGCAATCTCGAAGCTCGCGGCGTTCAGGCGTGACAGGATCTCCGCCGCCACTCCGGCACGATCATCGGGGTCCGCATCACGCCAGGCGGGGGCGGCTGCCTTGGCCACGGCGACCGCTTCCGCCGGCGTAAGGTGCGGGTAGGAGATTCCCAGGGCGAAGCCGTAGGGCGAGACCTCCTCACAGGCAACCGGCGAAGTGCTGCCGGCATGGCCGGGCAGGAGAAACGCCTGCCCCAGGTGTGCCTTGAACGCCGCCTTCCCCTCCTCCGGCGCCCCCACTCCATACACCAAGGTGCTGGGTGACTCCGGGTAGGGCGACCAGTAGCCGCGCTCGCCCACGGCGGTGACGGCCCGGGCCAGCAACTCCTGGTGACGGACGAAGAAATCAGGTCGTTCCGAGCGGTGATTCGGCATGAACTCCACCTCTTGACAGGTACCTCGGATGCTGAGTTACTTGGCCGCTCCGAACCTAACCGAACGTTCGGTCGGGCGGCAAGGGTGGTGAAGACCACACGCGACGTGGCACGGGTCGGTGTAGCGAACGGCCCTGCCCCACATTCGGTGGTGACGGAGTCTTGATCCATACCTGCAGTACCTGCGGCAGCGCTGGGAGGAGGGCGAGCACACCGCGACGGTGCTGCACCAAGAGATCTCCGCCAAGGGCTACGCCGGCCACTACCAACGGGTCAAGATGGCCATCGCACCATTACGCCGCGGCCTGCCGATCGACACCCCACGCGAGCGACCGCCCTCACCTCGTCAGGTCACCCGCTGGATCATCACCGCACCATCCCGACGCGACCTCCACACCGCCGAGGCCCTCCGGCGGCTGCTCGACCACTGCCCGGAACTGGCACGAACCCACGACCTGGTGCGTCAGTTCGCTGCCATGCTCGACATCCGCGACGCCCGCCCGCTGGCGCACTGGCTCGAGCAACTATCCCGCTCCCGCCTCCCGGCCCTGGCCAGCCTGGCCAACGTCATCCGCGAGGACCAGCCCGCAGTCGTACAGGGCATTACCACCCCGTTCAACTCTGGCGTCAACGAAGGCCGCATCACCGACCTGAAGCTCCAGAACCGGATCATGTCCGGCCGCGCAGGTGTCCCGTTGCTCCGCCACCGTGTCATCCTCGTGGCCCTGCTATGACGGCCGCTACCCGTGACGGAGCGTCATCGGCGCACGGTGGCACACCCCCGCATCACGGATATCTTGCCAGGGCCACGTTCACGTGTACGCCGACACCTGGACCAGCGGATGGCGATCAGCTACCAGATGCCGACCATGACGAAGGAGGAGACCGCCAGCTACATCAAGCACCACATCACGATCGCCGGACGCGGGGACACCCTGTTCTCCGACGACGCCGTCGAGCTGATCCACCTCACCAGCCGCGGCCTGCCCCGCTGGATCAGCAACATCGCCTGGCAGTCCCTCATCGCCGCCTTCACCCGAGGAGAAGGGCATCGTCGACGAGTCCTCCACCCGCACCGCCATCACCGAGACACACGCGACAGAGTTACGACGAAAGCGACACCACGTTCACCATGACCCCGGCGGCCTGACGGCCGCCGGGGTCGTTTCAGCCCATCCCCTCGACAACCAGAACGTCGCCTTCATGCACACCTGCAGCGTCGCTCAACAGGTCGTGGCCGTCACTCGAGGTGGGCGACGCCTTCGGAAAGGTGACCGTGGACCACGCGCCAGCCGTCGATGGTGCGGCGGAGGACGACGGTGATGCGGATGGACGCGCCTTCCTCGCCGGGGATCAGGATCTTCGGGTTGTCGAACAGCCAGGCAACGTCGCCCTCCACGAAGCCGCTCGGGTTCGAGCCCACGGGCTCGCACGGCGGGTATTCCTTGAGGTGGTCCAGAAGTCCGCGCAGAGTCAGGTTGGAGTCGGGGGAGGAGGCGACGCAGAAGACCGCGCCCCCCTCGGGAGTCGCCGAGAGGCGCTCCATCAGGTCGACATCCCGGGCGTGCCCAGCAGCGATCCAGGCCCTCGCCAGGTCGACGAGTTCGGCTGGTGCCTTCTCCATGGTGGTCTCTCCTCGTGGGTGCGCGCTGGTGCAAGGGATCAGTCGGTGACGATGACCAGGGGGCCGACGGCCCTGACGATGACGCGGGCACAGTCGCCCGGCATGTAGGTCATCGGGACCTCGGTCACCGTGGTGATGCGCAGCTTCTTCGGATCGGCGCCGGCCCGGATCGCCGCCTCGCGGGCGAACTCCTTGGCCTGCTCGAGGCACTGCTCACGGCTGGACTGGCTGTAGACGAAGTTGCGGTCGACGGTTCCGGACGCCTCGGCGATGGCGGCACCGATGGCGTTGGCCACGCCGGCGTGCTCGAGCCGCACCACCTCGCTGACGCCTTCGATGCTGTCGGGGACCAGGTGGGCGCCGCCGCCCACGGCGACGAGCGGAATGTCGGCCCGGGATGCCTTGATGCGGTCGGTGAGAACGTGCATGCTCTTGTCGACCCAGGCCACGGCCGCCTTTCGGACGTTGGCCGGTACCAGCTCGTCAACCGCGTGGTCGCCGAGCTTGATCCGGCCCTCGGCCACCGACACGTCCGTCAGAGTCAGCGTGTCGCCGCCGAACGCCAGCCCTCGTTCCGTCAGGAGATACCCGACACTGTCGGGACCGATAGTGAGCTCGGGGTCCGTGCGGACGAGGCTGCCACCGCCGAGGCCGATCGAGATGAGGTCGGGCATGCGGAAGTTGGTCCGGACGCCCCCGATCTCCACGTTGTGGGCAGACGTCCGCGGGAAGCCGTCGACGAGCAGGCCGACGTCGGTCGACGTCCCGCCGACGTCCATGACGATCGCGTCGGACAGGCGCGAGAGGTAGGCCGCTCCGCGCATGGAGTTGGTCGGCCCCGAGCCCACCGTCAGGATCGGCCGCCGCACCGCCTCCTCGGCGCCGAGCAGGGTGCCGTCGTTCTGGGTGAGGTAGATCTCCGCGGTCAGATCGAGCTCGCTCAGGATGCGGACGAGACCTTCGACGATCTCCCGGCCGATGGAGTGCAGGGCGGCGTTGAGGACGGCGGTGTTCTCGCGTTCGATGATGCCGGTGCCGGCGACCTCGCTGCCGAGGGTGATGGGGACGGCTTGGCCGACGGCCTCCGCCACGATCTGCGCAGCCCATTCTTCGTGCTGCGGTCGCACGGGCGCACCTACGGCGGTCAGCGCGATGGCGTCCACGCCGGTGCGGCAGGCGTATGCGAAATCCCGGACGGCGTCCTCGTCGAGCGGCATGAATTCGGTGCCGTCGTACTCGTGGCCGCCGCGCACCACCGCGACCGGACCACGCACGGCGTCGGCGAGCTCTTTCGGCCAGCCCGACAGCGGCGAGATCGCCAACGTGGCCGGTGCCCCGATGCGGAGGATGCCGACTCGGCCGAGTCCGCGTCGACGGATCAGCGCGTTCAGCGCATGCGTCGTACCCAGCATGACCTGGCGCACGGCGGATCGATCCAGGCCGTCCAGTACGCCGCGGACGGCCTGGCCGATGCCGAGATGGACCTCAGCGGTGGTGGCGGTCTTGTGCCACGCCAGCACGGTTCCGTGATCATCGATGGCGGCGGCATCGGTGTGGGTGCCGCCGACATCGAGGCCGATCCGGATGGTGGTCATGCGTTGCCTCCGAAGGGCACGTAGTCGATGTCGTAGCCGAAGGTCCGCGGCCCGGACAGTTCGATGCCGGCCGGTGTGCGCCACAGGTCGTGTGCCGGCATGCCGATGACGTGCAGGCGCTGGCCGTAGGCCAGCGATTCGGTCGTCATGGGGATGCCGGTCTCGACGTCGAGGAAGGTGATCAGGTCGGGGGTGGTGATGATCGCCTCACCGTCCTCAAAGGCGATCAGGTTCTCGTTCTGGATGTCGACGCGCATCGTCCGCTTGGGATCGCCGAGGTGCTCGAGTGTGACGGTCCCCTTGGTCCACCCTCCGGACACGCGGCGCTCGATGTCGGCGACCTTGCCGGTGAACAGGATCTGCGCGTCGGCGAACCGCAGAAGCTGGTCATAGGCATCCGGCTCGCCCCGTTGGATCGCGCTGACGTGCCGGCCTAGCTCGAGCGCGTAGGAGAGCGAGTGCTGGATCCCGTACTCAAGGCATTGCTTCGCGGTCACGGCGTAGGCGCTCATCACGCCGAACATGCCCATCGCGACCACGGTGGAGCGGGCGAAGCTCTCGGCCGCCGTATTGTCGACCGTCTCCGCGAGGACCGTGTTGCCCTTGGCGTCGACGAGGATGCATGGAGAGGCAGGGATGCCGGCGAGGGTGAACACGGTCATCTCCAGGCGCGGGAACGCGCGGCGCATGGAGTCCGCATCCACGCACGGCAGGCCCAGCCGCGCGGCGACTACGAGCGGAAACAGCGTGTTCACGCCGCCGACCTCCATCGGCAGGATGGCGACCCCTCGCCGGTCGAGATGCCGCTCCAGAAGGGTCAGCGCGCGCTCGGCCTCGGCCCCGTTGAGCAGCTTCTCGGCGAAGCCGACACCGGCGCCGATGACCGCGATGGGCAGAAGCAGCCCCTCGGGATCGAGATCAGCAGCGTCCACGACCCGAACCGGGCCGTTCTGATCGATCGCCTCGTGGAGCATGATCTTGGCCAGCGACGCGTCGCCGCCGCCGCCGGTGCCGACGACGTAGGACCCGAGTGCCAGGTCATCGACGTCGTCGTGATCGATGTGAAACACGTGTTCCTCCTCGGCTGTCCGGAGATCAGGCAATCACGTGCGCTGGCTCACGTCAGTGGTCAGCCTGCCCTGAGAGCCGGGGGCCGCCGGGCGAAGTGCCCACCTTGCTGGGCGCTCAGGTGCCGGAATCCTGACCAAGCCCTGTGCCGCGGGTCGCCAGGTGGGCCACGAGCCGCTCGTCGGGCCGGCTGAGATCCAGCGGCAGGAGCGCCCGAATGCGGGTCAGGCGTTGGATCACCGTGTTGCGGTGGATGCCCAGCACGACCGCGCTCGTAGTCGCCGAGGACTCGTGGTCGAGGTAGCACCGCAGCGTGTGCACCAGTTCGCCAGACGGATCGGCTTCCAGCAAGGGGGCGAGGAACTGCTCCGCCGTCTCGCGCACAGGCTCGGAGTTGTACCAACTCGTCATCAGCCGGCGGACATTCATCGCATCGACGTGCTCGACCGCTGCCGGGGTCTCGGAGGTCCTGGCCAGCAGGCATCCGTTGCGTGCCTCCCTGAGGGAAAGGTCGATACCCGCGGTGCCCGAATGCGGCCGGCCCACGCCCGCGCTCAACCGAACGTTCGGGTGACCCCGACCGGCTTCCAGCAGCGCTCGGCGGACCCGGCGGGTGAGGTCGAGCGTCTCTGTCGCATGGGGCTCGGCCTCCTGCGTCACCCAGAACACCCATCCGTCAGGTTTCTCCACCATGGTCGTCGGGATCCCTTGCCGGGCGAGTGCGCTCTCGACGTCCGGGATCACCTGCGGGGACAGTCGGGCGTTGCGGTGATGTGCCACCGACACCTGCACCGCCATGTGCCAACCTGAGAGGCGCCAGTTCAGGGTGGCTGCTCGCTCGATGGTGTCGCGCCGAGGCGAGTCGGACTCCTCAATGATCTTGCTGAGGAGCAGTGCCCGCTCTCGGTTCTCTCGTTCGGCTGCCAGTGCCGTCCTCGAGAACTGCGCGCCGAATGCGAGCGACGCGACCGTCAGGACCTGCCGGACGACCCGCGTGTCCATGGTGGAGGAGATCGGTACCCGCGCGGCGAGCCAGAGGTCCGCCGCTGTCCGCCACGGTGGCAGGGCCGGCTGCAGATGGACGGTGTCCCCGTCGGCCGCTGATACGTCACGCGTGATCGGCTGGTCACGCGAACACACGCGCTCGATCTCGCCCGGGTCTGCCCCCCTGAGCGCGTTATCCTCCCCGCCGAGCACCCGACCCGCGGCGTTGATCACAGCGACTGGCCCACCCAGCGCCGCGCGCAACCCCCGTAGAAGCTCCGCCTCGTCGTTGTGGGAGGCGCCGATCCGATCGATGAGATTCCGCAGCGATCTCATCGCCTCCATCTCGGGTGCCCGGATGAAGGCATCGAGATCGGTGGTGAGACGGTGCGGATCCAGTTCGGGCACCGCGATCAACGGAACGCGGAACTTGTCGGCGAGGCGCACCGTAGCCATCGGCAGCCGCCCGGGCGGCTGCTCGGCAACGATCCCGGCGGCATCGCTGCTCCTGGCCAACCGGAGGGCGATGTCCGCTTGGGGCTCTTCCAGAGGCAGGTGCTCCCGCGGAAACACCACCAGCGCACCAGGCGGGGTGTTCTCGAGTTGATGGACATCGGTCGCGCCGACGACGGTGGCGACCACATCGCCGAGCCCCGCCGCCCCTCCGAGCAGGACGTGCGGAGGGAAGAAGTCGAGCGCGAGGACCTGCGTCAGGTCGAGCCCACTGCCCCGCACAGACATGAGACGCTCCTCGTCATCGGCCGACGGGCCGAGGCCCGGGGGGCGCAAAAAACACCGTCGGTGGACATCATGCACCGTCTGCGGTGTGCGGTCTTGCAGAGTGCCCAGTCGCTTGCCCCGGACGAGGAGAAACGGGTCTCCGTCGCAGTCAGTTCCGAGCGTCACCGAGGTCCGGGCGGAGCTGGATCTGCCCAAGGACGAGGCTTGCGCGTCCGCGAGCGGCTCACTCTTGCAGTGCCGGCTACAGCTCGAGGAGCAGTCGGGAGCATCCGGCCCGGGAGACGCAGATGAACATGGTGTCGTTGGCCGCTTGCTCTGCTGGCGTCAACAGCGAGTCCCGATGGTCCACCACGCCCTCCAAGACAGGTGTCTCGCACGTGCCGCACGTTCCTTCCAGGCAGGAGGCGGTCACGAAGACACCGGCCTCCTCGATGACCTGCAGAACGGACTTGTCGGGCGGCACGGTGAGGGACAAGCCGCTCTGGCTCAGTTCAACCTCGAACGAGCCATTCAACACGGGCTCGCCGATGTCCTTCGGGGCGAACCTCTCGACGTGCAGCGACCCCTCGGGCCATGTCGCGCAGTGCCTCTCCACCGCCGCGAGCAAGGGCTCGGGACCGCAGCAGTAGACGGACGTATCTGGCCGTGGCTCCTGGAGTATGCGGTCGAGCTCGATGTGACCGACCTCGTCTTGTGAATACACCGTGACCCGATTGCCAGCGAGCTCCTCGAGCGATTCGAGAAAGGCCATGGAACGCCGACTGCGGCCGCCGTAGTGCAGTTCCCATTCCGCCCCGGCCGCCTCGGCGGCGTTGATCATAGGGAGGACCGGGGTGATGCCGATACCTCCGGCGATGAAGAGGTAACGAGGCGAGGCCACGAAAGGGAAGTGGTTCCGCAAACCTCGGATGTCGACATCGGCGCCTTCGTGCAACATCTCATGGATGTGCTGGGACCCGCCGCGGCTCTCGGGTTCACGCAGAACGCCGATGCGCCACGCCGTCCGGTCGGCCGGGTCCCCACACAGCGAGTACTGACGGGCCGAGCCGTCCGGCAGCCGGAGATCGATGTGGGCGCCCGGAGACCAGCCTGGCAGGTCGGCGCCCACCGGGTCACGCAACTCGAGGATGACAACGCCCTCCGAGCCGACGGCTCGCCGGGCGACTCGTAGCCGCAGATCGACCTCGTCGTGAGTGCTGGGCACGATAGAACTCCGTTCGTGGGCCGCGAAGTCCGCGGACGATCTCACCGTTCACCGACGCGTACGCCCCGAAGGCGTCGGACTTGGGCGGCCAGTCGGATGATGGATCCAACCCCCCTCGCCGCCTCATCGACGTCTTGATGTCGCGAAAGCGCAGGGTCTTGTTTGCTTCCCAACGGGAAGGGAAGCACGGGTCTCTGCTCGAGTCAGTGGGCAATGCGCCCCATCTAGGCTCAGGTGACGGGCGAAGTGCCCATTGAGTATCGGCGTAGGTCGAACGGGCGGTCCCAGGGCGATTTGTTCCCGCATTGCCGACCCGAAGCGACGTGGCTCGCGATCGATCCGATACGGACGCGGCATGCCGTCTCTCGACAGTCATTCTGCACGGCGGCCAAGGCTCGACTGTGCAGACTGCCTCTTGTTGGGCGATCGCCCTGCTGGTCAAATCGTCCACGTGGTCTACATCACGCCCCGTGCGGGATGTGCGTCGCAGTCGAAGACGGGCCGTGAGCTGGGAGGTGGTCACGATGCTGCGTGTCATACATATATCGAAGGCGTACGGCGACACCCGCGCCCCGCGCGTTGTCAGCCTCGGAGTCGGGCGAGGCGCTCGCCGTGCTGGGGGAGAACGGCGCCGGCAAGTCGACCCTGCTGAAGAGCCTGACCGGTGCGGTCCATCCCGACCGGGGCGCGCTCGAGCGGGACGGGGAACAGCTCAGGCTACGGTCGCCACGCCCTGCGGGCCGGCTTGGTCCTGATCCCGCAAGAGTTCGCATATGTCCTGCAGCGCTCGGTGGCCGAGAACATCCTGCTCGGACGGCCCATCTCGTCCCGCCGGGATGGTGACGCAGCGTGCCCCGCGCGAACACGAACGCCCCTTCGCGGAAGAACTGGGCATCGGCGAGCTGCTCTCCGCGCCGGTGAGCAGTCTGTCCCCGGCCGAGGCACAGCTGGTCGAGATAGTGAAGCCGCTTGCGCGCGAAGCGCGGGTACTGCTGCTTGATGAACCCACCGCTGTCCTGTCCCGGACGGCAAGTCATACCCATCGCGGATGTAGCCGCCACCCCTACCCTGATCCATCCAGTAGCCCGGAGGAACCGTGCGAACAGTCATCCGCGGTGGTCGGGTGGTCGACCCGGCCACAGGGACCGACCAGATCGCCGATGTCGTCATCGACAATGATGTGATCACGGCGGTCATCGATGAGCATCCCGCCGACGACACGGAGCGGGAGATCGACGCGCGCGGCCTTGTCGTCGGCCCGGGCCTGATCGACCTGCACAGTCACGCCCAATCCATCCAGGGCCAGCGGTTGCAAGCGATGGATGGAGTCACCACTTCGCTTGACCTGGAGGCAGGCCTGTCGCCGGTCGACCGGGCATACGCCAAGGCGGCGGCGGAGGGGCGCCCCCTGCACTACGGATTCTCCGCGTCCTGGTCGGCGGCCCGTGGCTGGGCGCTGACAGCGCGTAAACCGGACGCAACGATCGGGAGCACCTTCGCTCTGATCGGAGACCCCCGCTGGCAGCGCGCATCGTCGCCGGGCGAGCTCAATGCATGGTTGCGTCTCCTCGAGCGCGAGCTCGCCTCAGGGGCCCTCGGCATCGGCGTCCTCCAGGGCTACGCACCGGCCACACCACCCGAGGAGTTCATCCAGGTGGCGGCGCTGGCCAGCCGCAGCGGGGTCCCCGTGTTCAGCCACGTCCGTGAACTCGTCGAGATCGACCCGGCGACCCCGGTGGACGGCCCAACGGAGCTCGTCCGGGCCGCCTTGGAGACCGGTGCCGCTCTGCACCACTGCCACGTCAACGCGACCTCACGCCGGCACGTCGACCGGGTGCTGGCCACACTGGACGCGGCAACGGCCGCCGGGGCCCGGGTCACCGTGGAGTCCTACCCCTACGGCTCGGGCAGCACCGCTGTCGGAGCCGCATTCCTCGCACCCGACCGGCTGACCGCCTGGGGGCTGCAGCCCACGCGTGTGGTGATGCTGAGTTCGGGCGAGCGGGTGGCCGACGCCCGGCGCCTGGCAGAGCTCCGCGAGGTGGATCCTGCCGCGCCCTGCATCGTGGAGTTCCTCGACGAACGCGATCCCGGAGACCGGCACATTCTTGACCGCGCCCTCGCCTTTGACGATTCGATCGTCGCCAGCGACGCCATCCCGCTCGCTACGCCGGCGGGCGCTGACGACCCGTACGCCTGGCCGCCGCCATCAGGGACCATGACCCATCCGCGGACGGCAGGCACGTTCGCCAAGACGCTACGAACAATGGTGCGTGAGACAGGCGCCTGGAGCTGGCACGAGGCGTTCCGGCGCTGCTCGTGGCTGCCTGCGCAGCTTCTCGCGGACTTCGTCCCGGGTGCGGAGCGCAAGGGCAGGCTGGCCCCCGGGGCCGACGCCGATCTGGTCATCCTCGACCCAGTGGCTGTGACTGACAACGCGACATACCTCGACCCCATCCGGCCGTCCACCGGTGTCCGTCATCTGCTGGTAGCCGGTACGCCGCTTGTCAGGGGCGGAGAGCTCCAGCTCGACGTCCTGCCCGGCCGGCCGCTGCGCCGAGGGTCGCCTTGATCTCCGAACGGGTTCCCGCGTCACGAGTCGCAGAGCTCTCCACCACCCAGACCCCAAGGAGCGAACCACGAACAAGCCCAGACATTCGATGGCCGTCGCCATCGGCGCGACGCCCGCGTTGTGTACAGCCTGTCCTTCAGGCGGAGCTAACGACTCCGCCGCGGGTCCCAAAGCATCACGACCGGCTTCGGTGCGCTCATCAACTCCGCGCCCATCCTCGCGCAGGTGGGTACCGGACTGACCAAGGTGGCGCAGCGTGACGACTCGACGGTGGACACCTTCGACAACAAGTTCGACGCGGCCACCGCGATGAGCAACACCCGGTTGATGATCCAACAGAAGGCCGACGTCATCGCGCAATGGGCCCCGCAGGCCGCGGCCGACACGGTGGGCCGGCTCATCAAGCAGTCAAAGACTTTGTGCATCGCTGTCAATCTCATGATCCCAGCCAAGGAGAATTGCGTTGACTCACATCCCCTCACAGCCGCTGCCGCGCACGCGGCTGTCCCTGCTCGATCCCCCCAGCGACTACTCACGCCTTCGTGAAGAGGCGCCGGTGAGCCGCCTGGCATTGCCAGACGGAGATGAGGGGTGGCTGGTCAGCCGGTACGACGATGTTGCCGCCGTGCTGACCAACCCCGCCTTCACCGTGGAGCGACGGGGCTTCAACAACGCCGTCAGCACTGAGCGGATCACCGACGAGGAGTTGTGGGATGCCGGGATCGCCCCCACCTCGATGGCCATGGACCCGCCAGACCACACGCGCTACCGGGGCATGCTCCAGGGACAGTTCACCGTGCGGCGTATGAGGTCGCTGCTGCCGCAGATTGAAGCGCTCGTGGAGGAGTGCCTTGATGCAATGGAGTCGCAGGGGCCGCCGGTTGACCTGATGGAGGAGTTCGCCTTCGCCATCCCCGCCATCGTGATCTGTGACCTCCTGGGCATTCCCCCGGCGGACCGGGCAGAGTTCAAGTCCCGTATCGAGACCCTGAACCTCGACATCCCGAAAAGCGAGAAGCTCGGCGCGATCAGGTTCCTCGGGATGTACATGCGGGGGCTCGTCGAGGAGAAGCGCCGTAACCCGGACGATGCCCTGATCAGCGGTCTCATCCAGGCCGTCCCCGAGGACGGCGTGCCGCTGAAGGTCGAGGAGATCCTGGGACTCGGGAACCTGCTGCTGATCGCCGGCCACGAGACCACGGCCAACATGATCGGTCTCGGCACGCTGGCGCTGCTGACGCATCCCGACCAGTGGGCTTCGGTCCGGGACCACCCGGAGTCAATCGACCGTACGGTCGAAGAGCTGTTGCGCTACGTGTCGATCGTTGAGTTCGGCCTGCTGCGCGTCGCAGCGGAGGACACCAAGGTCGGCGGACAGCCGGTGGCCGCAGGGGAGAAGATCATTGTGTCGCTGGCCTCTGCGGACCGGGACCCGGCGCACTTCGAGTCGCCGGACACCTTGGACCTGAATCGCGGCTCCGTCCGGCACCTCGGCTTCGGCTACGGTGCCTTTCAGTGCCTGGGGCAGCAACTGGCCCGGTTGGAGCTGCGGGTCGCGCTGTCAAGGCTGGCGCAGCGGTTCCCGAACCTCACGTTGGCGACGGATGTCGACGAGTTGCGGGCGCGTCCGGACTCGACAATCTACGGCGTCGACAAGCTCTTGGTCAGCTGGTGACGGACATGCTCCGTGTTGGTACATCGAAGAAATCTCGAAGAGAATCAAGAGGAGTCTGACCATGGCCGTCGCGTCTGACGAGCTCGTCGAGGTGGCACGGGACTATCTGATTGCGTTCACCAACCGGGACGCCGACACCGTCGAGCGGCTTTCCTTCGCCGAGAACGGGGTCCTTGCGTTCTCGATAGCCATCCCGCCTGGGGTCCACGACTCGCTGAGGGACTTCCTCGCCCGCATGCGCGAGGTCCCGCAGACCGCTCAGCGCATCGAGTCGCAGCCCACAGGGATCATGCATAACGACTTCGCCTGGCTGGTGGACTTCCCCAAGTTCACGGTTCCGGACGGCCGCGTCGTCAGCGCACGATTCTCCGTTGTCCTGCAGCGGTTCGGGGATTTTTGGAAGGTCGTCCATTCGCACCTCTCCATCGGCGGGGAAGTGATGGCTGCCGCCGAGTGACCTGACCTCTGCAGCCACACGACATCCCCGCGTGGCCGACGTCCCTGCATGTCTGCCACGCAGGCCGCAACTGCCCCTGCTGGGCGTCTTCGGCCGGGCCGGGCATTGAACTCGTCCTGGTACGGCCACTGCCTATCATCCCGCGGCTTCCCGATGCTCGTCGGCCTCTATCTGCAGGGCCGTCTGGACCTGCACGCCTTTGTCGCCGAGACCACCGTCCTGGACGACGCCGGAGAGCGATTCGAGCGCACGCGTCACGGCGAGGTCCTTCGGTCGGCGGCCGATGTCCCAGATGCCGCCGTCCAGCGGGAACGTTCCGAGGTGACGAGCCGTTCGAACCGGGCTTGCCATGGCCGAGACGTCCTCGTGCAGGCGGATGCCGAGCCCGGGACGGCTCTCCATCAGCCGGCACACGGCAGAAGCGGCGAGCGAGGCGGCGCCGCCCGTCGTCGTACCCACGGCCAGCGCCTCGTCGTGGCCGGTGGCCAGGTCCCGGATCCGGCGTTCGGCCCGGGCCAGTTCACGGTCGATGGTCCTGGCGTGCTCGCACAACGCACGGCCGTACGCGGTGGGGACGCCGGGCCTTGACCCCTGATCTTGGACACACGAGACACTGGATCCTGAGGATCTCAGAACGGACATCTCGTGGTCATGAAGCATTACCCGCCGCAGTTCAAGGCGGACGCGGTCGCGCTGTACCAGTCGCGACCCGAGGCGACGATCCGGCAGGTCGCTGCCGATCTGGGCATCAACCCGGAAACCCTGCGGAACTGGGTTCGGGCGGCCGGTGCGAGCCGGCCGCGGGGACGCCGTGCGGAGACACCCGCCGAGCCGCCCACACCGCTGGAGGCGGAGAACGCCGCGCTGCGCAAGAAGGTCCGTGAGCTGGAGGAAGAACGCGAGATCCTGCGGAAGGCTGCGAAGTATTTCGCCGGGGAGACGCGCTGGTGAACCGCTTCCAGTTCGTCGCTGACCACCAGCGCCGCTACGGCGTTAAGCGGCTATGCACCATCCTCGGCATCGCCCGCTCGAGCTTCTACTACTGGCGCAGGACAGCGGCCGTGCGAGCGGCCCGCCAGGCCGCCGACGCGAAGCTCGCTGCCCGGATACGCACGGTTCATCGGGCCTCGGACGACACCTGGGGCGTTCCCAGGATCACCGCCGAACTCCGGGAGAACGGCGAGGTGGTGAATCACAAGCGCGTCGCCCGGATCATGCAGACGATCGGGCTGGTCGGGCTCCGCCTGCGGCGCAGGCACCGCACCACCGTCCCCGACCCGGTCGCGGCGAAGGTCCCGGACCTGATCGGCCGCGACTTCACTGCGGGCCAGGCGAACACGAAGTACGTCGGCGACATCACCTACCTTCCCCTGGCCGGCGGGAAGGCCCGCTATCTCGCGACCGTGATCAACCTCGCCTCGCGGCGCCTGACGGGGTGGGCGGTCGCCGACCACATGCGGGCCGACCTCGTCATCGACGCCCTGCATGCGGCCGAACGGACCCGCGGCAGCCTCGCCGGCGCCGTCTTCCACAGCGATCACGGGGCCCAGTACTGCAGCCGGGCCTTCGCCGACGCCTGCCGCGAAGCGGGCGTCACCTAGTCCATGAGCGCGATCGGCTCCAGCGCGACGGACTCGCGGCGGGTGATCTCGTCCTGGCAGAGGACCTGGAGGAAGTCGAGGTGTCCGAGCTCGCCGCCCTGGGCCTGGGTGAGGCGGGCATCGAGGGTCTCGAGCATGCCGGACAGCTGCAGGATCTTGAGCGAGTCGCGCAGGGCGGTGGTCATCACGCTCACCGGTCGGCCTCCTCGGTGCCGGCGTCGGCGTGTCCCTGGTCGTCGCGGAGGCCGTCGGAGATCTGGGTGGGGACGGCGGTGGCGAACAGGCCCTCGGGCCCGTGCAGGAAGGCTGAGGCTCCGGCGTCGCCGGTCTCTGGTTCCGGGTCGGTCTCGGTGCCGGCGACCAGGATGCCCTTGACGGTCCGGTAGGACGGATCGCCGACGGTGATCGCCTTGCGGCAGGCGGCTTCGAGTCTGGTGTCGCCGTACTTCTTGCGCAGTCCGAGAACCCCCTGGGCAGCCCGGAGCCGGTAGAGGGCGTTGACCTCCAGGAGTTGGTCGATCACCTGACGGCAGGCGTCTCCGACCTGCGATGCCTGGCCGCGGCACCAGATCGGCGTCCGCATCTGAAAAGCGATCTTCTCGGGCGGATAGTCGCTCTTGTCGGTGCGTTTTACCTGCTGGAGCGCCGCATGAGTCTTGACCAGCTCTCTCTCGTGGAACACCTGCACCATCGTGGCGGTGGAGCGGACGTCGACCTTGCGGCCGATCAGCTTCCAGGGCACCGAGTAGAGAGTGCGGCCGACCTTGACGTGGATGTCCGGGCCGACCGTCGCCGTCGACCAGCGGGCCAGCACGAACGGCGCATCGGGCAGCGGCAGCAGCACCGGCGCCTCGACCAAATCGAACACCGACAGCGGAGCGGCGCCGCCCAGCGGGCGACACTGTCGCTGACCTGCGACGTTCTTGGACCAGAGCAGAGCCTCGGCCTGCATGTGCTCCAGTGAGGTGAACGTCCGCCCGCGCCAGTAGGAGTCTCGGACGTAGGGCATGGGCCGCTCGACTCTGGGCTTGTCCTTCGGCTTCAGAGCGCGAGCTGGATCCACCAACGCCCCGTAGTAGAACGCGAGTTCGGCATACGACTTGTTAGTCTTCGGGTCATAGAGGTCAGGCTTGTCGACGCCGGTCTTGAGATTGTCCGGGACCAGCCGCCGCGGGACACCTCCGATATGCGGGTCTCGATGTCAAGCCGCCGACCACGCTGAGGGCAAGCTTCATGAGAACAATTGTGTCGAGGAGTCCGGCTGGGTCGATCTAGGGTCGGCGCCATGGTCTCCATCAAGCTCTTCGACTCCGAGCGCCGCGTCATCGAGGCTGCGGAACGGCTCGCAGTTTCCCTCGGAAGCGACCCGAACCACACCGTGGCCGCAGCGGCGATGGACACGGCCGGCAGGATCCATGAGGCGGTCAACGTCTACCACTTCACCGGCGGACCGTGCGCCGAGCTCGTCGTGCTCGGTGCCGCCGCAGCAGCGGGAGCCGGCCCGCTCGTCACAATCGCCGCCGCGGGAGATCGGGGTCGCGGCCTGATCCCGCCGTGCGGCCGCTGCCGGCAAGCGCTTCTCGACCTCCATCCCGACGTCTTCGTCGCCGTACCGACAGACGACGGACCGGCACTGCGCCCGATCCGGAGGCTTCTGCCGGATACCTACTTCTATCCCGATGCGGATGCGCGTCGAATTGTTCGGTTCAACAAGCGCTACTACGAAGACATCGCCACCGCACGGAAGACCTCCACCGTCCGCTATGAAGATCCGATCGCGCCAGGTCCCGCGATCTTCCTCTTCGAGGAAGACGAAGCCCCCCGCACGTTGGAGGGCACCGTCACCAGCGTCGAACGCTACCGGCTCGATCGCCTAACCGCCGAACAGGCTCGGCTCGATGGCTTCACGAGCATCGACCAGCTCAAGAAGGGCCTCCAGGTCCACTATCCCGGCCTGCCTTCTGATGCCGAAGTCGAATTTGTGACGTTTACGGTCGAAGCGCCTGACGCCGTGGAGTGATGCAGCGTGGATAGCTCCATGCCCGATGGGATCGCAGTGCGGAAGCCTTGCGATCCCATCGGGCGCCCCTTTGTTGATATCGGCGTTACATCACAGCTGGCCGGATCGTTCAGCTTGAAAGGGGCTGTCAGGACGCTTCTCCATCGAGTCTGCTGAGGAGTCCGTCGAAGATCTGCTCGCGTGTGACTTGTCCCTTCGCTGCCGCGTCGTCTCGCTGGCGTTCGAGGGTGGGCCGGAACTCGATCGTGGTGACGAAGAATGTGCACGATTCACAGATCGACTCGAAGTGGCAGTCCATCTCGATGGGGCGAGCGCAGTAGCCGTTGCCGAGCATCCGGCGATGCATCTCCCGGCGGAGCTTGGCCATCTCCGTTCCCTCGGCATTGGCCGGCAGCTGACGCGGTGCGTCGTAGAGTGCCTCAACCTTCTCCGAGACGGCGAAGTATTCGTCGGCGCCGGTGCGGTCGGCGATCCGGGCGTAAACACGGGTCATGGACAGCGACTTATGTCCAAGCAATGCGGCGATGGCCTCCAGCGACATGCCCCGGTTGATCGCCTGGGTGGCCAGAGTATGCCGGAGCTGGTGTGGGGTGACCCGGCCGAGGCCAGCCCGCTCGGCTGCCTTGCGGACCGCGGCCTCAATGCGGGAGGCATTGACCGGGCGGCCGTGATCGGTGAACAGCAGGTTCGAGCGCAGGCCCTCGGGGCGGTGCAGCAGCCAGTCGTCCAGCAGCGTCTTCAACTGCGGGTGCAGGGGGACGTAGCGGTCGGTGTGCATCTTGCCGACCGGGACGCGGAGCCAGTAGGCGGAGCCGATCTGCACGACCGCGTCGACGGTGAGGCCGAGCATCTCGCTGCGGCGCATCCCGGTGCGGGCGAGGATCTCGATTGCCAGCCGGGTGAACGGGTCAGAGTCCTGGCGGGCAGCGGCCAGCAGTTTGGCGGCCGCGGCGTCATCGAGGAAGCGAGGCAGTGGTTCGTCCGCGATCGGGAAGTCGCTGTCGAAGACCAGCTGGCGGGGCGGCCGGTCGGCGGCATCCCACTCATCCAGGCGGCCGAAGAAGCCGCGGAGTTTGCTGAGCCGGTCGCGGACGGTGTGCCGGTGCAACGGTCCTCCGCGGGCGGCCGGCCGCTCAAGCAGCCACTGCCGGTAGCGTTCGACGTGCCGCCGCTTGAGCTCCGCGACGCAGGTCACGGCCGTGTCCTCGGCGGCCACCAGGAGGGCGAACTCCCGCAGTGTCAGCTCAGTGTTCTTCACAGTTCCCGGCCGCAGCGTCCCGGCGATCTGCTGCAGATAAGGCTGCATCGTGTCCGCCAGCCCGGCAGGGACGCGGGCCCACTCGCGGGCGCGCATGTCGGCGTGGTCCGGGGAGCGACGGCGTGGGAGCTGGTCGGTCAACTCGCAGTGGAAGAGCGTCGCTTCCAGGTTGAACAGGGCGGTCGAGAGGGCCTTGACGCCGCGATTGGGGATGCGGCGGGCCGCCTCCAGCAGCAGGCGGCGTCCCTGGTCCCAGTCGCTCTGTTGCAGCTGGTCCGGCTGCTGTCCGAACAGGGCGATGAAGTGGGCCAGCAGGTTGAACTGGGTCATGGCCACCGTGTCGCGGAAGCCCAGTGTGCGGGCGGTCTCCATGAACCGCAGGTGCAGTTCTGGCTCGGTGCGTGCGAGCACGATGCCCAGCCTCGGACGCCGGGCGACCAGGTAGTCGGCGCCCGGCTGCATGCGTCCGGTGACCGCCAGCCAGCTGATGAACCGGTGCGTCTCGTGGTTGAAAGCAAGCTGGCGTTCCAGCGGCAGCTTGCGGAAGTCGTCGAGGTCGGGCACTGCGGCGAGTAGGACTCGGGCGCCCCAGCGGACCTTGTGGTCGGTGTTCATGCCCTGCGCGGCCCGGTGGGCGAGGTAGCACTCGACAAGGTCCGGGCGCACGATCGACAGGGCGGCGGCGCGGGCCCGGCGCATCAGGACTCCGCCCGGTCGGCGTCGATGGCGGCACTGGCCTGAAGGTACTGCTCGACCAGCCAGCTGTTCGCCAGGTGGATGTAGATCCGGGTCGACTCGATGGAGCGGTGTCCGGCCTGGGCCTGTACCGCTTCCAGGGCCATGCCCGCCTCCCGCAGCCGGGTCAGGCAGGTGTGGCGGAGCTGATGACAGGTCAGCCTCGATAGTCCGGTTCGCTTCCGGACACCATCGAGAATCTCATCCAGACCATCGGCGGAGAGCGGTCAGCCGCGTGTGGGCCCGCGCAGCACCACGAACAGCCGATCGTGGTCGACGGGTGGACGCTCGCGGTCCAGATAGCCGCCGACCGCGCTGAAGAACTGCGCGGAGACGGGTATCAAGCGCTGGTGGCCGCCCTTGCCCTCGCTGATGAAGACCCGACGTTCGCCTGGTGAGAGGTCGCCCAGCCGCAGGCCGAGTACCTCGCAGCGGCGCAGCCCGCCGAGCAGCATCGCCAGGACCATGGCCCTATCCCGTGCGGTGTTCACCGCGCCGAGCACCGTCTCGACCTCAGCCGGTCCGAGGACGCGCGGGAGAGTCCGGGGCGTACGCAGGAGCGGTGCCCCGCGGTTGCCGCTGCGGCGGCGGTTGGCCAGCCCCGTCGGCACCGGGTTGCGATCAATGGCCAGGTCGTCGCGGGTCATGAGGTAGCCGAACAGCCCGGAGACGCTGGCGAGTCGGCGCTTGATGGTCCGAGCCGAGAGTCCTGCTTCACCGTCTTCGAGCCGGACGACCTTCGGTGCCCGCCTCGGCTTCTTCTGCGCGGTGATGAACGCGAAGACGTCAGCGGTGACGACGTCAGCCGGCTCCTTGGGCACCACCGAGAAGAAGACCTTCAGGTCGTAGGCGGTCGCCAGCAGGGTGTTCGGCCGGCAGCGTGCCGCAACGAACTCCAGATAGTCGTCGACCAGGGCGTGCCCCAGCGATGGCGCGGTGTTCCCCGCGGCGTCGACGCGTCGTACCAACTGCGGCTGCCAGGCCATCCGGGCTCCTCGACGGAAGCGACCATCCTGACCGGCAATGTGGGATCGCGGAAGAGTTGTCACCCACATAACCTCCGAAGAACCGGAATGCCTCGACGTGTGCTTGCGTCCAGGCGTGCTGGTCCATGTGAGCGACCGGACGGACGAACATGCGCCGCGAGGCGGGCAGCACCATCACGAACGCCCAGATCCGGTGCCGCTTTCCGGTGTTTGGATTCACCCACTGCCCCAGGAAACCGTAGTCGATCTGGGCCTCCGAGCCCGGCTCCACGTTCTCCCGCAGCACCGTGACCTTCGAGCGGGCCGCCTCGTCGGGCAGATTCTCGTGAACCCACCGGCGAAACGCCGTCAACGACGCCTTCAGCTTGTGCTCGTCCCGCAGCCGCTGATGAATCGTCGTCACTGTGCAAGTGTTCAGCAGTTCCAGGACGTGGTCACGGTGCTGTTCGATCTCGGGCCAAGTCAGCTGATTCAACCGCCTGTTGGCCTGATCCGGGAACCAGTTCCTGATCAGCTTCTGCCAGTCGGTCTCGCTCATGGGCGGCCCGCCCGGGGCCATCCCTGCGGCCTCGGCCGGCGCCAGGTACTTCCTGATCGTCTTGCGGTCCAGCCCGAGCGACGCCGACAACTGCGTCTTCGAGCGGCCCGCGTACCAGTGAACGTAGATCTCCACGATGTGCGTCACGCTGAAGGTTCTTCTCGCCATCCGGATCGTCCGCCGGGCTCCCGGCTCGCTGGTCGAGGGACGCCAGTGACTCCGAGTAGCCCGGACCCTCACCCGGCACCGGCATGCCCCGGGGGATCTCCACCAAGACACAAAAAGGATCTATCGGTCGAACAGACCACCCGACACGGCGAAGATCTACAAGCCAAGTCCACGACCGGCATCCCCATCCGTGACGGGCGTCCCCCTGGGGAATCGGCCGGCATCAGGGTGGGGAATTACGGCGACAGCTTCAGTCAGAAAGTGGGGATTTGAGCCGTCGTCGACATACTTCGGCCGCGGAGGTCAGCTCAAGTCCTCCTGGTACGGAGACTGCCTGCCGGAACGGGACTTCCCCCTGCTGGTCGACCTGTACCTACAGGGCCGGCTACCCCTGGACAGGTTCGTGTCCGAGGAGATCGGCCTCGCCGACGTCGAGACCACCTTCGAGAAGATGCACCACGGCGAAGTACTCCACTCGGTGGTCGTCCTGTGACCGCCGGCCCGCGGGTGGAGCGGTTGATCACTTCAGGCACGTTTTCCCTGGACGGCGGAACCTGGGAGGTGGACAACAACGTCTGGGTCGTCGGCAACGACGACGAGGCCCTCGTCATCGACGCGGCACACGACGCGGACGCCATCACAGCCGCGGTCGGCGACCGCCGGCTTAAGGGCAGTGCCTCGTGGTCTCATCCGATTCTGCCAGGGAGGGCAATACGAGTTCGTCACGCGCAGTGCATGGCTGGGCAATGCTCACTCGGTCGCTACGGCCATCATCCTCGAGACGTACAAGCGGGGCGGAGCGCTCACCGTCACGGTAAGTTGACGGTCAGGCCTGGACACCCCGCTCGACAGTCGTTCACGATCAGCCCGGTGTGGCGGCGGTGGCGAGAGGGTGTCCTCGCAACCGCCACCCCGCGACGGGGCACCGTGCAGGTGAGGTCAGCGGTTATGCCTCGATCACGCGGGCGATCGCCTCGATCTCGAACCGGAAGTTACGCGCGAGCCCGGATCGCACCGTGCTGCGACTTGGCAGCGGCGCGGCGAAACGCTCCCGGTAGAGGGCGTCGAACTCGGGGTACAGATCCATGCTGGAGAGGTAGCAGGTGGTTTTGACTACCGCGGACAGCGCGGAGCCGCCTGCGCTCAGTACGGCTTCGAGGTTGTCGATCGCCCGATTGACCTCGTCCCGAAACGACTCCTCCCGCTCGGAGGTCTCGACGTTCATGCCTACCTGACCAGAGGTGTAGATCATTTCTGCCACCATCGTGGCCTGGGAAAACGACGCCATCTGCGGAGCGGTCGGTGTAGTGATGGTCGTGAAGTGATTGGTCGTCATTGCCTGGTTTCCCATCTTCAACGAAGCGGACTCAGTGCCGCGAGCTCGGCAGGCGCACGGCCCGAAAGGATCTGCTGGGTCAGCAGCTTGCCGGTCAGAGGCCCGTGCGCGATCCCCCACATCCCGTGTCCGCCGCAGACGAACACCCGCTCGGATTCGGTTCGTCCTACCAGCGGCAACCCGTCCACTGTGCACGGCCGGGGGCCGACCCACTCGTCGCTGCGGCGCGACCAGTCGACCTCACCGAGCATCGGAGTGGCCGCGGCGACGATCGTGTCAATACTCCGGCGGTTCAACGGCCGATCCGGTGCGGCGAACTCCATGATCCCGGAGACCCGCACTCGGCCGTCGAGTGGCGTGAACACTACTCTCTGACCCGGCAGGTAGGTCGGGGCGGAGGGCAACCCCTCGGTGGGCATGCTGAAGCTGTACCCGCGCCCGGCCTGTACCGGGGTCCGGACACCGAACTTGCGGGCCAGCGGGGAGATCCAACCGCCGGCAGCAAGGACCGCGACGTCGGCGGTCTCGGTGGTGCCGTCGACGAGGTCGACCCGCACGCCGTCACCGGTGTCGTCGACGCCGGTCACGGCGTCGCCTTCGAGTACCCTCCCGCCGGCCTGCACAACAGCCTTGTGCAGAGAGGCCAGGAAGCGTGGGGGATCGATCGAACGCTGCCCGCGAAGAAGAATGCCCGCGCGGACACGCCCGCTCAGCGCCGGCTCCCGAGTACGTGTTGCCTCACCGTCGAGCAGGTCGAAGTCGACTGTCATTCCGCCGCTGCGGATGTGGTCGATCTCGGAGAGCATCGACTCACGCTGGCTTTCACCGGCGAATGCGATGAGGAACGGATCGTCCTGCCACGTCGTATCAGCCACCCCGCCGTGCGCCAATAGGTCATACGCGTCGAGAGCCTGCTGATTGAGGACCGTCAACGCCTGCAGGGCTACCTGCCATCGGCGGTGAGTGCAGTTCCTGATGAAACGTCCGAGAAACCGAGCAAGAGCTGGATCGGCTGAAAGAGGCACTCGGACAGGAGAGGTCGAGGAGAAGGCTTTCAGGCCGACGCGCAAAGCCGACGGCTCGGGCAGCGGCACCGCGAGGGCCGGAGAGAGCCACCCAGCATTCCCCCACGAGGCGCCGGCGGCGACATGACGACGGTCCACGACCGTGACCTTCACACCCTCCTGCAGCAAGAACCACGCGGTCGACAGGCCGGCTACCCCGGCTCCGACCACGACTGCGCTACGCGGCGAGACAGTACTGGACATGTGCAGGTTCTCCTCATCTGAGTTCTAACCAGAGCCGACCGGACGGACCTTTCGGTGCTGGATGGATCTAACGCACCACTCATCGTTCTGCGCACTCCACGCGAAGGCGTCCGGCACGCCGGTCGACCCCGGTCACGGTGACGTGTTCGCTGGTCTTCCCGCCACGAGCCCGGACCCGCTCCGCCAGCGCGCCGGTATAGGCGACCGGGTCGAGACACCGCTGCCCCCGCACCCGCACCGCCGAGACCACCCTGCCGGACAGGTTGGGTTCTGCCGTGCGTGCCTGGTCACCGGTCAGCAACTCGACCTCGACCGGCTGTCTGGCGGCCGCGACCCCGTCGAGCTCGTGCAGCAGTCCCGCCGACTGCCCCGCCTGGGCGAATGCGGCCAGCACCGCCGTGTCATAGGTGGCGGCATCCACTCCCGCCGCGCGCTGCGCGTCGAACGCTTCGAAGATCCGACCGTTGAGCTGCCGGAACCCGGCCATCGCTCGTTCCCAGCCACGGCCCGTGCAGTGGCGCACCGAGAAAACAAGCACCGGGCCAGTTCAGCGTCCGCACGCATCGGCAGCCGCACCGGTGAGCGCCGATTCAGCACCGCGCTCAGGATGTAGTGCAGGATCGATGGCTCGAACAACGGCACCGTGAACGAAGGCGCGACGTATCCCGCGTTACCTCACGACGCTCCGTTCCCGACCGATCCCCGGTCGAGCACTTCCACCTCGACGCCATATTCCTGCAATAACAAGGCGCACGACAGTCCCACCGTGCCCGCACCCACCACCACGACCCGTTCAGGTGCCATCACGCTGCTCCGTTCCACCGCTTGCCCTTGGCCGAGAACTCTAGGCGCGACATGGCCCTCAGTGTTTGTCGGAGAGCGAGAACACTGGAGCAAGACTTCGTGCAGCAGTACAAACCTGTCATCGCTGCAGATAGCCCCCTCATTCGCGCCCATTCCGGCATTACTTGCCGAAATTGACGAAGAGGTGCTCTGACCTGCAATAACCTTAGCGCCCGCCTCGAATCGGCTTTCCCGCGCGGGATTCGGTGTCGAGCTCGCCGTCCGTCACCACGAATTGTCCGCCGACCAACAGGTGTCGGACACCGGTCGAGGGTGCGACGAAGTTGTAGCCGCCCTGCTCGGAGAATGTCTGCGGGTCGAAGACGATAAGGTCTGCATCCGCACCCGGTTGGACTCGCGCCTTCCGGCGCATCGCGGGAACGGCCTCCTCGATGATCCGCGCCGGCACCAAGGTGCACCGCTTGACCGCTTCGGGCAGAGAGAGCACGCCGAGCTCGCGGACCAGCCAGCCGAATGTCCGCGCATAGCATCCGCTGCTGCGCGGATGAGTCAGGGCGTGGGGCGGCACCGGCCAGTCGTGCAGCACCATCGCGCCGCCTGGCCCGACGACCGGCGAGGCGTCCGACGCGATGGCGGAGTCCGTGAACAGCAACGACCTCAGCAGCATCTTCCGGTCTGCTTCCTGCGCCTCATCGGCCCAGTGGACGAAGGCGAGGCCGGCGGGATCGTTGGAGCGCAGCTCGGTCAGCCGCTCCGTGTCAGCGACGAACTCCCCCGTCGGCAGGTAGCGCAGCCGGTTCGGCGAGATGCCCATGCGTGGCAGCTTCTCCGGTGCCACGAAGTCGGCACTGATTGCGGTCATTCCGGAGCCGTAGGGATACGCCTCGGTGGTGACGCGAAGGCCGGTCGTCTGGGCGGTGGCGAACGCATCGGCGATCTCGTCGATCATCCGGTTGGATGTGCTGTTGAGGTGGCACAGGTGCATGTGCGCCCCCGTGCCCGCCGCGGCCGCGAGGACCTCTAGCACCGCTTCCAGGGAGCTGTGCGGTTCCAGCGCGGAGGTGTAGCGGGCGTGAGTGAAGGTCGGCACGCCCAGTTCGGCGGCGCGCCGCGCGAGTGCGAAGTATTCGGTGATCCCGGTTTCGGGGGCGTAACCGACGGGGACGCCGATGCCGATCCCGCCGGCGAGGACCTCACCTTCCACATGATCGAGCAGACGATCCACGTCCCGGTCGCTCGCCGGCGCGCTCCATTTGGAACCTCCCCAGTTCGCCGTGACCATCAACATCGGATCATCGGGCGGCGCGCCGTCGAACAGCATCATCCGAGACAGCAGCCAGGACGCCGAATACCCGTAGTTCACCGGTCGCCCCTCCAGCTCGGCGGCGGCGAGAGCTGCGGTCACCGACGCGGCTCCCGTTTCCAGCTCGAGCGCGGTGGTCACCCCGTCGAGCGCCTGCAGGAGCAGGCCGGTCCGGGACTGCGCATGACTGTGCAGGTCGATGAAGCCCGGGGCGAGCACCAGCCCGCTGACGTCCAAGGTCCGCCGGCCTGTCAGGGGAGCCTCGGACACGTCGGTGATGCGGTCGCCGGTGACTGCAACATTGCGGATGCCGTCCAGACCGGTCTCCGGATCGATCACTCGGGCCCCGGCGAAGACGACGTCGCACGGCGTCGTACCGCTCTCGGTGCTCACGCGACGCGCCGTGCGGCGAACACGCCGCCGACGAAGTGGGTGGCCTTCTGGCCGTCACCGACGATGAAGGCGGCATCCCACAGCGGATCCCCGCCGAGCACGTCATCGGCGAGAATGAACCGGTGACCGTCCAGCGGATACAGTTCCGTCGTGACCGGCTCCGAGCCCACCCCGAGCGAACCTTGCGGATCCTTAGCCATCAGGCTCACGAAGAGTGCTCCGTCCTTGGCGGTCACGCGATACGTGCGGTCAGCGGTCTCGTAGGCGCCGATGTAGGGCTCGGTGTCAATCGTGCTGCCGGGACGCTTGGCCGGACGAATCGGCCGCTGGACGCCGAGCAGCTCCGCAAACACATGGTCGAAGACCCGGTCGGCGAAGTGGGAGCCGTGATTGGCGACGTTGACGGTCACCGCGACGGCGGCGTGCAGCTCAGGAACCCAGAGCAGAGTCGACGAACCGCATGGGCTATAGCCGAAATGGCCGAAGATGCGCACGCCGCCCCACGTCTTGGTGTACGGGCCGACGCACCAGCCGTCCGCCATCCCCTGGGTGGGCAGGTCCACCTGGCGGGTCTGCATCTCGGCGACGGAGCGCTCCGAGAGCACCCTCGTGCCGTCGGCCGCGAGCCCGTCGCGCAGGAACAGCTGCCCGAAGCGGACGAGATCGCCGGCGCTGCACGTCAGCGTCGCACCGGCCGGGCCGTGTCCGCGACCGACAGTCCACGGCTTCACGTGGTCGAAACCGCCCTCGGTGGCGATATGGCCGACGGCTACCGGATGGTAGACCTGCTCCTCGGGCAGGCTCGCCGAGTGCCGCAGCCCGGCGGGCACGAGCAGCCGGTCCCGGAGCGCCTCATCCCAGGTCATGCCGGTCAGCGTTTCCACCAGGAGCCCCGAGATACCAGCGGAGGCGTTGTTGTATCCGAAGATCTCACCGGGTTGGGCGATCACCGGGAGATCCGCCACCAGCTGCACGAGCGTGCGCACGGCGTCGTCGCCCCGACCGGTGTCGACGTAGGGCCCGTTGTCGATTCCGCTGGTCATCGACATGAGGTGCCGGGGCGTCACGGTGGCGGTCGCATCCTCGTCGCCGAGCCTGAATCCCGGCAGGAACCGGGCCACTGGCTTGTCGATGTCCAGCATGCCGGCATCGGCCAGCTGCATGACCAGCGCGGCCGTGAAGACCTTGCTGGTCGACCCGATCTGGAACAACGTGTCCGCGGTGACCGCGCGGCCAGTGGTGACGTTCTCGATGCCCACCGGGCATTCGACGAATTCGCCGTCGATGACGAGCGCGACCTGGGCGCCGACGATGCCCAGCTCAGCAGCGGCCGTTTCCGCCACTGACGTGAGCACTGTTGTGTCAATGGTCATCGACGAGTCTCCCTTGCCTGGCTCAATAAGATGTTGCGAGAGAAAGTAGGCGGATTGTGCGCCCCATCACTTCGTGCGGGCGTACGAAATCAGGTTGCCTGGCTCGTTGATTTCACCGAGCCCACCCCGATGCTCGCCCAGACACTACGACGGCCTCGTTCGCAGTCGGCGGAGCCGCAGGTCGATCAACGCCTCGACGCGGGCGTCGGGATCGGCGAGCTCCAGTCCGCCGATCTCGCACAGCCGTTTGAGCCGATAGCGGAAGGTGTTCGGGTGGATCCGCACCGCAGCGGAAGCTTTCGCGACGTCCCCGAATGCCTCGAGGTAGGCGGCGAGCGTACCGGTGAGGTCCGAGCGATGCTCAAAGTCGTATGCCAGCAGAAGGTCGACCGGGCGCAAGTGGTCAAGTTCGTCCTGGTCGAGAATGTCGGCCAGCCGCACAAGCATCAGCTCCAAGCGTACGGACCCGACCGTGGCGCAGCGTTCGGATCGCGTCGACTCGCGCAGGACCCTGAGCACGGCGTCGGCGTCGGCGCGAGATCTCACGATCCGGTCGGCCGTGTCCACGACGCGGCCGACCCCGGCTCTCAACGTCACCGGTGATCCCATGCGCTCCACGAAATCCTCCGCTACCCGCAGCGCAGCCTGCTCGCCCGATGCCGGGAACAAGGCGTAAACGGCATCACCGAGGGTTGTCACGGCAGCAGATCGGTACAGTGCGCTCAAGTAGACAGCGAGCGCACCGGCGACTCGGCGGATTTCCGCGGTCCGCTTCACGGCGTCGTTCTCGTCGGCGCTGCCGGCGAGCTCGACGGCCAAGACGGACACCGGTTCCTTCTCCAAGCCGAGCTGCCTGGCCGTCTCGTGCGGGTCACCGGATCCGCGGAGCAGCCGGGCCAGGAGTTCCGCGCGCAACCGGGTATCTACGGACGCACCCGCGCGTTCTCGCAGCAGGTGGAGCGCCACGATCTTGGCGGCGTCGACCAATGCCTGCCTGCGGTGTTCGGGCAGGGGTTCGGATACCACCGCCCAGACGAAACCGAGCACCTCATCGCCAGCGCGTACGGCGATCGCCGTACGCGGCTGGATGTCGTCACAGAGCGACGGGACATACACCGGGTCCGTGCTCCAATACAATTCCCGGAAAATCCCGAGCTCAGTCAGCTTGCGCTCGTATCGGTCGGGGACCTGCCGGCCCAGCACGGTCTGGATCCGGCCTTCGTCGGTGTCCGCCTGCCCGCCGGAGAACGCGAGTACCCGGGACGAACGGTCTTCGATCGTGATCGGTGCGTCCAGCAACGAACTGATGGCGTTGGCCAATTGGAACAAATCCCCGCTCGGGTATCCTGCGATCTCCTGGCCGGGCTCGTCGAACTCGGGAGGATCGAGCATGGCGCGCAGCAATATGATCAGCTGCACCCATGATGCGGCCCTGCTGACCTCGAGGACGCAGACGTTGCGGCTCATCGCGTCCCTGCGAATGGCGTCGTCGAGCGGAACCGGTGTCTTCAACAGCAAGGCCGTACCGCCACATCGCTCGATCTCGATGAGCAGCGCCTTGACCGTCGCGGCCTCCGTGACGCCGATGCCCAGTAGCATTCCCTCGGGAGAGACGTTGACGCCGTCCGCGGGGTCGTAGATCGACACCGAACCCGCCCGTAGATCCGCAGCGGATGGCCCGGCGACCGCGGCCACCAGCGTGCTCCCGAGGTCGTCCACGACCCGGCCGAGGCTCGGCAGCGGCCCACTGATCACGATCACCACCCTCTCCTCGTCAGTCCAATCGGCGACCAGGCAGGTCCTGTGCTCGGCTGCCGTCCAGGTCGATGAACACCGGGTCGGCCCCACCGGTAGCCTTGGCGAACACCCGCAGTCGACTGCGGGTGACCAGCAGCGAACCACCGGTAGGCGAGTACCCTACGAGGTCCGGATTCGGCCCAGGTCAGGCCCCGACCTTCTGGTACATCGTAACGACGCAGGCGCCGCCGAGCCCAAGGTTGTGCTGCAGGGCCGCATTGATCCGGCCCTCGACCTGGCGGCCCTCGGCCTGGCCACGCAGCTGCCAGACCAGCTCGGCGCACTGCGCCAGCCCTGTCGCCCCCAGCGGGTGTCCCTTGGAGATCAGCCCGCCGGACGGGTTCGTCACCACTCGGCCGCCGTAGGTGTTCTCGCCATCGAGGATGAACTTCTCCGCAGAACCCTCTGGGGTCAGCCCGAGCGCCTCGTAGGTGAGCAGCTCGTTGGTCGTGAAGCAGTCATGCAGCTCGACGACCCGCACGTCCTCGGGGCCGATCCCGCTCGTCTCGTAGACCCGGGCAGCCGCCTCTTTCGACATGTCGTAGCCGATGAGCCGCGTCATGTCTCCTTCGAAGGTGCTCGCGTAGTCGGTCGTCATGGCCTGAGCGGCGATGACGACGTCGTCCCGCAGGCCGTGGCGTGTGGCGTACTGCGGGGACACGACCACTGCTGCTGCGGCCCCACACGTGGGCGGGCAGCACTGGAACAGGGTCAGCGGGTCGTAGATGTTCCTCGAGGCCAGGACCTCCTCCACCGAGAGCGGATCGCGGAACACCGCGTAGGGGTTGTTGGCGGCGTGCCGCCGGGACTTGACCGTGATGTGAGCGAAGACCGAGGGATCCATGCCGGTTTTCTCGACGTACTGCTGGCCGGCCGCGCCGAAGAACGTCGCGGCATTCGGCACACCTTCATCCGGGGCTCCCCGGACCTGGTCGCGGACCTTTTCGAACGTCTCCAGGGCACCGGGTCGGTCCGTGAACTGGTGCTGGATGGCCCCGGGGATCATCTGCTCGAACCCAAGCGCCAACACCACGTCCGCCACGCCCGACTCAACGGCCTGGCGGGCCAGGAACAGTGCCGAGGAGCCGGTCGAGCAGTTGTTGTTGACGTTCGTCACGGGGATGCCGGTCTGGCCCACGTGGTAGAGCGCCTTCTGCCCGGACGTGGAGTCGCCGTACACATATCCGACGTAGGCCTGCTGCACGGCGTCGTACCCGACCCCGGCATCCGACAGTGCGCGACGGACGGCCTCGGCCCCCATCACGTCGTAGTTCTCGCTCCGGCCGGGTTTGGTGAACGGGATCATGCCGACCCCCGCCACCACGGCGTTATTAGTCATCGTCTTCCATACCTTTCTCGGTGAGTTAATTCAGTGGGTTGATTCAGTGGGTAGATTCGGGTCACCGCTTGGGCTCGGACTAGGGAGCCAACCGGCGTCCGCGACCTGGACAGCCGCGGTGGGTTCGCTCCAGGAGGTGCGGGAGAACCGCGGGGCGGGCCTTGGCTGGTCGACGCCGTTGATTCGCGTGTGCACTCCTCGATCGCGCATATGTGGGTGCTCGAGGGCCTCGGAGTAGGTCAGCACCGGTGTCACGCAGGCGTCACTGCCGTCGAAGATCTCCGCCCACTCCGGCATGGTCCGCGTTTTGAACGCCGTGGCGAACGTCTCGCGCAACTCCTCGGCACGGGCCTGATCGTGCTGGTCGGGCAGCTCGGCGGCGTCGAGCCCGAGCAACCGCACGGCCTCTGCGAAGAACTGGGGCTCGACGCAGCCAACTGCCATACTGCGCCCGTCGCTGCATTCGTAGGTGTCGTAGTACGGCCTCGAGCCGTCGAGAAGGTTATGCCCGCGGTGCTCCGACCATTGGCCGGCACCCCGCAGTGACCACATCGCCTGCGATAGGACGCTGGCTCCGTCACACATGGCGGCGTCGACGACTTGACCCCGCCCCGAGGTCTGTCGCTCGAACAGGGCGGCCAGAACACCGGCGATCAGGAACATCGAGCCGCCGCCGTAGTCGCCCACCAGGTTCAGCGGCGGCACCGGGCGCTCGTCCGGACGGCCGATGTTCTCCAGGATGCCGGTCAGCGAGATGTAGTTGATGTCGTGCCCGGCAGACGCCGCCAGCGCACCATCCTGTCCCCAACCGGTCATCCGGCCGTACACCAGGCGGGGGTTGCGGGCCAGGCAATCCTCTGGCCCCAGGCCCAAGCGCTCCGTGACGCCGGGACGAAAGCCCTCCACCAACACATCGGCATCCGCCACGAGGTCAAGGATCCGCGTGACGGCGGGCGGGTCTTTCAGGTCAGCTGTGATGATGCGGCGGTTGCGCAGCGTGTGGTCGCCCGCGACACCGGCGGTGGCGTGCCGCTCGACACGGATCACGTCCGCGCCCAGGTCGGCCAGGATCATGCAGGCCAGCGGGCCAGGGCCGATGCTTGCGAGCTCGAGGACACGAAGGCCGGCCAGGGGGCCGTGTCGCATGTTCGTCTCCTGAGTGATCACAGCACTCGGCTCCGGTCGTCAGGACCGAGCGCCGGTTGTGTTCGGTCGTCGTCGGCCTTGCTACGGTCGCGCAATGCCAGCGCGATCGCCGCCGCGCACGCCAAGGCCACCGGGACGGCAGCAAGCACGATGACGTTGCTGGCTCCCATCCCCTGGGCGATGAGCGCCCCTGCGACGGCAGGACCGACGATCGTGCCGATCCGGCCGAGCGCCGTGGCCATACCCACGCCTGTGGTGCGCGCGCCGGCGGGATAGACCGCTACCGCCATGGTGAGCACGCCCATTTGGCCGGCCATGGTTCCGGCGCCTGCACCGGCCAGCAGGAGCAGGACACCCCAAGACCCGAACGAGGTCAGGCCGAAGAGGCCCATGCAGCCGATTCCCAGGGCGGTCATCACCGCCATAACAGCGGAGATCCCTATCCGTGCAGTCAGCGGAATCACCAGCAGGCACCCCAATACGCCGCCGAAGCTGACAACCGCCAATCCGATCGGTGCGTCATTGGCACTGAAGCCGTAGTCCAGCAGCAGCACTGGCACCCACGACGACAGCGTATAGGCGCCGATGAACAGCAGGAACGCGAACGCCCACAGCAGACCGGTGTTCGCTCGAAATGCGGGGTCGAAGAGCCGGGCAACGCCGGCCGCCTTTTTCGCCTCGGTCTTTGTGCCGACAGCGGGAGGTTCCTCCAAAACTGCGGCCATTGCGACGAGGAGAATAATGCCAGCAATGCCCCCGGCCCAGAATATGCCGCCGCTGCCGAACAGGTCCAGCAGTGGACTGCCGACAAGGCCCCCGACGATCAGACCGACGGGCAAGCCGAGGGTGACACCCACCGAGACACGTTGCCGGTAACGTTCCGGAACCATGTCAGTAGTGACCGACACCGCAACCGGCAGCAAGATGCCGATCGCGGCTCCAGTCGCTAGACGGACCCCCGAGAACAGCGCCATTGACTCGAGCGGCAGGACGACGGCGCTGAGGATCGTCAGGATCGAGCAGGCGGCCACACTGCCGATCAGCAGTTGTTTTCGTCCGAGTGCGGCTCCCAGCCAGCCGGCCGTCATATACCCCACGACGACGCCCAAGTTGGTCAGCGCCAACGGGAGGGTGAAATCGCCCACCGGAACACCCCAGTCGTCCGCCATCGCGGGCACTGACGCTGCAAGCGCTGCGGTATCGAAGCCATCGCTCAACACCGCCAAGAAGGCGACCGCTAGGATTCCCCACTTGATCTGGGTTGAACCGCTGGTGACGCTCTGTTCTCCATTACTCATGACTGCCCTAGCTCTCCTGTCAAATGGGTCGTGTCACCGCAGCGGGTCAGGCTCCTCCGCCAGATGTCGCTCGACGCAGGAGTCGATGAGCACCCTGGAGTGTGCGCAGTGACGGCTGCCTCGGCGAGCACGAACTTGCTGTTCTGGAAATCGAGAACCGGCTGCCCAAACGCCGTGCGCGCCTTGGTGGAGCCCACCGTCTCGCGCACTGCCGTCTCCATGGCGGCCATCGTTGTGACCGCGAGGACGTTGCCGCGGGGCACACGGACACCTCGAAGGACGGCTATGCCCGTTGGAGATGAACGCCTTTGACCCGACCGGACGAGGAGAGCAGCGATCCCATCACGGTCATCCGCCCAGCGCGGTCTACCACTGCCTACCCGGCCGCAGCCGACGAGTCGGCGGCTGCAGCGGCGACCCAGCCTCTCTCTGCGTCAAGGAGTGCTTCGTGGTCGGCGACGACCGCAGCACGCAACTCGACCTTGTGGATCTTGTCGAGCGTCGCGTGTGGCAAGGCGCCGACAACGTGGACCTCGCGTGGGACCTTGAAGTCGGCCAGCCTGTCCCGGCAGGCATCCATGACCCGATCGGCCAGGCCTGGGTCTGGATTCTCGACACAGACGAAGGCCACCGGCACCTCGTCGAGCTTCTCGTCAGGCCTGCCGACGACCGCGGCCTCGCCGAGCCCCAGGACGTCGAGGATGACTCGCTCGATCTCGGAGGCTGCCACGTTCTCGCCACCGACCCGCAGCATGTCCTTGGCCCGGTCCATAAAGGAAAACGTGCCGTCGAGATTGAGCCTGACCAGGTCTCCGGTCGCGAACCAGCCCTCGTCGTCGAAACTCTCGCTCGTGGCTGTGGGGTTGTTCCAGTACTCGGCGAATATCGACAGCCCACGAACACCTCGGATGAACAAGGCACCGGTTTGACCGGCGCTGATCGGCGTTCCGTCCGCGCTCACGACCTTGATGTCGTATTCCGGGGCTACCCGGCCGATGCTGCCCGGCACGTCGTCATGCCCGTCGGAGACGATGCCGTGGCTGACGGTCTCGGTCATCCCCCACCATCCGATCGACTCGACCCCGAACCTGTCCTTGAAGACAGAGCCGGTGGGTCCCGCCATCATCCGCAGGGAGTGTTCATCGGGCGGCCGGCTCGCCAGGACGGCACGCGTGGACAGCGGCATCAGGGACAGCCAGGTGCACCCGTGTTGCACCGCGATGTCCCAGAACCGGGAGGTGGACCACTTGGGTGCGAGGACGAACCGAGCGCCGACCCACAGGCTCGGCAGGACTGAGTAGCCCAAGGCATTGACGTGGAACAACGGCATATACGCCAGGTGGACGTCGTCGGATCGAAGTCCCTCATGGGCGGCGTTGGTCCGGGCGGCCCACAGTCCATTCGCATGTGTCCAGAGCACGCCTTTGGGCCGGGACGTCGTGCCGGAGGTGTACTGGATACTCAAAGCCGCTGCGGGATCCGCGGGCGGCAGGTGCACCCCCTGGGGATCGGCGGATCCGGCGAAAATGGGCGCGCGCGGCAAGTCGGGCTTGGTGACGGCTACCCAGCCGAGGTTGGGCCCAGCCGCGGTGACGAGCTGCTCGAAGGATGGCTGCGTGATCGCGCCCACCGCATCGCTGTCTGCGATGTAGTACGCCAACTCGTCCTGTGACGACCGGGCGTTCGTGGTGACCGCAACGGCATGCAGCGCGGCGCAACCGAACCAGGCCAGAAGGAACTGTGGGCAGTTCTCCAGGTGGATCAGGACGCGGTCTCCTGGCTGCACTCCGGCCTGCACGAGGCCGGCCGCGACCATCAGGGACTCGTCATGGAACTCCGCGTAGGTCCACGACTCCGGCTCGCCTTCGAAGGGATGCCAGGTAAGGAAGGTGCGATCGGGATGCGCGGTGGCTCGATCGGAGAGCAGGCGCCACATATCGAAGCCCAGGAACGGATGGAACGGCGGCAGGCAGATTTCTCGCGAACCCATGCTCACGCCTCCGTCCATGTGGCGTCCAGCGGGACCACCGCCGAACGGCCCGAAGCACGGAACGGAGAACAACCGCCCGGGCCGCCGACTTCGAGCGAGACTCCATGTGATCTCTGCAAAGTGTGCCTCCTAGATCGACGCTTCAACTCACTGAACTGGGTACGTATATCTGTGTGATTCACTTGGAGCGTGTCCAAGTGCGCGATCCACCACGGGTCGAGGCACAAGGCGGGTGAGTCCTCGACCCACGCTCGGTGGAAACCGAGGCTCGCAGCGAGCGCGATGTGCTCAGGTGCGTCCACACTGGCGTAGAACGCGCAGTAAATCGCGGGGATGGCAGCTGCAGGACTCCTTTGTCTGTTGTCGCGATCACAACGACCGAGCGATGATCTCTCGCATGATCTCGTTGGTGCCGCCGGCGATTCGGGTGACACGGGAATCGGTGAACAGCTGCGCGATCGGGTATTCCCGCATGTAGCCGTAGCCGCCGAACAGCTGCAGCACCCGGTCGATGACCCGCCCTTGGGTGTCGGTGCTCCAGTACTTCGCCATCGCCGCGCGGCTGTCGTCGAGCTCACCGCGCTGGAGTCGCACGATGCAGTCGTCGACGAACGTGCGGTTCACGGTCGCCTGGGTGGAGCACTCGGCGAGTTCGAATCGGACGTGTTGCAGCGCGCTGAGCGGTGCACCGAACGCGTGGCGTTGTTTCGTGTAGTCGATTCCCAGAGCCACGGCACGTTCGGTCTGGACGGTCGCTTCGACCGCCATGAGCAGCCGCTCCTGGCGCAGGTTGGCCATCAGGTGCGCGAACCCCTGGTTCTCTCGGCCGAGCAGCTGATCGGCCGGAACGCGGACCTCGTCGAAGAACAGCTCCGCGGTGTCCTGCCCCTTCAGGCCGATCTTGTCGAGGACACGGCCGCGCCGGAACCCGGGCGAGTCGGCATCGACCAGCAGCAGCGACACTCCCTTCGATCCGGCTGACGGATCGGTCTTCGCGGCGACAATGACCAGGCCGCAGGTTCCGCCGTTGGTGATGAAAGTCTTCGACCCGGAAAGGACGAACTCGTCGCCGTCGCGAACCGCCCGCGCCTGCAGGGCGGCCACGTCCGACCCGGCGCCGGGCTCCGACATCGCCAACGAACCGATGGTGGTGCCGGCGGCTAGACGGGGCAGCCACTGCCGCTTCTGCTGCTCGGTGCCCAACGAGAGCAGATAGTGGGCCACGATCCCGCTGTGCACGATGTTGCCGAAGCACTGAGCCCCGGCACGGCTGATCTCCTCCAGCACGACGATGTCGTGAGTGATCGATCCCCCTCCCCCGCCGTACTCCTGCGGGATGGAGGCGCACAGCAGGCCCAGCTCACCGGCTCGCGCCCAGAACTCCGGGTCGACATGCCCCTGCCCGGCCCACTTCTCCAGCTGTGGGACGGCTTCTCGGCGCAAGAACTCGGCAGCGACCTCGCGTAGCAGTTCGCCTTCGTCGTCCGACCAGGCCGGCCGGGTGGCTGCGCGGGTCATGACGCCTCGGTCGCGGGAACGGCACCGGTGCGGATCCGGTCGAGGACCTCGGCACGTATCGCCGAGCGACGGACCTTACCGGCGTCGTCACGCAGCGGCTCGTCGCGGTCCGGCGAACAGCTCGGCCCAGTCACTCGCCTCCGCGTCGCAGGTCCGGGACCGAGCGACCGGACGGCCACCTCCCGGACGAAGGTCCGCTCCGGCTCGTACTGTGCGCGCAGACGCACCGTTTCGTTGAGGGAAAGCATCTCGGTCACGTGGCATCTATCTCTCTACGGTGCGGCCCCGTCCGAAGCGCGGGGTCGTGGACCGCGCAGTCGTCGGGCCAGTGCAGTGGCGGTAGCTCTTCGAGGGTCTGCGGGAAGTGCGGAACTCGCTTCTGCAAGAAGGAATCGATGCCCTCGGCAACGTCGGGGCTGCGGCCGCGTTCGAACGTGGCGCGGGAGTCGGCCTCGTGGACTTGGCGGGGGTGATCGGCGACGAGGCCTTTCCAGAGCAGCTCGCGAGAGATCGCCAGGGAGACCGGTGCGCTGTTGCGGATGATCTCTCCAGCCAGGTCGATCGCGGCCGTGACAACGTCGGCGGCCGGGTGGACGGCGTTGACCAAGCCGGCGTCGCGCGCCTCGGCGGCGCCGACGAGCCGGCCGGTCAGCGTCCACTCCAGGGCTCGACCGGCCCCGACCAGGCGGGGCAGGAACCATCCCGAGGCGCCCTCGGGGACCATGCCGCGGCGGGCGTAGGCGAACCCGAACGTCGCGGTGTCGGCGGCGAGGCGGATGTCCATCGCGCAGACCAGGCTCGCCCCGAATCCGACGGCGGCACCGTTGACGGCCCCGATCACGGGTTTGGTGCACTCGAACAGGCGCAGGGTGGCCTGGCCGGCGAAGTCCCGGAAGTCCTCCGCGGTGGCGTCGGGCAGGTCGTCGGCGAAGGTCCGGACACCGGCCGAGAGGTCGGCACCGGCGCAGAAGCTCGTGCCGGCTCCGGTGATGACGATCGCGCCGAGCTCCGCGTCGGCTTCGGCCCGGTCGATGGCGGCGATCAGCTCATGCACCATGGCGCGGTCCACGGCGTTGCGCCGCTCCGGGCGGTCGAGCGTCACGACCGCGACGCCGTCGATGCCCTCGAAAGCGATGCCGGTGCTCTTCGCGGCCCCGGAACCAGGGCGGTTGGTGGTCATCGGCGCACTCCGCCCGCGCCGGACACACCGGCCGGTCCCTCGACGAGCGGATCGGACGGAACGGCCTCCAGCAGGGACTCGGTGCGTTCGCGGATCTGTTGGTCCATCTCAGCGCCGGTCAAGATGTAGGGGCGGTCGTGGACGATCGCGTCCACGACCAGTTCGCCGACGACGCCAGGGTCGACGCCCCGCTCGCGGAGCGAGTCGTGGGCCGCGTCGAGTATGGACGCGATCTTCGTCGAGTGCTGCGGTGCCTCCGCGGGGTGCGCCCGTTGCGCGTTCTTCACTATGTCGGTGGCCACCGGACCGGGGCAGAGCACACTCACACCGATGCCGTGGTGCGCGAGCTCGACCCGCAACGATTCGCTCAGTCCGACAACGGCGTACTTCGAGGCGTGGTAGAGGAAGCCGGACATGTACAGCGCCGAGCTGCCGACGAACAGGCCTGCCGCCGAGGCGGTGTTCACCACGTGACCACCGGTGCGGCGTCGGATCATCCGGGGCACGAACGCCTGAATGCCGTTGTACACCCCGCCCGCGTTGATCCCCATGACGTGGTCCCACATGGTGTGGTCCATCCGCGAGGGTGAGACCGAATCGATGATCCCGGCGTTGTTGACCAGGATCGACACGGGACCGAGCGACTCCTCGACGGCGTCGGCCACGGTCGCGTAGGCGGCCCGGTCACGGACGTCGAGCGCGAACGGGCGAGCGCTCGTCGTCGTCGACAACTCGTCGGCGGCCTGGCACGCCGCGGTCTCGTCGACGTCGGCCACCGCTACGGACACCCCGCGGCGGGCCAAAGATGCCGCGATCGCCCGCCCGATACCGTGCGCACCTCCGGTGATAAATGCGGTGCGGCCTGCGAGTGAATCCGAATCCACGTTGTCCTCCTGATCAGATGTCTGCCGCGTCGGGCGCCGGCGGGGCCGCGACGTCGATGACGAGCACGGGCTCGGTGAACCGGACGGCGGACCCTTCGGTCACCTTCAGCTCCCGGACCTGTCCGGCCGCCGGTGCGGGAATCGGTACCAGCATCTTCATCGCCTCGATGACGAGGAGCTGCTCGCCCTTCTCGACGTACGCCCGGACGGTCGTGCCGAGCTGGAGACCGTCGCCGTCATCACTGCGACGGCATCCGCTTCGCCACGTCCCGGATCACCGCCGCGCCGTTCGGGTCGAGCAGGCTCCCGTCGTGGACCAGCCGCGCGTGGGAATGTCCGATCTGGTGCAGCGCGAACGCCGACTGCAGCGCGTTCCACTGGCCCTGGGCGTCCAGGCTGTTGTTCACCGCCTGTTTGGCGAGCTTCAACCCCATTGCAGGGCGCTGGGCGATCTCCTCGGCGATGCCGAGCGTGAAACTTTCCAGGTCGTCGCGCGGCACGACGTGATTCACCATGCCGACGTCAGCTGCTTCCTGGGCGGTGATGTAGCTGCTCCGGAACAGCATTTCCTTTGCCTTGCGCGCTCCGAGCTCCCATGCGTGGACGAAGAACTCGTGTCCGTTGACCCCGAAGGCGACGGTCGGGTCGGTGAACGACGCGTCCTCGCTGGCGACGATCAGGTCGAACGGCCAGACCAGCATCAGGCCGCCTGCGATGACGCGGCCCTGTACCTGGACGATTGTCGGCTTCGGGAGGTTGCGCCACCGCCAGCACAGACCGAGATAGGCGTCTTCCTCAGTCGCCATGTGACCGTGCGCGCCGGGTTGCTCGAATCCCCCCGTCGCCGTGACGCTATCGTAATCCGTGATCGACGCGCAGCTCGCGAGATCGTGCCCGGACGAGAAGTCCGGCCCGTCCGCCGCCACGATGACGACCTTGACGTCGTCGTCCAGCATGGCCGCCTTGAGCGCGGCATCGAGCTCGTACAGCATCTGGTAGTCCTGCGCGTTGCGCTTTCCCGCACGGGCCAGCGTCACCCGCGCCACCCCAGTAGCGGCCGTCTCGCACCGAATACGCTCGTAATCGGTACTCGTCTCTCGACTCGACATCGGCCCTCCGACCTGTAGGTGCAACATCCCGTAGCGGTAATATTTAAAATCATTGCTTACCACCACAGTGCGGTAAGATATATCGCCGTTGCGTACCACTGTCAAGCCGTCCCGGGCCCTACAGGGAAACGCGCGGAGCCGAGGACCCCAGCGCACGGGGCCGCAGCCACCACAGGAGAAGGACATGACCAAAGCGGCACCGACCGGGGCAGTAACGCAACTGCCGCCCAGCCCACCCCCACGGCTGGGACCACCCGCCGAGGCGCTGACCACCCGTTCCCGCACGTTGCTCGACAATCTCGAGACGTTGATCGTCACCGAGGGCTTCGCGGCCTTCACCCTCGCCGACCTGGCGCGACGGTTGAGGTGTTCGCTGCGCGCGTTCTACACGATCGCCCCCACCCGGCACGACTTGCTGCTGGTCGTCGTCGACCGGCGCATGCGGCGGCTGGGGAGGCGCGTGCGCGAGGAGCTGGCCGAACATGAGGACCCGCTGGTCCGCCTGCACCTCGTGCTGACATTGGAGGCGACCGCGCTGCAGGCCACCAGCGCACAGTTCCGGCACGACGCACGGGCCCTGCCGGAGATGATCGAGCTCATCCTCGCGCACAGGCACTACGGCGCGTCCATGATCCACCAGATCCTGGTCGAGGGGATGTGTCAGGGGCGTTTCCGGCAGGTCGACCCGGGTGCTGTCGTGGAGTTCATCGACGCCGCCGTCTCCCGGCTCGAACAGCCCCGGTTTGCCGACGGCGCCGATCACCGGTGGAGCGAGTACGTGGAGGAGCTCAGCCGGTTCGTCGAGGCCGGAGTCCTCGCCGGCTGACGCGAGCGCTGCCGGAGATCGTTTGTCGTAGCGACCTGGCCGGCACGCCCGTGCGACGCGACAGACGATCAGGTCGGGCCGGAGAGCGTATCTGCGGTCGAGCAGAACTCGGATGCGCGTGCCGCCGCCGAGCCGGACACCGACCCGCACGCACGCCGGACTGACGAAGCACCAGGCGGGGGGCGCCGCTGGTCCTGTCGGTCTTCGGCATCCCCTGCCTGCACTGGCCACCCGCCCCCACCCAGCATCGCGATCATGAACACCGCGACCAGGCTCTTCCGGGAGTTCGGCTACTACGACGTCAGCATGGACGACATCGCCGAGATGGCCGGCGTGACCGTTCCCACGGTGTACGCGCACTTCGCCGACGCAGCGGCGCTGCTGATCGAGAGGGCCGGACCTCGGGAGCCGGATGGCTCAACGAAGAGCTCGCCCGCGCGCTGGAGAACGAGATGACTGTGCTCGCACGGTTGCACGCCGTCTCCCGTTCCTATGCTGGCTACTGCGTGGCACCACGCATCGCATCTCGATCATCGTCAACGAGCTCGTCGGACTCGTCACGAGAGTTCGTGAGGAGTGCAGACGTGATGAGCTGCGCATGCTGGTCCGGGTTGCGCTGGGCGTGGCCAATGAGGTCACCCGAACCCGGCGCTGTCTGGAGCGATGACAGGTTTGTACTGCGGCACGAAGTCTTGCTCTGGTGTTCTCGCTCACCGACAAACGCTAAAGGTCATGTCGCGCCTAGAGTTCTCGGCCATGGGCAAGCGGTGGAACGTAGCAGCGTGATGGCACCTGAACGGGTCGTGGTGGTGGGTGCGGGCATGGTGGGACTGTCGTGTGCCTTGTCGTTGCAGGAGTGTGGCGTCGAGGTGGCAGTGCTCGACCGGGGATCGGTCGGGAACGGAGCGTCGTGGGATAACGCGGGATACGTCGCGCCCTCGTTCACGGTGCCGTTGTTGGAGCCATCGATCCTGCGCTACATCCTGAGCGCGGTGCTGAATCGGCGCTCACCGGTGCGGCTGCCGATGCGCGCGGACGCTCAACTGGCCCGGTTCTTGTTTTCTCGGTGCGCCACTGCACGGGCCGTGACTGGGAACGAGCGATGGCCGGGTTCCGGCAGCTCAACGGTCGGATCTTCGAAGCGTTCGACGCGCAGCGCGCGGCGGGAGTGGATGCCGCCACCCATGACACGGCGGTGCTGGCCGCATTCGCCCAGGCGGGGCAGTCGGCGGGACTGCTGCACGAGCTCGACGGGGTCGCGGCCGCCGGACAGCCGGTCGAGGTCGAGTTGCTGACCGGTGACCAGGCACGCACCGCCGAACCCAACCTGTCCGGCAGGGTGGTCTCGGCAGTGCGGGTGCGGGGGCAGCGGTGTCTCGACCCGGTCGCCTATACCGGCGCGCTGGCGGAGCGGGTCCGGGCTCGTGGCGGCAAGACCAGCGAACACGTCACCGTGACCGGGGTCGACCGGCGTGCCGGACACCTTCGCGTGGAGTGCGCAGACGACCAGCGTGACGCGGACGCAGTGATCCTCGCCGCCGGGGCCTGGCTGCCAGAGCTGGCGACCGCGCACGGGGTGCGGATTCCGCAGTTTGGCGGGCGGGGCTACAGCTTCACCGTGCCGCTGCACCGACCGCTGTGCCTTCCTGCCGCCCGATCAGCGCTCGCGCCCCGCAGCGACCGCATGCGGGTCACCGGTGTAATGGAGCTCGCCCGGCCGGACGCCACGCCCGACTGGCGGCCGATCGCCGCGACTCGTCGCGCTATCGCGCCGCTGCTCGAAGGGGCCGACTGGGACTCGGTCGCCGATGGCTGACGGTGTTCCTCCTGCCCGCCTACTTGCCCGATCTCCACCCCGTTGAGTGGGTTTGGGCGCACGTCAAGCGCAGCCTGGCCAACCTCGCCGTCGTCGCCCTGGACCGGCTCGAAACCCCGTCCGCAACCGGCTCAAGCGCCTTCAGTACCGGTCCGACAACCTCGACGGTTTCATAGCCGGTACCGGCCTGACCCTCGACGAACCCACGTCACCTTGAAGAGCCGAAGTCAGTAACCGACAGATAAGGAGGTACACGATGGACATGGACGGTGCGTCAGCGGTCGTCGCGGGGGGAGCGAGTGGACTCGGGCTGGCCGCGGCTCGCCGCCTGGCCGGGCTGGGTGCCCGGGTGGTGGTGCTCGACCTGCCCGGGGGCCTGGGTGAGGAGGCCGCCGCCGGTCTCGGCGGATCGGCGGTGTTCGCCGCCGCCGACGTCACCGACGAGGCGGCCGTCGGTGCCGCCCTCGACGCGGCGGACAGACTCGGTCCCGTGCGGGTCGTGGTCAACTGTGCGGGCATCGCCCCTGCCGCCCGCGTGCTGACGAAACGCGGCGAGGCCACGCCCCTCGCGGACTTCCGACGGGCCGTCGACGTGAACCTCGTCGGCTCCTTCAACGTCCTGCGGCTCGGCGCCGAACGCATGCTCCGAGCCGACCCGCAGGGAGAGGAACGGGGTGTCGTCATCAACACGGCCAGCGCGGCGGCCTACGACGGCCAGATCGGCCAGGCCGCCTACGCGGCGGGCAAGGGAGGCATCGCCGCCATGACACTGCCCCTCGCCAGAGACCTCGCCCAGCACCGCATCCGCGTGATGTCGATCGCCCCGGGCCTGTTCGACACGCCGATGCTGGCCGGTCTCCCCGAGGCCGCGAGGGCGTCTCTGGGCGCCCAGGTCCCGCACCCGAGCCGGCTCGGCGACCCGGACGAATACGGCGCGCTCGTCGCGCACATCGTCGCCAACCCCATGCTCAACGGCGAGGTGATCCGCCTCGACGGGGCCATCCGCATGGCACCCCGCTGAACGAGGAGCCGATACGGGGCCACCACACACACCGACGTGCCGGGCCCGGGCCGGCGCGTACGGAACACACACCGAGGGAGCAGGACATGCGGGACGCAGTGATCGTCGAGGCCGTGCGCACACCGGTCGGCAGGCGCGGCGGGGGGCTGTCGGGGGTGCACCCGGCGGTCCTGTCGGCGCACGTCCTCGACAGCCTGGTGCGCCGGGCCGGCGTGGACCCGGGCCTCGTCGACGACGTTGTCTGGGGATGCGTGAGCCAGGTCGGCGAGCAGACCTACGACATCGCCCGCACCGCCGTACTCACCGCCGGCTGGCCGAC
>NZ_JBHJRX010000041.1:77059-89017 GCF_042268605.1 Streptomyces sp. NPDC056296 | reverse complement strand
CAACACCGACCATCGAACCCACAGAACCGCCGTCCACATCGAGATCAACGCATCGCCAAGCCCGCCAGACGACTAACCGAACGGCATTGCCCCTAAGGGGCGCGGGCGGTCCCGGCCCCCCGTTCCCCGGCCTTCTACGGCGGACCCGGCTCAGCGCATAGGCTGCGGTCGGAGGCCGGACCAAGATCCGGCTTCCGCTCTGCATGTGCTCACATCTTGGAGGCGTACATGGCGGCATGGACGTGGCGGTTCGAGACGGCCGGCGGGACGGAGGTCCAGCCCGCGGTGCAGCCCGAGGAGTTCACCACGCAAGGGGACGCCGAGTCCTGGATCGGTGAGTACTGGAAGGACATCAAGGAGGGCGGCACCGACCAGGTGCGGCTGTTCGAGGACGCCACCGAGATCTACGGCCCGATGAGCCTGCACGCCGAAGAGGCCGAGGCGGCCGAAGCGGCCGAGGAGCCGGGGGCCTGACCTGCGGGCGGGGGCGGGGGCGGTTCCGACCGGGCCGCCCTCGCCTCCGTCACTGTTCGCCGAGCGTCACCTCGGCGGTGCGCTCGTCGCCGTCGCGGGTGTACGTCACCTTCGTCCGGTCACCCGGCTCCATCGACGCCAGCGCCTCGGCCAGCGAGGTGATCGTGGTGATGTCCGTGTCGCCCAGCCGGACGACGACGTCCCCGGGCCGCAGCCCCGCCCGGTCGGCGGCCCCGCCGTCACTGACCTCGACGACGGCCACGCCCGCGGGCCGGTAGCCGTCGTCGACGACCGTACGGGCGGTGACACCGAGCGCCGCCCGGCCCGAGTCGGTCACCCGGCCGTCCTCGATGATCTGGTCGGCGACCGTCCTCACCATCGACGCCGGGATGGCGAAACCGATCCCGGGCGCCGCGCTGTCGCTCATGCCCGGGTCGGTCGCGGCCAGCGTCGGGATGCCGATCACCTGGCTGTCGAGGTTCACCAGGGCGCCACCGCTGTTGCCGGGGTTGATGGCCGCGGACGTCTGCACCATGTTGCCGATGGTCGCGCCCGTACCGCCCCCGCTGCTGCCCTCGGTGACGGTCCGCCCGGTCGCCGAGACGATGCCCTGCGTCACGCTGGAGGACAGCCCGAGCGGCGAGCCCATCGCCAGCACGATCTGCCCGACCCCGACCTTCGAGGAGTCCCCGAAGCGGGCCGCCCTCATGCCGTCGGGCACCTTGTCCAGCTTGATGACGGCGAGGTCCTGCTCGGGGTATGAGGAGACGAGTTCGGCGGCCAGGGGGTCCTCGGTGCGGGCGGTCGTCACCCGGAAGGACCTGGTGTCACCGACGACGTGCGCGTTCGTGACGACGTGCCCCTTGTCGTCGTACACGACCCCCGACCCCAGGGAGTCGCCCGCCTGGATCTGCACGACCGACGGGAGTACGTCCTTGATCACCCGCTCGTAGTCGGCCTGCAGATCGTTGGCCGCGCGCGGCGCCGCGGCCTGAGCCGTGTCGCCCTCCCGCTCGCTCCGGGCGCCCGGAGCGGACCCGACGCCGGAGCAGCCGGCGACGAGCAGCAGGGAGCAGGCCAGCGCGGCGACCGGGCCGAGCAGCCGTGGCACACGGGTACGGGAAGCGTGGGAAGCGTCCATGCCCCGAGTCTCGACGCGCACCGGGAACGCGGCCCCCGGGGAACCCCCGAACGGGCGCCGCGCGGTACTGCCCCGGCCCTACCCCCGCACCCCGCACAGATGAAGCAGCGCCGCGATCCGGCGGTACGGGTCCGTCCGGCCGGCCCGTTCCTCGGCGGCCAGCAGGGTTTCGAGGCCGTCCGGGACGTGGGCGTCGTCGGGTGCCGTGTCCGTGAAGACCCGGACGCCGTACCAGGTGTGCAGCGGGGCGCCGATGCTCGCGAGCTTGGCCGTCAGCGTCGCCCGCCGGTCCGCGCGGACCTCGATGCCGCCACCGTCACGACAGACGGTGGTGTCGAAGGCCGCCAGGGCGTCGGCCCACTCGCCGCGCAGGCCGGGGCGCATCGCGAGCGCGTCGCCGTTGCGGACCAGGAGCGACAGCAGTCCGCCCGGGGCGAGCATCCGGGCCAGCCCCGCGAGCAGCGGGTCGGGCTCCTCGACGTACATGAGCACCCCGTGGCACAGCACCACGTCGAAACTGCCCGGCAGGAAGTGCACGCCGGTGTCCCGGCCGTCGCCCTCGACGATCCGCATCCGTTCCCGGATGCCCTCGGGCTGGCCGGCCAGGGCGCCGCGTGCCGCGGCGATCATCGTGGCGTCCCGCTCGACGCCGGTCACCTGGTGCCCGGCCCGCGCCAGCCGGAGCGACTGGACGCCCTCGCCCATGCCGACGTCCAGCACCCGCAGCCGCTTGCCGACCGGGAAGCGCCCGGCTATCTGCTCGTCCAGCTGCCGGGCCACCAGCTCCCGCCGTACGACGTCCCGCAGACCACCCGGCCTGTCCAGCCAGGCATCGGCCGCGCCGCCGGCGAACGGCGTCGTGCTCAGGGCCGCTCCCCGCGCTTGACCTGGGGCTTGGGCAGCCGGAGCCGGCGCATCTGGAGGGAGCGCATCAGCGCGTAGGCGACCGCGCCGCGTCGGCGCTCGTCCGGGAAGCGCTCGGCGAGACGCTTCTTCAGCCGGACGCCGGTGACGATCGAGTCCAGCACGATCATCACGATCACGACCAGCCACAGCAGCAGCGCCACGTTCTGCAGCGAGGCCACCCGGATCATGCTCAGCACGAGGATGACCACGGCCATCGGCAGGAAGTACTCCGCGATGTTGAACCGCGAGTCGATGAAGTCGCGCGCGAACTTGCGGACCGGGCCCTTGTCACGGGCCGGCAGGTACCGCTCGTCCCCCTTCGCCAGCGCCTCGCGCTGGCGCGCCATCGCGGTCCGGCGCTCCTCGCGCTGACGCTTGGCGGCGTCCTTGCGCGTCATCGGGGTGTTGGCGACGCTGCGGCGCTGGGACTGGGCCGCACTGCGCTTGGGCGTCGGCCTGCCCTTCGGGGCCTGCGGGTCACGGGGCTGATTGGAGTCGGTCACCGGCGTCTTGACGAGGCTCGGTGACTTCTCTTCCTTGGCGCGGCTACGGAACACAAAACCCAAGGGTACGGGGTGCCGGGGTGTGGACCCCAGTCCGGTGGGGAACGATCCGGCAACGCCGGTCGTCTGTAAGTGGACAGAGGGGACGTTGCGTACACCCCGGGGCACCGGGTCATTCCGGACAACCCCGGGGAGCACCTACTCCCTACGCCGGACCGGGAGAGTACGCAGTCGTCCTTGGGGATGAGCGCATCCGTCCCCGAACAGTGCGGTAATGGATGCAGGGCCCGTACTGTGGGTTCTGTCGCAGGTGCTGGAGCTGGAGTCGGTCAGAAGGGGGCGCGCGAAGCCCATGAGCGGTGTCATGAAGCGTATGGGGATGATCTTCCGCGCGAAGGCCAACAAGGCCCTTGACCGGGCCGAGGACCCGCGCGAGACCCTCGATTACTCGTACCAGAAACAGCTGGAGCTGCTCCAGAAGGTGCGCCGCGGCGTCGCCGACGTGGCGACCAGCCGCAAACGCCTGGAGCTTCAGCTCAACCAGCTCCAGTCCCAGTCGTCCAAGCTGGAGGACCAGGGCCGCAAGGCGCTCGCGCTGGGCCGCGAGGACCTGGCCCGCGAGGCGCTCTCCCGGCGCGCCGCGCTCCAGCAGCAGGTCACCGACCTGGAGACGCAGCACGCCACCCTCCAGGGCGAGGAGGAGAAGCTCACCCTGGCGGCCCAACGCCTCCAGGCCAAGGTGGACGCCTTCCGCACGAAGAAGGAGACCATCAAGGCCACCTACACGGCCGCCCAGGCGCAGACCCGCATCGGCGAGGCGTTCTCCGGCATCTCCGAGGAGATGGGCGACGTCGGCCTGGCCATCCAGCGGGCCGAGGACAAGACCGCCCAGCTCCAGGCCCGGGCCGGCGCCATCGACGAACTGCTCGCCTCCGGCGCCCTGGACGACCAGTCCGGCATGCACAAGGACGACATCCAGGCCGAGCTGGACCGGCTCTCCGGTGGTACGGATGTAGAGCTGGAACTGCAGCGCATGAAGGCCGAACTGTCCGGGGGCAGCACCTCCGACCGGCAGGCCATCGAGGGCGGTCAGGACCAGGGCCAGGCGCAGTCCAAGCAGCAGCCGCAGGACACCCCGCGCTTCGACAAGCAGTAGCCCACGCCTAGGAGGGCGACATGATCGTACGGATCATGGGGGAGGGACAGCTGACGCTGGCCGACGGCCGTCTCACCGAGCTGAACAAGCTGGACGACGAGCTCCTGGCCGAAATGGAGAACGGCGACGGCCCCGGCTTCCGCGCGACCCTCCAGGCCCTCCTGGCCAAGGTCCGCGAACTGGGCGAGCCCGTCCCGGACGACTTCCTGGAGCCGTCCGACCTGATCCTCCCGTCCCCGGACGCCACCCTGGAGGAGGTCCGCGAGCTACTGAGCGACGACGGCCTGATCCCGGGGGGTTCCTGACGGACACCGGTCGGCACTTCCAGCCCGTCCGGTACCTCCAGCCCGTCCGGTACCTCCAGCCCGTCCGGTACCTCCAGCTCGTTCGGTACCTCCAGCTCGTTCGGTACTTCCAGTCCGTCCGGTACTTTCAGCCCGTCCGGCGTTTGAGGACGAGGCCGTTCAGGCCGAAGCGGGGGTCTGGGGGCGCAGCCCCCGGCCAACGCCCACTGAATGCGGGCCCACTCATAAGACACGCCCACTCCAGCTACCGTAAATCGCCGTGAGCACCCTCGCCCGCGCCCGCTGCACCATCGGCGCCCACCCCTCCGCCCTGGACGCGGCCATCGCGGTCGCCGTCCTGGTGTGCATGGTCGCCGGCTCCTTCGTGGACCCGCACGGTCCCGAGGGCGTCAGCTGGGGCCTGCGTACGCCGGACGCGCTCAGCCTGGCCCTCATGGCCGTCGGTGCCGCGGCGCTCGTCTTCCGCCGCCGCGCTCCGATGGTGGTCCTCGCGGTCACCGGCGGCGTCTCCGTGGCCGAGAGCGTCACCGGCGACCCCCGTGCCCCCGTCGTCATGTCCGCCGTGGTCGCCCTCTTCACCGTCGCCGCCTCCACCGACCGCCCCACCACCTGGCGGGTCGGCCTGGTCACGATGACGGTGCTGACCGGCGCCGCCATGCTGGCCGGGCCCCTGCCCTGGTACGCGCAGGAGAACCTGGGCGTCTTCGCCTGGACCGGCATCGGCGCCACCGCGGGGGACGCGGTCCGCAGCCGGCGTGCCTTCGTGCAGGCCATCCGCGACCGGGCCGAGAAGGCCGAGCGCACCCGCGAGGAGGAGGCCCGCCGCCGGGTCGCCGAGGAGCGGCTGCGTATCGCCCGCGACCTGCACGACGTGGTCGCCCACCACATCGCCCTGGTCAATGTCCAGGCCGGGGTCGCCGCCCACGTCATGGACAAGCGGCCCGACCAGGCCAAGGAGGCCCTCGCCCACGTACGGGCGGCCAGCCGCTCCGCGCTGGACGAGCTGCGCGCCACCGTCGGTCTGCTCCGCCAGTCCGACGACCCCAAGGCCCCGACCGAACCCGCCCCCGGTCTGGACCGCCTCGGCGAACTCGTCGCCACCTTCCACCACGCCGGGCTGCACGTCGAGGTGGCCCGCACCGATCAGGGCACCGACCTGCCCACCGCCGTCGACCTGGCCGCCTACCGCATCATCCAGGAGGCGTTGACCAACGTGCAGAAGCACGCGGGGACGCGGGCGAAGGCCGAGGTCAGCGTCGTGAGGGTGGGGCCGAACATCGAGGTCACCGTGCTCGACGACGGCGCCGGCGAGGGTGAGGCCCCCAGGGCCCCCGCCGACGGCGGCGGCCACGGCCTGCTCGGCATGCGCGAGCGGGTCACCGCCGTGAACGGCACCCTCACCACCGGTCCCCGCTACGGAGGCGGGTTCCGGGTCCATGCGATCCTTCCGATCAGGAACCGCACCGATGCCGCGGAGGGCCCCGTATGACGATCCGTGTCCTGCTCGCCGACGACCAGGCGTTGCTGCGCAGCGCCTTCAGGGTGCTGGTCGACTCCGAGCCCGACATGGAGGTGGTGGGGGAGGCGTCCGACGGCGCGGAGGCGGCCCGGATGGCCGCCGAGCAGCGGGCCGACGTGGTGCTGATGGACATCCGGATGCCCGGCACCGACGGCCTCGCCGCCACCCGCATGATCAGCGCCGACCCGTCCCTCGCCCATGTCCGCGTGGTCATACTGACCACCTTCGAGGTCGACGACTACGTGGTGCAGTCGCTGCGCGCGGGCGCCTCCGGCTTCCTCGGCAAGGGCTCCGAACCCGAGGAACTGCTCAGCGCGATCCGCGTCGCGGCCGGCGGCGAGGCGCTGCTGTCCCCGGCCGCCACCAAGGGGCTGATCGCCCGCTTCCTCGCCCAGGAGGGCACGGCCGGCGAGGACCGCGACCCCGCCCGCGCCGAGCGGCTGGAGACGCTGACCGTGCGCGAGCGCGAGGTGCTGGTCCAGGTCGCCGGCGGGCTCTCCAACGACGAGATCGCCGAGCGGCTGGAGGTCAGCCCGCTCACCGTGAAGACGCACGTCAACCGGGCCATGTCCAAGCTGGGCGCCCGCGACCGGGCCCAACTGGTCGTCATCGCGTACGAATCCGGGCTGGTACGTCCAAGGGTGGAGTGACCGCCGCCCCGGCGTACTGCGGCGGGAGTATGCGCCGCATAAGGAAATGGACCTGGGACCTAGGGAACCGGGGTCACTCATGGACCAGGGTGTGGGGTGGGCGTACAGATGTGCCCCGTCCCCTCCGCTCGGCCACAGAAGAGAGACCCTGACCCATGTCCTGGCTGTCGAGATTCAGCCTCGCGCAACGGGCCCTGATAGGCCTGATGTCGATCGTCGCGCTCGTCTTCGGCGCGATCGCCATCCCCCAGCTCAAGCAGCAGTTGCTGCCCACCATCGAACTGCCCATGGTGTCCGTGCTGGCGCCGTACCAGGGCGCTTCGCCGGATGTGGTCGAGAAGCAGGTCGTCGAACCGATCGAGGACAGCCTCGAAGCCGTCGACGGGATCTCCGGCATCACCGCGACGGCCAGTGAGGGCAACGCCGTCATCATGGCGTCCTTCGACTACGGCAACGGCACCCAGCAGCTCGTCGCCGACGTCCAGCAGGCCGTCAACCGGGCCCGCGCCCAGCTCCCGGACGACGTGGACCCGCAGGTCATCTCCGGCTCGACGGACGACATCCCGACCGTCGTCCTCGCCGTCACCTCCGACAAGGACCAGCAGGCGCTGGCCGACCAGCTCGACAAGACGGTCGTCTCGGAGCTGAAGGACGTCGACGGCGTCGCCCAGGTCGTGGTCGACGGCGTCCGCGACGTCCAGGTCACCGTCACCCCCGACCCGGCGAAGCTCGCGAAGGCCGGCGTGAGCCCGCAGGCCCTCGCCCAGTCCCTCCAGGCCGGCGGCGCGACCGTCCCCGCGGGCTCCTTCGACGAGGCCGGCGCCAACCGCACCGTCCAGGTCGGCGGCGGCTTCACCTCGCTGAAGCAGATCCAGGACCTCATGGTCACCGGTGAGGGCGTCGACAAGCCGGTCCGCCTCGGTGACGTCGCCACCGTCCAGGAGGAGGAGGCCAAGGCCGACTCCCTCACCCGCACCAACGGCGAGCCGAGCCTCTCCGTCGCCGTCACGATGGACCACGACGGCAGCGCGGTCGCCATCTCGAACGCCGTCGAGGACAAGCTCCCCGACCTGCGCGAGCAGCTCGGCTCCGGCGCGACGCTCACCGTCGTCAGCGACCAGGGCCCGGCGGTGTCCAAGGCCATCTCGGGTCTGACCACGGAGGGCGGGCTCGGTCTGCTCTTCGCCGTCCTGATCATCCTGGTCTTCCTGGCGTCGATCCGCTCGACCCTGGTCACCGCGGTCTCCATCCCGCTGTCGGTGGTGCTGGCGCTGATCGTCCTGTGGACCCGTGACCTGTCGCTGAACATGCTGACGCTGGGCGCGCTGACCATCGCCATCGGCCGGGTCGTCGACGACTCGATCGTGGTCCTGGAGAACATCAAGCGGCACCTCGGCTACGGCGAGGAGCGCCAGGAGGCCATCCTCAAGGCGGTCCGCGAGGTCGCCGGAGCGGTCACCTCCTCGACGCTCACCACGGTCGCCGTGTTCCTGCCGATCGGCCTGGTCGGCGGCATGGTCGGCGAGCTGTTCGGTTCCTTCAGCCTGACCGTGACCGCCGCGCTGCTGGCCTCCCTGCTGGTGTCGCTGACGGTCGTCCCGGTCCTGTCGTACTGGTTCCTGCGTCCGCCGAAGGGCACCCCCGAGGACGCGGACGAGGCCCGCAGGCTGGCCGAGGAGAAGGAGGCCAAGAGCCGCCTCCAGCGCCTCTACGTCCCCGTCCTGCGCTTCGCCACCCGCCGCCGCCTCACCAGCGTGGCCATCGCGGTCGTCGTCCTGCTCGGCACGTTCGGCATGGCGCCGCTGCTGAAGACGAACTTCTTCGACCAGGGCGAGCAGAAGGTCCTCAGCATCAAGCAGGAGCTGAAGCCCGGCACCAGCCTGGCCGCGACCGACGCCCAGGCCGAGAAGGTCGAGAAGCTGCTCGGCGACACCGAGGGCGTCAAGGACTACCAGGTCACCATCGGCTCGTCCGGCTTCATGGCCGCCTTCGGCGGCGGCACTGACACCAACCAGGCCTCGTACCAGCTCATGCTGGAGGACTCGGCGAACGCCGAGGACGTCCAGGACCACATCGAGGACGGGCTCGCGAAGCTCGACGGCATCGGCACCACCACGGTCGCCGCCGGTGACGGCTTCGGCAGCCAGGATCTGAGCGTCGTCGTCAAGGCGGCCGACGCGCAGGTGCTCCGCGAGGCCTCCGAGGAGGTCCGCGAGACGGTCGCCGGGCTCGACGACGTCACCGACGTCACCAGCGACCTGGCGCAGAGCGTGCCGCGCATCTCGGTCAAGGCCAACGCGAAGGCCGCCGCGGTCGGCTTCACCGACCAGACGCTCGGCGCGGCCGTCGCCCAGGCGGTGCGCGGCACCCCGGCGGCCAAGGCGATCCTCGACGACACCGAGCGCGACGTCGTGATCAGGTCGGCTCAGCCGGCCGAGACGCTGGCCCAGCTGAAGACCCTGAACCTGGGTCCGGCCAAGCTCGGCGACATCGCCACGGTCGAGCTGGTGGACGGCCCGGTGTCGATGACCCGCATCGACGGGCAGCGCGCGGCGACCATCACGGCCAAGCCGACCGGGGACAACACCGGCGCGGTGGGCACGGAACTCCAGTCGGAGATCAACGGTCTGGACCTGCCGGCCGGTGCCACGGCCGAGATCGGCGGCGTCACCGCCGACCAGGACGAGGCGTTCGTCAACCTGGGCCTGGCCATGCTCGCGGCGATCGCGATCGTGTTCATGCTGCTGGTCGGCACCTTCCGGTCGCTGGCCCAGCCGCTGATCCTGCTGGTCTCGATCCCGTTCGCGGCGACCGGCGCGATCGGCCTGCTGCTCGCCACGGGCACCCCGATGGGCGTCCCGGCGATGATCGGCATGCTGATGCTGATCGGCATCGTGGTCACCAACGCGATCGTGCTGATCGACCTGATCAACCAGTACCGCAAGCAGGGCCACGGCGTCGTCGAAGCGGTCATCGAGGGCGGCCGGCACCGTCTGCGGCCCATCCTGATGACGGCCCTGGCGACGATCTTCGCCCTGCTCCCGATGGCGCTGGGCGTCACCGGCGAGGGCGGCTTCATCGCCCAGCCGCTGGCGGTGGTGGTGATCGGCGGTCTGATCACGTCGACCCTGCTGACCCTGCTGCTGGTCCCGACGCTCTACGCGATGCTGGAACTGCGCAAGGAGCGGCGCGCGAAGAAGAAGGCGGCGAAGAAGGGCGGCGACGTGCCGCCGCAGGCGGAAGCCTCGGACGCGTCGGAACCGGCGAAGGTCTGAGACCGCGAAAGGGCGCAGGTCCCGCTCCGACACCGAAGGTGGTCGGGCGGGACCTGCGCCTTTTGAACATCCCGCACGGGCGGCGGGTGGGAAAGAACCCGCTACGGCAGGGCCAGCATCCGCTCGAGCGCCAGCTTCGCGAACGCCTCCGTCTCCTTGTCCACCTCGATGCGGTTGACGAGGGTGCCCTCGGCGAGCGACTCCAGCGCCCAGACCAGGTGCGGCAGGTCGATGCGGTTCATGGTCGAGCAGAAGCAGACCGTCTTGTCGAGGAAGACGACCTCCTTGTCCTCGGCAGCGAAACGGTTCGCCAGCCGTCGGACCAGGTTCAGCTCGGTGCCGATGGCCCACTTGGAACCGGCCGGGGCCGCCTCCAGGGCCTTAATGATGTACTCGGTCGAGCCGACGTAGTCCGCCGCGGCCACGACCTCGTGCCGGCACTCGGGGTGCACCAGCACGTTGACGCCCGGTATGCGCTCACGCACGTCGTTCACCGAGTCGAGGCTGAAGCGGCCGTGCACCGAGCAGTGACCCCGCCAAAGGATCATCTTCGCGGCGCGCAGTTCCTCGGTGGTCAGCCCGCCGTTCGGCTTGTGCGGGTTGTAGAGGACGCAGTCCTCAAGGGACATGCCCATGTCCCGCACCGCGGTGTTGCGGCCGAGGTGCTGGTCGGGCAGGAACAGCACCTTGCTTGTCGAGGGCTCCCCCTGCTCGAAGGCCCAGTCCAGGGCCCGCTTGGCGTTGGACGACGTGCAGATGGTGCCGCCGTGCTTGCCCGTGAACGCCTTGATGTCCGCGGACGAGTTCATGTACGAGACGGGCACGACCTGCTCGGCGATGCCGGCCTCGGTCAGCACGTCCCAGCACTCGGCGACCTGCTCGGCCGTCGCCATGTCCGCCATGGAGCAGCCGGCGGCGAGGTCGGGCAGGACCACCTTCTGGTCGTCGGAGGTCAGGATGTCGGCCGACTCCGCCATGAAGTGCACACCGCAGAAGACGATGTACTCGGCCTCCGGGCGCGCGGCCGCGTCCCGGGCCAGCTTGAAGGAGTCACCCGTGACGTCGGCGAACTGGATGACCTCGTCGCGCTGGTAGTGGTGACCGAGCACGAAGACCTTGTCCCCGAGCTTCTCCTTGGCCGCGCGGGCGCGCGCGACCAGGTCCGGGTCGGAGGGCGAGGGCAGGTCGCCGGGGCACTCCACGCCGCGCTCGCTCCTCGGGTCGGCCTCGCGGCCGAGCAGCAGCAGGGCGAGGGGCGACGGCTGTACGTCGAGCTCCTGGGTTTGGGCGGTGGTCACGACACGCACCCTTTCTACTTTTCGTCGAACTGACGCTATATATCATAACCGGTTCACGTCAGTTTGACGACGCCCATTGTGTCGGTGTGACGTGAATCCCGGTGCCCGAGCCGCCGTCCACAGCCGCTGTTCGCTCTCCGGGGCGTGTGCGAGCATGAAGGGAAGGCCGAGGAGCAAGACACGGGTCCGTCCCGGAATGAATCCGCGGCCCCGCCGGTTGGAACCGTCGGCAAGCAGTCTCCGTACAACCTTGGAGAGATGTAGATGTCCGTATCGGACGAGACCACCACCGTCACCGACGGCATCATCCTGACCGACGCCGCCGCGGCCAAGGTCAAGGCCCTGCTCGACCAGGAAGGCCGTGAGGACCTGGCGCTGCGCGTCGCCGTCCAGCCCGGCGGCTGCTCCGGCCTGCGCTACCAGCTCTTCTTCGACGAGCGCTCGCTCGACGGCGACGTGGTGAAGGACTTCGACGGCGTCAAGGTCACCACCGACCGCATGAGTGCCCCGTACCTGGGCGGCGCCACCATCGACTTCGTGGACACGATCGAGAAGCAGGGCTTCACGATCGACAACCCGAACGCGACGGGTTCCTGCGCCTGCGGCGACTCCTTCAGCTGAGCCGCGCGACGAGAGGGCGGGGGGAGGGGAGAAAAAACCGAGCGACCCACCCTCTCCTCCCCCACCCCACTCTTACTCCGACCAGCCCCCCCACAGCTGGATAGGATTAA
>NZ_JBHJRX010000041.1:0-77049 GCF_042268605.1 Streptomyces sp. NPDC056296 | reverse complement strand
GAAAAGAGGGGTTAAAGGAGAAAAAACCGAAGGGGGGTGGGTTCTGGCGCCTGGGGCGACTCTTTAGGCGGAGCCGTGGGACGGGGGGGGGGCGGCCCGGGACCGACCCCGGGCCGCCGCCCTCTTGCCTGCCCGCCTACGGGATCGCCGTCACCGGCCCCCGGACGGCTGCGGCAGCCGCGCACCCGGCTTGTGCAGCGGGATCTCCTCGCCGTCCGAGCCCACGACCGTCCGGTCGCCGAGCGGCTCGTCCAGCGGCACCGTCCGCTCGTACTCCTTGGCGATCAGGATGCAGACCTTCTCCGGATGCGGGGTCTCGGTCACCGTGACGGTCACCTTGCCCGCGCTCTCCTCCGCCTTCGCCTCGTAGTCGGAGCACACCCCGCCCGTGAAGTGCACGGTCAGCTCCCCGCCCTCGGCCGTGTAGCCGCTCACCTCGACGTTCCGGGGCTCACCCGGCGCCGAGGTCGGCTCGTCGGACGGGGCCGGGGACGGCGAGGCGGGGGCCGCGGTCGTGAGGTACTCCGGGTCGACCGCCGGATACGTCACCGTGAAGGCGTCCCGCGTGCCCGGCGCCCGCACCTCGAACAGCCAGGACGGCACCAGCGTCTGCCGTCCCTGCACCGGATGCGCGGCCAGCCCGAACACCGCGTCCTCGACCGTGATCGTCTGCTTCTCGGGCTTCTGGGGCTTCTCGGGTTTCACCGGCTTCTCCGGGGCGCCCGTCGGCGGCTCGCAGGGCGTGTCCGCGCCGTCCTGATGCGGTACGGGGCTCGCGCAGCCGCCGATGCCGGCGCCGGAGCCGCCGCCCGGCGCGTTCAGCAGCGCCAGCGTCTCCTCGGCGCCGAGGACGGGATACGTGTCCCCCTTGACCGGCGCCTTCACCTGTCCGCTGCCGCCGACCACCTCGCCCTGCGCGCCGACGACCACACCGGTCGTCCAGCCGTACGTGGGCAGCCCGCCGACCTCGGGTTCCGCGTTCACGGCCCGCCGGGCGCCCATGACCTGGCCCGCGTCCAGCTTGGCGTCGTCCTGGCCCAGCGCCTTCAGCACCGGCGCCGCCGCCTTCTTCGCGGCCGCCTCGCTCACCGGGTCCCCGTCGGCGGACGGGCCCTTGCACACGGCGCCCTTCTTGCAGTTGTCGGTGCCGGGCGTGTAGCGGTGGAAGGTCCAGGTGCCCGGGGCCTGCGTGTTCACCGTCAGCAGCGGCCCGGAACCGTCCTTGGCGTTGCCGACCTTCCACGCCTCGCCCTGGACGCGCGGCGCCCCGTCGACCCCGAGCGCCTCGGCCAGCCGGGCCACCTCCGCCTCGGTGACCTCGCCCTTCGCCCGGTACACGGGCGCCGAGCCGGGGCCGTCCGGAAGCGAGCCGTCGGCGCGGTAGGTGACGCCGTACGGGTTGGGCTCGCCGGGCGCGATGCCGTTCGTACCGCCGCTCCCGGACGGCGCCCCGTGGTCGTCCAGGGCGAGCGGCGGGGGAGTGTCGTCGCCGGACGCCCCGGAGGCCGTACCGCCGTCCGGGCCGTCACCGGAGGCGGACGTGGCCAGATAGGCCCCGCCGGTCCCGACCAGCAGCACGGCGGCGGCGACGGAGGCGACGGCGACCGCCCGGGGACGCCGCCGCGCGGGACGCCCGGTGCCGGCCTCGTCGGCGGCGTCGGCGTCGTCGTTGTCGGGTCGCTCGGTGTTCACCGCATCGCTCCTTCGGCTGTTACTGGGGACAGCGATGGGACGCGGTGGGGGAGGATCCGGTTCCCGGCGACGTCACGCGCCGCCCGAACGGCCTCGAAGTCGCCGAACGGCTCCAGTCGCCGGACGACGACCCTCAGTCACCGGACGACCCTCAGTCGCCGTAGTCCGACATCGCGTCCAGCAACCGGGCCGACGTCCGGGGCACCCGCACGCCGTGGATGAGCGAGACGGGGACGGGACGGGTGGAGACCTTCACCGGAGCCTCCCAGCGCGGGGCCATCCGGGCGCAGTCGCCGCGCAGCGACGCCAGGTCGCCATCCAGGTCGGCCGGGGCGGGGTCGGCGGTCCTCAGGTTCGTCATAACAGAACCGTAGGCACGTCCCGGACCGCGAAGAAAGTTGTACTACCGGGTAGTTTTGCACGCTTCGGACCAGGGGCACTCCCGGGTAGCGTGAACTGTCAACCCGCCTCCCCCTCAGGAGAGAGTCCACGCCGTGCGCATCGCAGTCACCGGCTCCATCGCCACCGACCACCTCATGACCTTCCCCGGCCGCTTCTCCGACCAGCTCGTCGCGGACCAACTGCACACGGTCTCGCTCTCCTTCCTGGTCGACCAGCTCGACGTACGCCGGGGCGGCGTCGCCGCGAACATCGCCTTCGGCATGGGCCAGCTCGGCACCAGGCCGATCCTGGTCGGCGCCGCCGGCTCGGACTTCGACGAGTACCGGGCCTGGCTGGACCGACACGGCGTCGACACCGGCTCGGTGCGCATCTCCGAGACCCTGCACACCGCCCGCTTCGTCTGCACCACCGACGCCGACCACAACCAGATCGGCTCCTTCTACACGGGCGCGATGAGCGAGGCCCGCCTCATCGAGCTGAAGACCGTCGCCGACCGGGTCGGCGGCCTCGACCTGGTCTCCATCGGCGCCGACGACCCGGAGGCGATGCTCCGGCACACCGAGGAGTGCCGCGCGCGGTCCATCCCCTTCGCCGCCGACTTCTCCCAGCAGATCGCCCGGATGAACGGCGACGAGATCCGGATACTGCTGGACGGGGCGACCTACCTCTTCTCCAACGAGTACGAGAAGGGGCTCATCGAGACCAAGACCGGCTGGACGGACGAGGAGATCCTCGGCCGCGTCGGGTGCCGTGTCACGACCCTCGGCGCGCGCGGGGTCCGCATCGAGCGGGCCGGCGAGCCGACCATCGAGGTCGGCGTCCCGGACGAGGAGCGCAAGGCCGACCCCACGGGCGTCGGCGACGCCTTCCGGGCGGGGTTCATGTCCGGACTGGCGTGGGACGTCTCGCTGGAGCGGGCGGCGCAGGTGGGCTGCATGCTGGCGACCCTCGTCATCGAGACGGTGGGGACGCAGGAGTACCAGCTGCGCAGGGCGCACTTCATGGAGCGGTTCACGAAGGCGTACGGGGACGAGGCGGCGGAGGAGGTCCAGGCGCACCTGGGCTGAACCGCCGGGTGAGGATGCCGTTCAGGTCGACCGGCGGACCAGGTAAGCCGTTCCCTTCTCCGCCGGCTCCTCTCCCACGTACTCCTGCCCCCGCATCTCGCACCACGCCGGGATGTCCAGGCGGGCCGCCTCGTCGTCGGAGAGGACACGGACGGTGCCCCCGACGGGCACGTCGCCGATGACCTTGGCCAGCTCGATGACCGGAATGGGGCAGCGCCGGCCGAGCGCGTCCACGACGAGGTCGCCCCCGCTCTCGGGGGCGGCCTGCGCGGTCGTCGGCGCCCCCAGCTTCTCCCGCACCGCGGCCACCGTGCCCGGCAGCACCTCCAGGAACCGCTCGACGTCCTCGGCCGGCGTCCCCGGCGGCAGCGACACCCGGACGTTGCCCTCGCTGAGCACCCCCATCGCCTTCAGGACGTGGCTCGGCATCAGGGTGCTGCTCGTGCAGGACGACCCGGAGGAGACCGAGAAACCGGCCCGGTCCAGCTCGTGCAGCAGAGTCTCCCCGTCGACATAGAGACACGAGAAGGTGACGGTGCCGGGGAGCCTGCGCACCGGATCGCCGACCACCTCCACATCCGGCACCACAGCCGGCACCCGCGCCCGGATCCGCTCCGTCAGCTCCCGCAGCCGGGCCGCCTCCGCGGCCGCCTCGGCCCGCACCGCCCGCAGCGACGCCGCCGCGGCCACGATCGCCGGAAGGTTCTCGAAACCGGGCGCCCGGCCCGACTCCCGCTCGTCCCCGGGGCCTTGCGGCGCGAACCGCACGCCCTTGCGCACGACGAGCAGTCCCACCCCCGAAGGCCCGCCCCACTTGTGGGCACTGGCCGCGAGCAGGGACCAGTCGCCCGGCACCTTCCCCCACCCCAGCGACTGCGCCGCGTCCACCAGCAGCGGCACGCCCGCCGCCCGGCAGACCTCGGCGACCTCGGCCACCGGCTGCTCGGTGCCCACCTCGTGGTTGGCCGACTGGAGGCAGGCCAGCGCGGTGTCGCCGCGCAGCGCCGCCGCGTACGCCGTCGGGTCCACCGCCCCTGTCCGGTCCACGGCGACCTGGGCGACCGACCCGCCGCCGGCCTCGTGCACCTCGGCCGCGTGGAGCACGGAGGAGTGTTCGACCGCCGACACGATCAGGTGACTCCCGGTGCGACGCCGCCCGGCCAGCGCACCCGCGACCCCCGAATGCACCGCCCGCGTCCCCGAAGGGGTGAACACCAACTCGTCCGCCCGGCACCCCACCGCCTCGGCGGCCGCCTCCCGGGCAGCATCGAGCAGCATCCGCGCCCGCCGCCCTTCCCGGTACAGCCGAGCAGGATCGGCCCACCCTTCGTCGAGCGAGGCCAACAGCGCCTGCCGGGCAACGGGATGAAGGGGAGCAGCGGAAGCAGCATCGAAGTAGGCCACACGGCAACGCTATGACGTCCGGCACGGAAAACGCCCCAAGGGGCGCGGGGCTGTGCTCGACATGCGGCTCCGCCGCGTGGGCGCGAACAACCACAACGCACCGTCAGCCGCCGACGAACCCCCAGCTCCCACCCCCGTAGGCACCCCCGTCCCACCCTTTCAGGGTGCCCCCCGGCGCGTATGCCACCCTCCCCGCGACCCCTCGAAGAGCGTCGGCTAGGGTTTGGTCCGCATAAACATCAAACCCCTGCCCGACGCAGGGCGGCGACCGACCAGCGAGAAGGCCGCAGCCGAACAGCGCGGGCGAGACTCTCGGGAAGGCGCTACGTGAGTCCCAACGGCTCCGACCGCTCGCCGCGGCGCCCGATGCGGCGGAAGCTGCTGCAGGCACTGACCGCGGGCCTGGTCCTTGCGACCGCCACCGGTTGCACATACGAGGACTTCCCCCGCCTCGGCATGCCCACCCCAACCACGGAAGAGGCTCCGCGGATCCTCTCCCTGTGGCAGGGCTCCTGGGCAGCCGCGCTGGCCACCGGCGTGCTGGTGTGGGGCCTGATCCTGTGGAGTTGCTTCTTCCACCGGCGCAGCCGCACCAAGGTCGAAGTTCCTCCGCAGAACAGGTACAACCTGCCCATCGAGGCGCTGTACACCATCGTTCCGCTCGTCATCGTCTCGGTGCTGTTCTACTTCACCGCCCGTGACGAGTCCGAGCTCCTGAGCCTCAAGAAGAAGCCCGACGTCACGGTCAACGTGGTCGGCTTCCAGTGGAGCTGGTGCTTCAACTACGTCGAGAACGTCGACGGTTCCTCCGGCGACGCCAAGACCTCCAAGGAACTGGCCGCGATTCCGGACCGGTTCAAGGAGGACTTCCCGGCGAACGCCGGCGGCACCTACGACTGCGGTGTCCCGGGCACGGAGAACCCGCAGACCGGCAACCCCGGCCCGACCCTCTGGCTCCCCAAGGGCAAGACGGTCCGCTTCGTCCTGACCTCGCGTGACGTCATCCACTCCTTCTGGGTGGTGCCGTTCCTCATGAAGCAGGACGTCATTCCGGGCCACACCAATGCCTTCGAGGTGACCCCCAACAAGGAGGGCACCTTCCTGGGCAAGTGCGCCGAGCTGTGCGGCGTCGACCACTCCCGGATGCTGTTCAACGTGAAGGTCGTCTCCCCGGAGCGCTACGAGCAGCACCTCCAGGACCTCGTGAAGAAGGGGCAGACCGGTTACGTTCCCGCAGGCATCGCGCAGACGAGCCACGAGAAGAACCGGGAGACGAACAACCTGTGAGCATCCTCAACGAACCCCAGGGTGCCTCGGCAGCGGAGGACTCGTACGAGAACGAGCTGCCGGTACGGCGCAAGAAGCCCGGCAGCGTCGTGATCTCGTGGCTGACGACCACGGACCACAAGACGATCGGCACGCTGTATCTGGTGACGTCGTTCGCGTTCTTCGTGATCGGCGGCGTGATGGCGCTCTTCATGCGCGCCGAGCTGGCCCGGCCGGGTCTGCAGATCATGTCGAACGAGCAGTTCAACCAGGCGTTCACGATGCACGGCACGATCATGCTGCTGATGTTCGCGACGCCGCTGTTCTCCGGCTTCGCGAACTGGATCATGCCGCTGCAGATCGGCGCGCCGGACGTGGCCTTCCCGCGGCTGAACATGTTCGCCTACTGGCTGTACCTGTTCGGCTCGCTGATCGCGGTGGGCGGGTTCCTGACCCCGCAGGGCGCGGCCGACTTCGGCTGGTTCGCCTACTCGCCGCTGTCCGACGCGGTGCACTCGCCGGGTATCGGCGGTGACCTGTGGATCATGGGCCTGGCCTTCTCCGGCTTCGGCACCATCCTCGGCTCGGTCAACTTCATCACCACGATCATCTGCATGCGCGCGCCCGGCATGACGATGTTCCGCATGCCGATCTTCACCTGGAACGTGCTGCTGACCGGTGTGCTGGTCCTGCTCGCCTTCCCGGTGCTGGCCGCGGCCCTGTTCGCGCTGGAGGCGGACCGCAAGTTCGGTGCGCACATCTTCGACTCGGCCAACGGCGGAGCGTTGCTGTGGCAACACTTGTTCTGGTTCTTCGGGCATCCAGAGGTGTACATCATCGCGCTGCCGTTCTTCGGCATCGTCAGTGAGATCATCCCGGTCTTCTCCCGCAAGCCGATCTTCGGCTACATGGGCCTGATCGCCGCGACGATCGCGATCGCCGGTCTGTCGGTGACGGTGTGGGCCCACCACATGTACGTCACGGGTGGCGTGCTGTTGCCGTTCTTCTCCTTCATGACCTTCCTGATCGCGGTCCCGACCGGTGTGAAGTTCTTCAACTGGCTCGGCACCATGTGGAAGGGATCACTCAGTTTCGAGACACCGATGCTGTGGTCCGCCGGCTTCCTGATCACCTTCCTCTTCGGTGGTCTGACCGGTGTCATCCTGGCCTCGCCGCCGCTGGACTTCCACGTCTCGGACTCGTACTTCGTGGTGGCGCACTTCCACTACGTGGTGTTCGGCACCGTGGTGTTCGCGATGTTCGCCGGCTTCCACTTCTGGTGGCCGAAGTTCACCGGCAAGCTGCTGGACGAGCGCCTCGGCAAGATCACCTTCTGGACGCTGTTCATCGGCTTCCACGGCACCTTCCTGGTCCAGCACTGGCTGGGTGCCGAGGGCATGCCGCGCCGGTACGCCGACTACCTGGCGGCCGACGGCTTCACCGCCCTGAACACGATCTCGACGATCAGCTCGTTCCTGCTCGGCATGTCGCTCCTGCCGTTCTTCTACAACATCTGGAAGACGGCCAAGTACGGCAAGCCGGTCAACGTGGACGACCCGTGGGGCTACGGCCGTTCGCTGGAGTGGGCGACCTCCTGCCCGCCGCCGCGGCACAACTTCCTCACCCTGCCGCGCATCCGCAGTGAATCCCCCGCCTTCGACCTGCACCACCCGGAGGTCTCGGCGATCGACCAGCTCGAGAACGTCGGTCACGGTGAGAAGACCCTCGCCGGCGGCAAGGAGGCCGGCAAGTGAAGATCCAGGGACAGCTCTTCATCTGGCTGAGCGTCTTCATCCTGGCCGTCGCGGTCGTCTACGGCTACTGGTCGATGGAGCCGGCCGGCACCACGGCCCTCTTCCTGGCCTTCGGCCTGGCCCTCATGATCGGCTTCTACCTGGCCTTCACGGCCAGGCGGGTCGACGCCGGTGCCCAGGACAACAAGGAAGCGGACGTCGCGGACGACGCCGGCGAGATCGGGTTCTTCAGCCCGCACAGCTGGCAGCCGCTGGCGCTCGGGTTCGGCGGAGCGCTCGCCTTCCTGGGCGTGGCGGTCGGCTGGTGGATCATGTACTTCTCGGCACCGATCCTCCTCGTGGGCCTGTTCGGCTGGGTCTTCGAGTACTACCGCGGTGAGAACCGCACCCAGTAGCACGCGCCGAGCGCCAAGGGGCCCGGACACTCCGTCAGGAGCGTCCGGGCCCCTTCGTACGCAGTACCCGCCTCACTCGTCCGGGTTACCCGTCGTGCCGTCGTTGACGTGGCTCCCTAGCGTGAGGTCATGAGCGACACGGTTCACTTCCAGGCGCGGGGGCGTACGGTCGTCGGCTGCACCCTGCTGGTGATGGCCCTCGGCGCGGGCGTCACCGCCTGCAGCGGCGGCGACGACGACAACCCGCTGTCCGCCTCGCCCTACGACGCGGCCGGCCAGATCTCCTTCAACGGCCCCACGGACGCCGGGAAGAAGGCCGACCCCGACAAACCCCTGGAGGTCGTCGCCGAGGGCGCCGACGGGCGCATCACGGACGTCACGGCCATGGACGCGGCGGGCCGCTACGTCGCGGGCGAACTCTCCGCCGACGGAGCCCGCTGGCACAGCACCTCACCGCTGGCCGCAGGCGCCCGCTACACGGTCCGGGTGAGTACCGAGGACGGCGACGGCGCGCCCGGCCGCAAGGTCCTCACCTTCGAGACCGGCCGGCCCAGCGTCAAGAAGACCCTGGGCGTCTCCTTCGGGCCCAAGGCGGGCGCGTACGGCGTCGGCCAGCCCATCACCGCGGAACTGAGCCAGCCGGTCGCGGACCCGGCCCAGCGGGCCATAGTGGAACGCGCCCTGAAGGTGGACTCCACGCCGGCCGTGGAGGGCGCCTGGCGCTGGGTGGACGACAAGAAGCTCCACTACCGGCCCAAGGAGTACTGGCCCGCCCACGCCACCGTCCAGGTCCGCAGCACCCTCGACGGCATCAAGATCGGCGACCGGATGTGGGGCGGCACCGCCAAGCCCCTGACGATCACCACGGACGACCGCGTCGTGGCCGTCACCGACGCCGCCGCGCACACGCTCACGGTCTTCCAGGACGGCCGGGAGGTCAGGAAGATCCCCGTCACCACCGGCAAGCCCGGCTTCGAGACCCGCAACGGCGTCAAGGTCGTCCTGGGCAAGGAACCGTTCGTACGCATGCGCAGCAGCACCGTCGGTATCGCCGAGGGGTCCTCGGAGTCGTACGACCTGCCCGTGTACTTCGCCACCCGGGTCACCTGGAGCGGCGAGTACGTGCACGCCGCCCCCTGGTCGGTCGGATCCCAGGGCATGGCCAACGTCAGCCACGGCTGCGTCGGCATGAGCACCGCCAACGCCGAGTGGTTCTTCGGCGCCGTCCAGGAGGGCGACCTGGTGGAGGTCGTGAACTCGGGCGGCGAGACGATGGAACCCTTCGGCAACGGCTTCGGCGACTGGAACCTGGACTGGAACAAGTGGCGCACGGGCAGCGCCCTGAGCGGCGGTGCCTCGAACGGCCAGAGCACCGGGGAGCAGGCCAGGCTGAGGCCGCAGAGCGTCTAGAGGCGCGCCGAGGGCAGCGGACTCAGGGGCGCGGGGCCGTATCGATATGCGGCTCCGCCGCGTGGGCGCGATCAGCCCCCACCGGCCCGCAGCCGCCGGACGTCACTGAGAACCGAGCTCTCAGGCGCTCTGGAGCCTCTTCTCCCGCAGCAGCGCGGCCAGCGCGGACGCGAACTCCACCGGCTCCACCGGCAGCGTCACAGCCGCCTCCGCCCGGCTCCACGTCGCCAGCCACGCGTCCTGCGGCCTGGCGATGAGCAGCAGCACCGGCGGGCACTGGAAGACCTCGTCCTTGATCTGCCGGCACAGCCCCATGCCGCCCATGGGCACCGCCTCGCCGTCCAGGACGCAGACGTCGATCCCGCCCTTGTCCAGTTCCTTGATCGCGGCGGCCGGGGTGGCGCACTCCACGAACTCGACCACGGGCACGTCCGGAGCCGGCCGGCGGCCGGTCGCCAACCGCACCTGCTCGCGGGTGTTGGAGTCGTCGCTGTAGACCAGCACCGTGGCGGTCGGCTGCATGCTTCCTCCGATACGCAGTGAAACAGTCGTAGCCCGTTGCGCCGGATGCTACTCCTTCGAACTCCTCGTCAACACTGGTTCGGACACGGCTTCGACGGGCCGTTCGATGGGCCATACGGGCAGTACAGACGGTGCGGACACTCCGAACGGCACCCCCCGGGGTGAGGGCGGGATAAGCGACCGACATAATGTCGGTCGTGGCGACAGCAACGACAGTAGAAACCGGGCACGCGCACCCGTCGGTCAACCGACCGAACCTCACCAGCGTCGGAACCATCATCTGGTTGAGTTCCGAGCTGATGTTCTTCGCGGCCCTCTTCGCGATGTACTTCACCCTGCGATCGGTGACCGGCCCGGACTTCTGGTCCGAGAAGGCCGACGCGCTGAACTTCCCGTTCTCCGCGACGAACACCACGATCCTGGTGCTCTCCTCCCTCACCTGCCAGCTCGGCGTGTTCGCCGCCGAGCGCGGTGACGTGAAGAAGCTCCGGATGTGGTTCATCGTCACGTTCGTGATGGGTGCGATCTTCATCGGCGGTCAGGTGTTCGAGTACACCGAGCTGGTCAAGCACGAGGGCCTCTCGCTCTCGTCGGACCCGTACGGCTCGGTGTTCTACCTGACCACCGGCTTCCACGGACTGCACGTGACGGGCGGCCTCATCGCCTTCCTGCTGGTCCTCGGCCGCACCTACGCGGCCCGGAGGTTCACCCACGAGCAGGCGACCGCCGCCATCGTCGTGTCCTACTACTGGCACTTCGTCGACGTCGTCTGGATCGGCCTCTTCGCCACGATCTACATGATCAAGTAGTCGCGGCGCGCACCCGCCCAATTCCAGAAGCATCGACGCAGAAGATCCTGACACCGGGGTAATCCGTGAAAAAGCTCTCCGCACGACGACGCCACCCGCTGGCGGCGCTCGTCGTCCTACTCCTCGCGCTGGCATGCACAGGGGGGCTGTACGCCGCGTTCGCACCCGCGGACAAGGCGCAGGCCGATGAAACCGCCCAGTCCCTCGCCATCGACGAGGGCAAGAAGCTCTACGCCGTCGGCTGTGCCAGCTGCCACGGCACCGGGGGTCAGGGCACCACCGACGGTCCGAGCCTGGTCGGCGTGGGCGCCGCGGCCGTCGACTTCCAGGTGGGCACCGGCCGTATGCCGGCCCAGCAGCCGGGCGCGCAGGTCCCGGAAAAGCCGGTCGTCTACTCGCAGGCCGAGATCGACCAGCTGGCCGCCTACATCGCCTCGCTGGGTGCCGGTCCGGCCATCCCGTCGGAGGAGAAGTACGGCCCCCAGGGCGCGGACATCGCCAAGGGCGGTGAGCTGTTCCGCAACAACTGCGCGCAGTGCCACAACTTCACCGGCAAGGGCGGCGCCCTGACGCACGGCAAGTACGCGCCGAGCCTCGAGGACGTCGATCCCAAGCACATCTACGAGGCCATGCTGACCGGCCCGCAGAACATGCCCTCCTTCCCCGACAGCACGATGTCCGAGCAGAACAAGAAGGACATCATCGCCTACCTGGACGCGGTCAACAGCGACGACACCGTGGAGCCCGGTGGCCTCAACCTCGGCGGACTGGGTCCGGTGAGTGAAGGTCTGTTCGCTTGGGTGTTCGGACTGGGCGCCCTGATCGCCGTCGCCGTCTGGGTCGCCGCTCGGACCGCAAAGGCCAAGAAGTCATGAGTAGCCAAGACATTCCAGAAGAGAACCTGCCCGCTGCGCAGGACGCCCCGCACGGGCACGGCTCGCTGCGCCCCGCGGACGAGCAGAACCCGTTCGCCGACCCGGGACTGCCGCCCCACGAGCACCGGATCCAGGACACCGACGAGCGGGCCGCCAAGCGGTCCGAGCGCACGGTCGCCCTGCTGTTCACGCTGTCGATGCTGGCCACCGTCGGCTTCATCGCCTCGTTCGTGACGATCCCGGTCGACAAGTCGGTCTACATCTTCCCGCTCGGTCACATCAGTGCGCTGAACTTCGCGCTCGGCATGACGCTCGGCGTCGCGCTGTTCGCGATCGGCGCCGGCGCGGTCCACTGGGCCCGCACGCTGATGTCCGACGAGGAGGTCGCCGACGAGCGTCACCCGATCGAGGCCGACCCGGAGACCCGTGCCAAGGTCCACGCGGACTTCAAGCAGGGTGCCAAGGAGTCCGTGATCGGGCGCCGCAAGCTGATCCGCAACACGATGCTGGGCGCGCTCACGCTGGTGCCGCTCTCCGGTGTCGTCCTGCTGCGCGACCTCGGCCCGCTGCCCGGCACCAAGCTCCGCCACACCCTGTGGTCCAAGGGCAAGCTGCTCGTCAACCAGAACACCCACGAGCCGCTGCGCCCCTCCGACGTCGCCGTGGGCTCGCTCACCTTCGCCATGCCCGAGGGCCTGGAGGAGCACGACGAGGAGTTCATGACCGAGATCGCCAAGGCGGCCCTGATGATCATCCGGCTGGAGCCGGAGGCCATCAAGGACAAGCGCGAGCTCGAGTGGTCGCACGAGGGCATCGTGGCGTACTCGAAGATCTGCACCCACGTCGGTTGCCCGATCTCCCTGTACGAGCAGCAGACGCACCACGCGCTCTGCCCCTGCCACCAGTCCACCTTCGACCTTGCCGACGGTGCCCGGGTGATCTTCGGTCCCGCCGGTCACGCCCTGCCGCAGCTGCGCATCGGCGTGAACGACGAGGGTTACCTCGAAGCGCTCGGCGACTTCGAAGAGCCCGTCGGTCCTGCCTTCTGGGAGCGCGGATGAGCACTACAGCGAACGAAGCCCCCCGCTCTCGCGGGAAGGCACCGGCCGGCGAGCGCGTCGCCGACTGGGCCGACGGCCGGCTGGGGATCTACTCCCTGGCCAAGGCCAACATGCGCAAGATCTTCCCCGACCACTGGTCGTTCATGCTGGGTGAGATCTGCCTCTACAGCTTCATCATCATCATCCTCACGGGTGTGTACCTGACGCTGTTCTTCCACCCCTCGATGAACGAGGTCGCGTACCACGGCTCGTACGTGCCGCTGCAGGGCCAGCTGATGAGTGAGGCGTACGCCTCCACGCTGGAGATCAGCTTCGACGTCCGCGGTGGTCTGCTCATCCGGCAGATCCACCACTGGGCGGCGCTGATCTTCCTCGCCGGCATGTTCGTGCACATGATGCGCGTCTTCTTCACCGGCGCGTTCCGCAAGCCGCGTGAGGTCAACTGGCTGTTCGGTTTCCTGCTGTTCGTCCTCGGCATGTTCACCGGCTTCACCGGTTACTCGCTCCCGGACGACCTGCTCTCGGGCACCGGTATCCGCTTCATGGAGGGCGCGATCCTGTCCGTGCCGATCGTCGGCACGTACATCTCGTTCTTCCTCTTCGGCGGGGAGTTCCCCGGCCACGACTTCGTGGCCCGGTTCTACTCGATCCACATCCTGCTGCTGCCGGGCATCATGCTCGGCCTGGTGGTCGCCCACCTGATCCTGGTCTTCTACCACAAGCACACGCAGTTCGCGGGTCCCGGCAAGACCAACAAGAACGTCGTCGGCATGCCGCTGCTGCCGGTGTACATGGCCAAGGCCGGAGGCTTCTTCTTCCTGGTCTTCGGTGTGATCGCCGCCGTCTCGGCCATCGCCACGATCAACCCGATCTGGGCCATCGGCCCCTATCGGCCGGACATGGTGGGCACGGGCGCCCAGCCCGACTGGTACATGGGCTTCTCCGAGGGCCTGATCCGTGTGATGCCCGGCTGGGAGATCAACTTCTGGGGCCACACGCTCGTCCTGGGCGTGTTCGTTCCGCTGGTCATCTTCCCGCTGGTCCTGGCGGCGATCGCGGTGTACCCGTTCATCGAGTCCTGGGTCACCGGCGACAAGCGCGAGCACCACATCCTGGACCGCCCGCGCAACGCCCCGACCCGTACGGCCTTCGGTGTCGCCTGGATCACCTGGTACATGGTGCTGCTGGTCGGTGGCGGCAACGACATCTGGGCCACGCACTTCCATCTGTCGATCAACGCGATCACCTGGTTCGTCCGCATCGCGTTCTTCGTCGGCCCGGTCGTCGCGTTCATCGTCACCAAGCGGATCTGCCTCGGCCTCCAGCGCCGGGACAAGGACAAGGTGCTGCACGGCCGCGAGTCGGGCATCATCAAGCGCCTGCCGCACGGTGAGTTCATCGAGGTGCACGAGCCGCTCAGCCAGGAGCAGCTGCACACGCTCACGGCGCACGAGCAGTACAAGCCGGCCGAGATCGGCCCGGAGGTCGACGAGAACGGCGTCCGGCGCAAGGTGAAGCGCACGGAGAAGCTCCGCGCCAAGCTCAGCAAGGGGTACTACGGCGAGGAAGCGCAGATTCCGAAGCCGACCGTCGAGGAGTACAAGGAGATCACGAGCGGCCACGGCCACCACTGACCCTCCAGCGTCGCCACACCACGGTCGAAGGGCCCCGTCCGTTCCGCGGACGGGGCCCTTCGCCGTGCCCGGGGCTGGATAGGGTGGGAGCACACCTTCTTTCCGCCATACACACGATTCAGGAGCGGCTCATGAGCGCTTTGACCCCCGCTGGAGGCGACACCGCGGCGGGCCGCTCCTGGCCCGCCCTGCTGAACGGACTGGCGGACGGCCGGGACCTGACCGCCGACGAGACCGCCTGGGCGCTGGACGTGATCATGCGCGGCGAGGCGACCGACGCGCAGATCGCCGGCTTCGCGGTGGGCCTCAGGTTCAAGGGGGAGACGGTCGAGGAGATCTCCGGTCTCGTCCGCACCATGTACGCCCACGCCAACGTGATCGAGGTGCCGGGGGAGACGGTCGACATCGTCGGTACCGGCGGCGACGGCGCCAAGACGGTCAACATCTCCACCATGTCGGCGATCGTCGTGGCCGGCACGGGCGCGAAGGTCGTCAAGCACGGCAACCGGGCCGCCTCCTCGGCGTCCGGGGCCTCCGACGTCCTGGAGAAGCTCGGGGTCAATCTGGAGCTGACGCCGAAGCGGGTGGCGGAGGTCGCCGAGGAGGCCGGCATCACCTTCTGCTTCGCCGTGAAGTTCCACCCGTCGCTGCGCCATGTGGCGGCGGCGCGCGGTCAGCTGGGTATCCGCACGGTGTTCAACTTCCTGGGCCCGCTGACCAACCCCGCCAAGGTGAAGTCCCAGGCGATCGGGGTCGCCCACGCCCGGATGGCGCCGATCATCGCCGGAGTCTTCGCCGAGCGCGGCCACTCGTCCCTGGTCTTCCGGGGCGACGACGGCCTCGACGAGCTGACCACGACGGCCACCTCCCGGGTGTGGGTCGTGCGGGACGGCCGGGTGACCGAGGAGACCTTCGACCCGCGGGACGTCGGCCTCGAACTCGTGCCGGTCGAGGCGCTGCGCGGCGCCGACGCCTCCTACAACGCCGACGTCGCCCGCCGCCTGCTGGCCGGCGAGACGGGCCCCGTGCGGGACGCGGTGCTGCTGAACTCGGCGGCGGCGCTGGTCGCCCTGGAGCCCGGCGACGGGCCGTTGACCGAGCAGATCCGGGCCGGGATGGACCGGGCGGCCGAGGCGATCGACTCGGGCGCCGCCAAGCGCGTCCTGGAGCGCTGGGTGGCCGCGAGCCACGCGTAGCGCTCCGGTCCCGTGGTGTGACGTGCGTCCCGCGATCCGGACTCGGGTTGCGGGACGCCGATCACTTCCCATAAGTTTTTCAGCAGGTCATGAGTGACAGTCATGAGGCCCCGGCCGACTGTCCGGCAACCCTCCGTCCGTGGCGGGGTGCCCCGGGTGAAGACCAGGTCGTGGACAGCAAGGTTCACGGCAAGCGCGGACCCCTCGCGGAACCAGGGGTCCTGGGTCGTCCGAGGGAGTCTCCTGTGAACCAGCGAATGCGATAGGGCCGCAGAGCCCCGCCTCCGCACACCTCTTTTCTTCTCTTTAACAGCGCGTTTCCTCGCGCTGGTCCTCACGGGAGTCCGCCATGTCCGTACCCACCGCTGTCGCCATCCCGCTGCCCGTTCTCGGCCGGGACGTCACCGTCCCGCTCGTCACCGGCGGAGAGGTCACCTACGCCGCGCTCGACTACGCCGCCAGCGCGCCCGCGCTCCAGCGGGTCTGGGACGACGTGGCGGCCTACGCCCCGTACTACGGCAGCGTGCACCGCGGGGCCGGGTACCTGTCGCAGCTGTCGACCGACCTGTTCGAGAACGCCCGGGAGACCGTCGCCGGGTTCCTCGGATGCCGGGAAGGGGACCAGGTGGTCTTCACCCGGTCCACCACCGACTCCCTCAACCTGCTCGCCGCCGCGCTGCCCGCCGGCTGTCGGGTCTTCGTCTTCGAGACCGAGCACCACGCCTCGCTGCTGCCCTGGCGCGACGCGGACGTGACCTACCTCGACGCCCCGCGCACCCCCGCACAGGCCGTCGAGACCCTGGAGCGCGCCCTCGCCGCCCGCGAGCCGTACGGGCCCGCCCTGGTCTGCGTCACCGGCGCCTCCAACGTCACCGGCGAGCTGTGGCCGGTGCGGGAACTGGCCGCCGCCGCGCACGCCCACGGCGCCCGGATCGTGCTCGACGCCGCCCAGCTCGCCCCGCACCACCCCGTCTCCGTGGCCGACCTGGACGTCGACTGGGTCGCCTTCTCCGGGCACAAGCTGTACGCCCCCTTCGGCGCCGGCGTGCTGGCCGGCCGGGCCGACTGGCTGCGCGAGGCCGAGCCGTACCTCGCGGGCGGCGGCGCCAGCCGCAGGGTCACCCGGCGCGCCGACGGCGGCGTGGACGTGGAGTGGCACGACAGCGCCGCGCGGCACGAGGCCGGGTCGCCCAACGTCATCGGCGCCTACTCGATCGCCTCCGCCTGCAAGGCCCTCACCGAGGCCGGGTTCGACACGCTGGTCGCGCGCGAGGAGCACCTGATCGGCAAGGTGCGGGACGGGCTCGCCGAGGTGCCCCAGGTGCGGATCCTCTCCCTCTTCGGCGACGACGCCCCGCGCGTCGGCGTGCTCTCCTTCGTCGTCGAGGGCTGGAACAGCTCCCACTTCGCCGCCGCCCTCTCCGCCGAGTACGGCATCGGGGTGCGCGACGGCCTGTTCTGCGCCCACCCGCTGGTGCGCACCCTGCTCGGCAGCGACCCGCAGGCGCAGGGCGAGTGCGGCGCCCCCGAGGCGGCGCCCGGCGAGAAGTCCCTCAACGCCATCCGCGTGAGCTTCGGCGCGGGCACCCCGGAGGAGCACGTCGAGCGGTTCGTGAACGCCGTCAAGGAGCTGGTGAACGACGGCGCGCGGTGGAACTACCGGACCGAGGACGGGCGTTGCGTCCCCGACACGTCCGCCGCCGACACCGCCGCCGGCACTGCCCCCGCCGACACCGCCGCCTGACCCGGCAGCCGCGACCCCAGCAGGATCATCCGCAGCGCCCGCTCCGTGGCGTCCGTGAGGAGTTCGGCGGCGCGCAGCAGCGCGTCCGCCAGGGCCATCGGCGCCGGCATGATGCCGTGGAAGGCGTCCACCCCCGGCACCTCGTGCGCGCCCTCGCCGAGCGTGCCGGCCAGGGCGAGGACGGGACGGCCGTAGAGCTTGGCGCGGCGGGCCACTTCGGCCGGGACCTTGCCGCGCGGCGTCTGGTGGTCCAGGGCGCCCTCGGCGGTGAGCACCAGGTCGGCGCGGGCGAGACGGGCGTCCAGGTCGAGGTGGTCGAGCAGCACGTCGAAGCGGGGGAGCAGCCGTCCGCCGACCGCGGCCAGCCCGGCGCCCAGCCCGCCGGAGGCGCCGGTGCCGGGGCCGCCCCGCAGGTCCGTGCCGATGACACCGAGGTCCCGGGTGAGGACGCGTGCCCAGTTCTCCAGGCCGGCCGACAACTCCTCGACCTGCGCGGGCGTCGCCCCCTTCTGCGGGCCGAACACCCGGGCCACGCCTCGCTCGCCGCACAGCACGTTGAACGGGTTGCAGGCGACGAGCAGCTCGGTGTCCTTCAACCGGGCGTCCAGACCGGACGGGTCGATGCGGGCGAGGCGGCTCAGCTCCCGTCCACCGTGCGGGAGTTCGAAGCCGTCCGCGTCCAGCAGCCGGGCCCCGAGCGCCTGGAGCGCGCCCGCGCCCCCGTCCGACGTGCCCGAGTCGCCGCAGCCGACCAGGACGCGCCGCACCCCGGTGTCCAGCGCGGCGCGGATCAGCTCGCCGACGCCGTACGTCGTCGTGGCGCCCGGGTCGCGCAGAGCGCGGGGGACAAGGGAGAGGCCCGCTACGGCCGCCATCTCCACCACCGCCGTGTCCCGGGCGCCGAGCAGCGCGAAGTGGGTGCCGACGGGTTCGCCGACCGGGCCGGTGGCGGCCAGCGCGACCAGCCGCCCGCCGGTCGCGGCGGCCAGCGCGACGGCCGTGCCCTCGCCGCCGTCCACCAGCGGGATGCGGTCGATCTCGGCGTCCGGCAGGACCCGGCGGACACCCTCCGCGATGGCGTCGGCGGCGGCCTGCGCGGACAGGGACTCCTTGAAGCCGCTGGGGGCCACGACGACACGGTTCAGCAGCGAGGGCACGGCGGGCACGGAGGGCATGGCGGACATGGAGGGCTCCTTCAACGGGTCACGGGTACGCCGAGCAGCGGCCAGACGGCGGCGGCGAAGAACAGCACGAGGGCGGCGGTCAGCGGTGCCAGGACGGCGGACAGCCGCAGCAGGTCGCGCGGGGTGTAGGTGGGGGTGCCGGGGATGTCGGAGAAGAGCGTGACCGGCTTGGCGGAGGCCGGGAGCGTGTGGCAGAAACCGGCGGCGGCGGTGGACGCGAGCGCGGCGGCGACCGGGTTGACCCCGGCGCCCACGGCCGCGGCGATCACCAGCGGGACCAGGACGGAGGAGCGGGCCGAGCGGGACTGGAGGACCAGGTGGGCCGCCGTGCTCACCGCCACCACGACCCCGAGGAAGACGGCCGGTGCGACGTGCGCGGGCAGCCCCGACACCAGCCACTTCGCGGCACCGGAGTCGGCGAGCGCGACGCCCATCGCCATGGTCGCCGCCATGAACAGCAGCAGCGACCAGGGCACGGTCTTCAGCGCGTCCTTGAGCCGTACGGTGCCGAGCGCGGGGGAGGAGGCGACGACCGCGCCGATCAGCGCCACCACCGCGGGCGACACATGGTGCAGGGGCTCGCTGCACCACAGGGTCACCACCGTGGCCAGCAGCGCGGCGCAGCGCTTCTCCGCCTGCGTCCAGGGCCCGGTGACCGGGCTCTCGGTGTGCCGCTGTATCTCCTCGGCGGTGATACGGACCGGGCCCTTGCGGTCCGCGCGCCGAGTCGTCGTCAGCAGGACCGTCTCGGCGGCCAGATGGGAGGAGGTCACCGCCAGCGGCAGGCCGAGCAGCAGCCACTGGGTGAAGCCGATCCGGTCCCCGGTCGCCTCCCACAGCACCGACACCGTGATCAGATGCGCGCCCGCGCCGATCAGCGTCGCCACCGCCGACAGCAGGATCACGGTCGGGAACAGCAGCGCCAGCATCACCACCAGTCGCTTCCGGTCGGCGAGTGCCTTGGCGAGGGCCAGGAACACCGGCAGCGCCAGCGCCGCCCGGCCCGACGTGGCCGGCACCGCGAACGCCGTCACGACCAGCGCGGCCGTCGTCAGATGGACCAACTGCCGTACGCTGCGCGCCCCGCCGACCAGGAACGCCGCCGCCCGCCCCGCGAGCCCGGTCCGGGCCACCGCCGCCGCCAGCACGAAGGCGCAGATCAGCAGCCACACCGTGTCGTCACCGAGGGTGCCGAAGAGGGTGTCGCTGCTGATGACGCCGGTCGCGGTCAGCGCGAGTCCGGCGCCCAGCGCGATGTACGTGTCGTCGATCGGCGTACCGATCCAGGCGCAGGTGGCCAGCGCGAACACGGCGAGGGTGAGGCGCGCGTCGCCGCCGAGGGCGGGGAAGTTGGCGGGTACCGCCAGCAGCGCGCACAGGGACAGCGCCACGCAGAGGGCCGCCGCTAGGCGGAGGTTCAACGTCACGTCATCGAGGGTTCTCCTTGGCGGTGAGCCCTCAATGAGTCCGACATGAAGGAAACTTCACACAAAAGCCGGTCGGCCCGCCAGTGCGCCGAGTGCGTCAGCCCGGCAGCCGGTAGCCCATGCCCCGTACCGTCTCCACCCGTTGCGCCCCCAGCTTCTTGCGCAGCGCCCGCACGTACACGTCCACGATGTTGGAGCCGGGGTCGAAGTCGTAGCCCCACACGTGGGACAGGATCTGCTCCCGCGACAGGACCTGCCCCGGGTGGCGCAGGAACAGTTCGAGCAGCACGAACTCACGGGCCGTCAGGTCCACGGTCCGCTGCGCGGCACGGGCGCGGCGGGTGCGCAGGTCCAGGGAGAGGTCGCCGGACCTGAGCACCGTCACCTCCGGTGCCCTGGCCGCCGTACGCAGCCGCAGCCGTACCCGGGCGAGCAGCTCCTCGAAGCGGAACGGCTTGGTCATCCAGTCGTCGGCGCCGCCCTCCAGGCCGGCCACCGTGTCCCGTACGGAGTCCCGGGCGGTCAGCACGATCACCGGGGTCGTCACCCGGGACTCGCGCAGCTCCCGCAGGACCGTGAAACCGTCCCGGCCGGGCAGTCCGATGTCCAGGACGACCAGGTCGAAGCCGCCGGTGAGGGCGTACTCGTAGGCGGCGTCGCCGTCGGCGACGGCGGTGGTGGTGAAGCCGTTGGCGCGCAGGCCCTTCTCGACGAAGGAGGCGATGCGCTCCTCGTCCTCGACGATGAGGATGCGGTTCATGGGCGTGCCTCTTCCAGAGTGAGTACGAAGGTGGCGCCGCCGCCCTCGGTGGCGCGCAGGCCGACCCGGCCGCCGTGGCCCTCGGCGATCGCCTTGACGATCGACAGTCCGAGCCCGGCGCCCGTGCCGCGCACCCCGCGCCGGGTCGTGCCGCGCCGGAAGCGCTCGAAGACGACCTCGGCGTCCTGCGGCTGGACCCCCGGTCCGGAGTCGGCGACGTACAGCTCGATCCGGGCGCCGTCGGCGCGGGAGCCGATGCGGATGGTCTGGCCGGTGGTGGTGTGCTGCACGGCGTTCTGCGCGAGCTGCACCATGGCCTGGGTGATGCGCTGGGGGTCCAGCTGGGCCTCGCGGTCGGCGACCCCGTCCAGCACCCAGTCCCGGTCGCCGAGGGTGCGGGCCTTGACGTAGACGTCGGCGGTGAGTTCGGCGAGCTGGACCGGCTCGGGGGTGACGAAGTCGGGGCGTTCGGCCTTGGCGAGGAGCAGCAGGTCCTCGACGATGCGGCTCATCCGGTCCAGTTCGTCGGTGACGAGGCGGACGGTCTCCTCGCGTTCGGCCGGGTCGTCGCCCATCAGTTCCAGGTGGCCGCGCACGATGGTGATCGGGGTGCGCAGCTCGTGGCTCGCGTCGTCGACGAACCGGCGCTGGGTGCCGAAGGCGCGTTCCAGCCGGTCGAGCATGGCGTTGAAGGTCTCGGCGAGCGCGGCCACGTCGTCGTGGCCGTGCACCGGGATGCGCCGGGTCAGGTCCTGCTCGGTGAGCTGTGCGGCCGTGGTGCGCACCAGCCGGACCGGTTTCAGGATCCGGCCCGCGACCACCCAGGCGATGCCGGTCGTCATCAGCAGGGCGACGCCGGAGATGGCGAGCAGGACGCGGAAAACCTCGTCCGCGCGCGCCTGTTCCCGCCCGGGATGGAAGGCGACCACGAAGGCGGCCGCCGGTTCGCCGCCGTAGCGGGCCACGGTGACCTTGGCCCAGCGGATGTCCCCCTCCGGCCGCTCCAGAGTGCCGGTGGAGTCGGGCGAGGCGTAGATGCGGCGCCTGGCGTCGGCGTCCTTGTGCAGGGGCAGGCCGACCGGGATCTCGCGCTGCTGGATGATCTGCGTGGGCCTGCTGCCCACCTCGCCCACCAGGCCGATCAGCTCCTCGTCCAGGTCGGCGTACTGCCTCTCCAGGAAGACCTTGAGCAGCCGCTCCGGTTCGGTGAACGGGAGGCCGGTCTCCGGGTCGAAGCCCTGCTCCTCGAAGTTGGCGAACTCGCCGGCCTCCTGGGCGAGCAGGCCGTTGATCCGCTGGTCGGTGTCGCGCAGCAGGATCGAGCGGGTGGTCGCGGCCACCGAGGCGAGGGCGACCGCCATCACGAGCAGCAGCCAGAGCAGGATGCGGACCCGGGCCGAGATCCGGCGGCGCTCGCGGTCAGCCGTCGTCGCCGGCTCCGTCGTCGGCGCCCCGGTCGTCTCCGGCGTCGTTGCCTCGGTCGTCGTCATCGTCGTCATCCGGAGCGCTGTCGGTCACCGGTGGCCGGGTCACCACCTGGTCGCTGGGCGTCGGCTCGGGCGAGGAGGAAGTGGGTGAGGAGGAGGTGGGGGTCGGGGTGGGGGAGCCGCTCTCCAGCTCCACCTTGGCCGGGACCTTGGGTTCCTGCGGACTGTCGGTGAGGGCGAAACTGGTCGCCGCGATGCCGAGCGGGATCAGGACGACGGCCGCCAGGGCCGCCATCCGGCGTGAGAAGACCATGTCCCTGATCCTGCGCCCGACACCCCGCGTCCCGGATGAGTCCGGGATGAAGAACTCTTCATCCGCGTCCTCGCCGGACGCTAGTTGTCGAGCCCGATGGCGAACGCCGCCTCCAGGTCGTGCTGCGAGTACGTCCGGAACGCCACGTGCGTGTCCGTGCCCTCCACGCCCGGGATCTTGCTGATCCGGCCGGGGATGACCTCCGCCAGGTCCTCGTGCTCGTTCACCCGCACCATGGCGATCAGGTCGTAGGTGCCGGTGACGGAGAAGACCTCGCTGACGTTCTCCAGCGCGGCGATCTGCTCCGCGATCTCGGGGATCCGGTCCACGCTGGTCTTGATGAGGACGATCGCGCTGATCACGGCTGTTTCTCTCCCTCGGGGGCCGTCACTGGAACACTCTGCACTCTAGTCGTACGCCCGAACCGCACCCAGGCGAAGACGAAGCCCAGCCCGAAGCCGACCAGGTGCGCGAGGTACGCCACCCCCGGCCCGTCGCCGGCCCGTCCCGCCGCCATCCACTGGAGGCCGGCCCAGAAGGGCAGCACGACCCAGGCCGGGAAGCGCAGCGGCAGGAAGAAGAGGAAGGGCAGGAGGCTGGTCACCCGGGCGCGCGGGAAGAGGAAGAGGAACGCGCCGAGGATCGCCGAGATGGCCCCCGAGGCGCCGACCAGGGACTGCTGGGAGTGGGCGTTGGCCCCCGCGTAACCGAGCAGGGCCAGGTAGCCGCAGCCGAGGTAGAACAGGGCAAACTGGAGCCTGCCCATCCGTTCCTCGGTCATCGCGCCGAAGACGTAGAGGAAGAGCATGTTGCCCAGCAGGTGCACCCAGCTGCCGTGGACGAACAGCGCCGTGGCGGGGGTGAGGGCCGATCCGGGGGAGTCCTCGAACAGTTCTGCGGGGATCACGCCCCAGCGCCGGAAGTAGGCGCGCTGTGCGGCGAGCAGTTCGTCGCCGGTGCCGTACACCGGATTCAGGCCCGCCGCCGGGCTGACCAGGAACAGCAGACAACACAGGGTGATCAGCCCGTACGTCACCGGTGCCGACCGGCCCCGGGTCGTGCGGGTCCTGCCGGGTGTCCGGACCGTCCTCACCGTCCTGAGGGCCGCCGTGCTCCAGTTGCGGATCATGGACACAGAGCATGACGTAACGGGACGCAACCGACCGGGCCGCCTCGCCGCCGTGGACACGCGGGCGTCGGGTACCCGCCAGGCCGTAGGGTTACGAGCCACACGCACCGGGGGAGCCCGGCGCGGCACCGACACCGGAAGAGAGCGAACAGCCACGATGACGGTTCCCCTGCCGACCGACACGACGCGGTGGCGCTGCACCCTCTGCGGCAACCTCACCCGCTTCGACGTGACCCGGGCCTCGAAGGTCGTCGAGTACGTGCACCTCGATCTGGCCGGTGAGCCGAACGTCGAGGAGCGCGAGGTGCTCAGTGAGACCATCGAGTCGGTGCGGTGCCGCTGGTGCAACGCCGTGGACCAGGTGGAACTCGTGGACAGGCCGGGTGCCGCCTCCTGAGCGGAGCGGCCCCGCACAAGGCGATCCCGCAGTGGGGCCGCCCTGAGACATATGGGGTGACGGATGGTGGAGACACAAGGCGGGGAGCCGGGCGACGGCGCCGCCGAGGTGCTCGACCGGCCGCTGCCCGACGGCGTGCGCCGCAAGGTCGTGCAGATCGTGTCCGACGGCTTCGGCGGACTCACGGTCGGCGAGCTGCCGGCGCAGCTGAGACAGTACGCCCGGTTCGCCCCGAACCGCAGGGCCAAGTTCGCCGGCAACGCCATGGCCGCCGCCGTGGAGACCGATCCCCTGTTCCGCCAGCGCATCGGCGAGAAGCTCAGGGAGGCCCAGCCGGAACTGGCCGGGGCCCTGGACGCCGCCTCCCCGCCGCCGGCCGCGGACCCGCTCGACGTGGCGGCCGCGGCCTACGTGCTGCGACCGCACGGCTGGGTGAAACTGGTGACCGCCGCCGGCGAGGAGGCGCAGCGCGCGGACGCCGAGCGCGCCGACGAGGAGAGCCGCGCGGAGCTGGAGCGGCTGCACGAGGAGCTGGCCCGGGCCCGGGAGCACACCAGGACCGAGACCGAGCGGCTGCGCGCCGAGCTGGACGCGGCGAAGAAGGAGGGCGAGTCGCTGCACCGCAAGCTGCGCTCGGCCCTCAGCGACGTCAAGCGCGGCGAGGCGGCGCTGCGCAAGATCCGGGCCGAGATCGACGCCGTCCGCGCCGAGGGGCACGCCCAGGTCTCCGCCGCCGAGAGCGAGACCCGGCGGCTCAAGACCCGGCTCGGGGAGGCGGAGGCCGCCCTGGAGGCCACCCGCAAGGCGGCCCGTGAGGGGCGCAGCGTCGAGGACATGCGGGTGCGGCTGCTGCTGGACACCCTGCTGGACGCGACGCAGGGGTTGCGCCGGGAGCTCGCGCTGCCCCCGGTGTCGGTGCGGCCCGCCGAGACGGTGGACGCGGTCGAGCCCGGCCGGATGACGCCCAAGGACATCGCCGCCCGCGCCCTGTCCGAGAACGACCCCGCCATCCTCGACCAGTTGCTCGCGCTGCCCCAGGCGCACCTGGTCGTCGACGGCTACAACGTCACCAAGACCGGCTATCCGCAGATGCCGCTGGAGAAGCAGCGGCTCCGGCTGCTCGGCCAGCTCTCCCAGCTCGCCGCACAGACCGGCGCCGAGATGACCTGCGTCTTCGACGGCGCCGAACTGGTGGCGCCGGTGCTGCTCGCGCCGCCGCGCGGAGTGCGGGTGCTGTTCTCCAAGCCCGGCGTCACCGCCGACGAGCTGATCCGCCAGCTGGTGCGGGCCGAGCCGCCGGGACGGCCGGTCATCGTCGTCTCCACCGACCGCGAGGTCGCCGACGGCGTGGCGCGCGCCGGCGCACGCCCGGTGGCGTCCGCGGTGCTGCTCAAGCGGCTTTCCTAGCCCCTCGCCGACCCCTTGCTTCACTTTCGTGGCAACCGCAACGTAGGCGCTCTATGCCTGAATTGACGGAACCGTCACGCAACGTAGTGTCAAGTAGGGATTACCGCACGTGAGTTGTGGCAAAGAATGCGGTGCGTAACCGGGATTTTTCGGCGGAGGATTTGAACTGATCACGAGTGGGTCACTAGGGTCAGCCCTCGAACCCTCGCACGGGTGATCCCTCTCAAGAAGGAGCTCGTCTCCGTGGCGTCCCACCGTCGTCCCAAGCAGCCGAGCCGCACGCGCGTGACCGTGCTGACCACCGCTGCCGCCGCCGCTGTCGCTCTCAGCTCACAGGCCGCCAACGCCGCCCCGAGCGAGAAGCCGAGCAAGGACGAGGTCAAGGCCAAGGTCGACAAGCTCTACGAAGAGGCGGAGCAGGCCACCGAGAAGTACAACGGCGCCAAGGAGAAGCAGGAGAAGCTCCAGAAGGAGATCTCCACGATCCAGGACAACGTCGCCCGCGGCCAGGAGGAGCTCAACGACCTGCGCGACGGCCTCGGTTCGATGGCCAGCGCCCAGTACCGCTCCGGCGGCATCGACCCCTCCCTCCAGCTCTTCCTCTCGGCCGACCCGGACGACTACCTGGACAAGGCCTCCACGCTCGACCAGCTGAGCGGTCAGCAGGTCGAGGCGCTGAAGAAGATCCAGGACAAGCAGCGCGACCTCGCCCAGCAGCGCTCCGAGGCCACCGAGAAGCTCAAGGACCTCGCCTCCACCCGCACCGAACTGGGCAAGAAGAAGAAGGAAGTCCAGGGCAAGCTCTCCTCCGCGCAGAAGCTGCTCAACACGCTCACCGCCAAGGAGAAGGCCGCCCTCGCCGCCGAGGAACAGCGCGCCACCCGCAGCAGCGAGCGCGAGGTCCTCTCCGGCGGCACCGGCAAGCCCGCCTCCGGCCGGGCCGCCGCCGCCTTCGCCGCCGCCCAGAGCAAGATAGGAACGCCGTACGTCTACGGCGCCACCGGCCCCTCCTCCTTCGACTGCTCGGGCCTGACCTCCTGGGCCTACGCGCAGGCCGGCGTCGGCATCCCGCGCACCTCCGAGGCACAGACCGGCGCGGGTACGCGCATCTCCTCGATGAGCGACCTCCAGGTCGGCGACCTGGTCTTCTTCTTCAACGACCTGCACCACGTCGGCCTCTACGCCGGCAACGGCCAGGTCCTGCACGCGCCGCGCAGCGGCACGGTCGTCCGCTACGAGTCGATGAACACCATCGGCGGTCCGTTCATGTTCGGCGTGCGCGTCTGACCCGACGCCCCTCCCGAACCCTTCAGTCGCCCTCGCCATGCCGCCCGTTCGGGCGAATCACGGTACGGCCTTTGGACCCCCGCCCCGCCGGTGACCTGCGTCAGCGGCGGGGCGTCGTGCTGCGCGCGCCCCCGAGGTCGTTGGCCGGTGCCCCGCCACGGGGTTACTGTCTGCCGCGTTTCCCTGTCCGCCAGCGGAAGGAGTGCGGCTTCCCGTGGGGTTCCATCGCCGCCTTGCACCAACCGGGCTCGACCGCGGCGCCACCGCCGCCGTCGGCCTGCTGTCCGTCGCCGCCGCGGTCCTGGGCGCCGTACCGGCCACGGCCACCCCGCACGAGGACCGGCGGGCGGAGGTGGACCGGCTCCACACGGAGGCGGAGCAGGCGACCGAGGCCTACAACAAGGCCGACGCGCGCACCGACGCCCTGCGCGAGGAGGTCAGCACCGCGCAGGACTCGATCGCCCGGCAGCAGGAGCGGATCAACACCATGCGGGACGCGCTCGGTTCGCTGGCCGGCGCCCAGTACCGCTCCGGCGGCATCGACCCGTCGCTGGAGCTGCTGCTCGCGACCGACCCGGACGACTACCTGGACAAGGCCTCCGTGCTCGACCGGATCACCACCCACCAGGCCGGTGAACTGAGGGAACTCCAGGGCGCCATGCGCGACCTCGCCCAGGACCGCGCCGAGGCCGGCCGGAAACTCACCGAGCTGGAGAAGGGCCGCAAGGCCGTCGCCGCCCACAAGAAGACCGTGGAGCGAAAGCTCGCCAAGGCCCGCGAGCTGCTCAACTCCCTCCCGGACGACGAACGCGCCGCCTACGACCGCGGCTCCCGCTCCGGCCGTGCCGACCTGCCCGCCCCCGGCGACGCCGGCCCCGTCTCCGGCCGCGCGGCGGCCGCCGTCGCCGCCGCCCGCTCCGCCCTCGGCAAGCCCTACGTCTGGGGCGCCAACGGGCCCACCGGCTTCGACTGCTCGGGCCTGACCCAGTGGTCGTACGCGCAGGCCGGGGTCGGCCTGCCGCGCACCTCGCAGGCGCAGTCCGGCGCCGGGCAGCGGGTGTCCCTGGCCCAGGCCCGGCCCGGCGACCTGGTCGCCTACCGGGACGACGCCAGCCACATCGGCATGTACGTCGGCAACGGCCAGGTGATCCACGCGCCCTACCCCGGCGCCCCCGTGCGCTACGACCCGGTCGGCATGATGCCGGTCTCCTCGGTCACCCGGGTCTGAGCCTTTCGGTCACCCGGGGCTGAGCCTCGCGGCCCTTCGGTGCCGCCGCCCGCTGCCTCCTTCGGCCGGCCGCCCGTACGATCGGGAGGTGGCTGGTCGAAGGCGGGTGTCGGGTTCCTCGGTGGTGGCGCTGTGCCTGCTGCTCGTCTCCCTCGTGTCCTGCGGCGGCCGGGCCGCCGCCGACCCCGTCCCGGCCGAGGTGCAGCGGGTACTGGACCGGCGTGCGGAAGCCGTCCTCGACCACGACCGGGCCGCCTACACGCGCACGGGCACCGGGGCCGGCTTCGACAACCTGGGCGAGGTACCGCTGGCCGCCTGGTCGTACCGCGTGACCGGCGTGGACCGCACCGGCGACACCGCCACCGCCGACGTCGAGCTGCGCTACCGCATCGAGGGCCACGACCGGGGCCCCGTCACCACCGGCCGCACCGTGCGGCTGAGCCGGGACGGTGCGGACGGGCGGTGGTCCGTCGACTCCGACCGGCCCGCGAAGCAGTCCGGCCAGCAGCCGTGGGACCAGGGCGCGGTCGAGGTCGTCCGGGGGACGCACAGCCTCGTGCTCGGCGTCGGGCAGTCCACCGGGGCGCTGCGCGGCTACGCGGACCTCGCCGACCGGGCGGTGCCGGCCGTGTCGGACGCCTGGGAAGGCGACTGGGCCCGCCGGGTCGTCGTACTGGTGCCGAAGTCGCTGGAGGGGATGGCGGGCCTGCTCGGCTCGCCCGCCTCCTCCTACCGGGGCATCGCGGCGGTCACCACCGGCGAGACGGGCGGCCGGGAGCAGGCGCCGGCGGACCGGATCATCGTCAATCCCGACGCGTACGGGCTGCTCGGCACCCTCGGCAAGCAGGTCGTACTCACCCACGAGACCACCCACGTCGCCACCCGCGCCGACACCACCGCCGCCACCCCGCTGTGGTTGTCCGAGGGTTACGCGGACTGGGTCGGCTACCGCGACGGCGACCGCGCCCCCGCCGATGCCGCCCCCGAGATGGCCGGCGCGGTCGCCGAGGGCCGCGTGCCCGCGAGTCTCCCGACCGACGAGGACTTCGGCTTCACCGCCGACGCGGACGAACTGGCCCGCGCCTACGAGGGCGGCTGGCTGGCCTGCCGCATGATCGCCGACCAGTGGGGCGAGGACCGCCTGGACGCCTTCTACCGCGCGGTGGGCGCGCACGAGAAGCGCGCGGGGGCGGTCGAGGACGCGATGAACGAGGTGCTCGCGGTGACGCCGGAGGAGTTCACGGCACGGTGGCGGGAGTATCTGCGGGCGGCGTTCGACTGAGTCTGGGGTTGTTCCTTGCGGGGGCTGGGGGCTGGGGGCCGGGGGCCGGGGCGGGGAGAGGGGGTGCCGCCGGTCGGCGGGCACTGGACGGTCGGCGAGCACTGGGCGCGGGCGGTGGTGGGGCGGAGGCGCCGGTACCGGTCGATCTGGAGTGCAGCGGGCGTGGTGGTCACCCGCGGTCTCACCCGTGTCGCCGGATGCCGTCCGTTGCCGTCCGCTGCCGACGGCGGAGTGCGGCCGCCTGGGCGCCGCCCGGGTGCGCTCGACTGCCGGGCGCGGGCCTGACGGGCGTCGGTTCGGCTCTTGCCGGGGTCGCGGGCGCTGCAGGGCGCCCTCCCTCGGAGCCGACCTGATCCGAACGGCACCCCCAGCGCCGGCCCGGCCGAGGCGACGCGCAGTGGTGGCGAGGTTGCTCCGGCGACGCAGCGCGGATCACGGCGAGGCCGGTGCCTCGCTGGTGCGGGCGGCCGGGGAGGACGGCGTCGGGGCGAATCTGCCGCGTGGCAGCGTGTCGCGCCACAGGGCGCGGGCCGCGACGAGGGCGGCGGCCACCAGCAGGCCGTTGCGGACGGCCAGGAGCGCGATGCCGAGCGGATCGCTGGCGACGACGTACGCGAAGTAGACCGGGAACTCCAGCACCGTCACCAGGCTCGCCGCCAGCACCAGGGCGACCGGTACCCGCATGCGGCTCGCCCGGAAGCACCGGCAGACCGCGGCGAGGCCGATCAGCCACACCATGTACTGCGGACTGATCACCCGGCTCGTGACCGTGAACATCAGCACCGCCACGAAGGCCGCGTCCGCCGCCGTGTGCGCCGCGAAGCGCGTGGCAGCCAGCCGCCACAGCAGCAGCCAGCCGAACGCCAGCGCGGTCAGTGCGAGGGCGACCGTGCTCACCGCGCCCACGTACGGGCCGAGGAACTCGACCGAGCCGTAGTTGAGCAGCACCTCGCCGTCCCAGCCGAAGTGCCGGGCGACGTGGAAGACCAGCGAGCCCAGTGACTCGACCTCGGTGCCCCGGTCGCGCTGGAACGTCAGGAACGCGAACGCCCCGGGCATCGTCGCGGCGAACAGCGCCGCAAGCCCCGCCCCGCTCAGCGCCGCGGCGGCCCACGACGCCCGCCCGCGCATCCCGAGGAGCACCAGCGCCGGCCACACCTTCAGCAGCGCCCCGAGCGCCGCCAGGGCCCCCGCCACGCGTGGATGCCGGCCGGCGGCGAGCAGCGCCGCCACCGCGACGGCGGTGACCATCACGTCGTAGCGGGCGTACACCGTCGGACCGAGCAGCGGAACGCCCGCCACCCACACCCACGCACCGCGCGACGAGCGCCCGGAGCCCCGGCTCGCGTGCCACAGCAGGGCGAGGACGGCCAGGTCCACGGCGCAGGCCAGGACGAAGAAGGCCGTCGCGTACTCCAGGAAGGGCAGCAGCGCGGGGGAGAGGATCGCGAAGGCCGCCGCGGGCGGGTACTGCCAGGTGACGTCGTCCAGCGGAAACGTTCCGGTGCGCAGGACCTCGTACCAGTCCCGATAGATGACGGACACGTCGCTGGTGACGTCCGGACCGGGGAAGACCAGCACCTTCAGCACCAACAGCAGCAGCACCAGCCGCGTGGCGCCCCAGGCCGTCAGCAGCCACGCCGCGGGCCGCCTCGCGTCCGTCGTCTCCACGTGCTCCCTGCCCGTCCGCGTGCCGTGTTTCGCGGCCATGATGACCCGGACACCTGTGCGTGTGCCACCGGAGGCGCCGGGCCCCGCGCCGCGCTGCGGGTTCGGTAGGGTCGGCGGCGATGCGCAAGACCTTGATCGTGACGAACGACTTCCCGCCCCGCCCGGGCGGCATCCAGGCCTTCCTGCACAACATGGCGCTGCGGCTGGACCCCGAGCGGCTCGTCGTCTACGCCTCCACCTGGAAGCGCGGCCGGGAGGGCACCGAGGCCACCGCCGCCTTCGACGCCGAGCAGCCCTTCACCGTCGTACGGGACCGTACGACGATGCTGCTGCCGACGCCGGGCGCGACCCGGCGGGCCGTCGGGCTGCTGCGCGAGCACGGGTGCACGTCGGTGTGGTTCGGGGCGGCGGCGCCCCTCGGGCTGATGGCGCCGGCGCTGCGGAAGGCGGGGGCCGAGCGGCTCGTCGCCACCACCCACGGCCACGAGGCCGGGTGGGCCCAGCTGCCCGCCGCCCGGCAACTGCTGCGCCGGATCGGGGAGTCGACGGACACGATCACCTACCTCGGCGAGTACACGCGCTCCCGGATCGCGGGCGCGCTCACCCCGGACGCCGCCGCGCGGATGGTGCAGCTGCCGCCCGGCGTCGACGAGAAGACGTTCCATCCGGGCAGCGGCGGCGAGGAGGTGCGGGCCCGGCTCGGGCTGACCGAGCGGCCGGTCGTGGTGTGCGTATCGCGGCTGGTCCCCCGCAAGGGCCAGGACACCCTGATCCGGGCGATGCCCCGCATCCTCGCCGCCGAGCCCGACGCCGTACTGCTGATCGTCGGCGGCGGCCCCTACGAGAAGGACCTGCGCCGCCTCGCCGCCGACACCGGCGTCGCCGCTTCCGTCCACTTCACCGGCGCCGTCCCCTGGTCCGAGCTGCCCGCGCACTACGGCGCCGGCGACGTCTTCGCCATGCCGTGCCGGACCCGCCGTAACGGCCTGGACGTCGAGGGTCTCGGCATCGTCTACCTGGAGGCCTCCGCGACCGGCCTGCCCGTGGTCGCGGGCGACTCCGGCGGGGCTCCCGACGCCGTACTCGACGGGGAGACCGGCTGGGTGGTGCGCGGCGGCGACGAGGAACAGGCCGCCGACCGCATCGTCACCCTCCTCGCCGACCCGGAACTACGCCACCGCATGGGCGAGCGCGGCCGCGCCTGGGTCGAGGAGAAGTGGCGCTGGGACCTGCTGGCGGAGAACTTGAAAACACTCCTTTAGGGCAGCGCCGTCAGGGGCGCGGGGAACTGCGCGAGGAACCACGATGCACCCGCACCCGCCCACGGCGACAAGGGGGCACCCCCATAGGCGCCCCTACTTGGAGTAGATCGCCTCGATCTCGTCCACGTAGTCCTTCGCCACGACACTCCGCTTCAGCTTCAGCGACGGCGTCAAGTGCCCTGAGTCCTCCGTGAACTGAGCCCCCAACACCCGGAACTTCCGCACCGACTCCGCCTTGGAGACGGCAGCGTTGCCGTCGTCGATCGCATCCTGGATCGCGGCGAGCAGATCCGCGTCGTCCCGCAGCGAGATCGCCGTCGAACCGGCCGGCTTGCCGTGGTCCGCGCACCAGCGGCCGAGGAACTCCTCGTCGATGGTGACCAGCGCGCCCACGAACGGCCGCCCGTCGCCGACCACCATGCACTCCGCGACCAGCGCGTGCGCGCGGATGCGGTCCTCTATGACGGCCGGGGCGACGTTCTTGCCGCCGGCGGTGACGATGATCTCCTTCTTTCGGCCGGTGATCCGCAGATAGCCGTCCTCGTCGAGGGTGCCGATGTCGCCGGTGTGGAACCAGCCGTCGGCCAGCGCCTCGGCGGTGGCGCCCGGGTTGTTCCAGTACTCCTTGAACAGGTGCTCGCCGTGCAGCAGCACTTCCCCGTCGTCCGCGATGCGCACCACGGAGCCGGGCAGCGGCTGGCCGACCGTGCCGATCTTCTGCCGGTCCCAGGGGTTGAAGGCGGTGGCCGCGCAGGACTCGGTCAGGCCGTAGCCCTCCAGGACCGTGAAGCCGATGCCGCGGAAGAAGTGACCGAGGCGTTCGCCGAGCGGGGCGCCGCCGGAGATGGCGTACTCGCCGCGTCCGCCGAGGACCGTACGGAGCTTGCTGTAGACGAGCTTGTCGAAGACCTTGTGCTTGATCTTCAGACCGAGGGACGGACCGGACGCCGTGTCCAGCGCCTTGCTGTACGCGATCGCCGTGTCCGCGGCCTTGTCGAAGATCTTGCCCTTGCCGTCGGCCTGCGCCTTGGCGCGCGCCGAGTTGTAGACCTTCTCGAAGACGCGCGGCACACCGAGGATCAGCGTGGGCCGGAACGCGGCCAGCTCGTCGGTGAGGTTCTTGATGTCGGGGACGCAGCCCAGCTTGATCGGCGCGATCATCGGCGCGACCTGGACCAGGCGGCCGAAGACGTGGGCGAGCGGGAGGAAGAGGAGGACCGAGCACTCACCGGTGCGGAAGAGCGGCCGCAGCCGCTCCACCACGTTCCCGCACTCGGCGAAGAAGCTGCGGTGGGTGAGCACGCAGCCCTTGGGGCGGCCGGTGGTGCCGGAGGTGTAGACGATGGTCGCCGGGTCGTCGGCCTTCGCGATCGAGCCGCGCTCCTCGACGGCCTGGTCCGTGACGTCCTGGCCCAGGCGCCCCAGCTCCTCCACGGCGCCGGCGTCGATCTGCCAGACGTGCTTGAGGGCGGGCAGTTGCTCGCGCACCGACTCGACGGCGGCGGCGTGCCCGGCCGACTCCACCACGCACGCCGTGGCGCCCGAGTCGCTGAGGATCCACTGCACCTGCTCGGGCGAGCTGGTCTCGTACACCGGCACGGTGATCGCGCCCGCGCACCAGATCGCGAAGTCCAGCAGGGTCCACTCGTAGCGCGTACGGGACATCAGGCCGACCCGGTCGCCCGGCTGGACACCGGAGGCGATGATGCCCTTGGCGGCGGCCTGCACCTCGGCGAGGAAGTCGCGGGCGGTCACGTCCTGCCACGCGCCGGCCACCTTGCGGGAGATGACGGCGACGTCCGGGTGCTGCGCGGCGTTTCTGCGGACGATGTCGGTCAGATTTCCGTCCGCAGGGACCTCGTACAAAGCCGGAAGGCTGAACTCGCGCAAGACTGCTGCTCCTCATAAGGCGCCGGCGCCACGACGTTGTGCGATGCGACGGTGCGGTCCAAGGCTCGGGCAAGTGCTCGGGAGATCACATGCTGATCAATGCTGATCACATGTTGGATCACATGTCGATTCACATGTCGATTCACATGTTGAAAACCAGAGCACGACTGGACTGCCCGGACGTTACCCGCCGGTATGCCTTCTCCGACAGGGGGTCCCCGCGAGATGTTCGCTGCGTCACACGGATGGGGTTTCCTTTGCGCACAGTAGTCGACGGATCAACCGACCAGCCAGTAACCGCAGGTCCCACCGCCACTGTTCACAAGAGGCACGCGCTGCTTACGCTTGATCGTCATGGCACCCACACCGCCCGGTAACAGAAGGACGCGCGTCCATGTGGTCAGCGACGTCCATGGCAACGCCCGCGACCTGGCCAGGGCCGGCGACGGCGCCGACGCCCTGATCTGCCTCGGTGACCTGGTCCTCTTCCTCGACTACGCCGACCACACGCGCGGCATCTTCCCCGACCTGTTCGGCGCCGCGAACGCCGACCGCATCGTCGAGCTGCGCACCGCCCGCCGCTTCGCCGAGGCGCACGAGTTCGGGGCGCGGCTGTGGGCCGGCGTCGGCGGGGACCGGCGCGAGCTGATCGAGGGGGCGGTGCGCAAGCAGTACGCCGAGCTGTTCGCCGCCTTCCCCACCCCGACGTACGCCACCTACGGCAACGTCGACATGCCGCCTCTGTGGCGCGAGTACGCCGGCCCCGGCACCACCGTGCTCGACGGCGAGCGGGTGGAGATCGGCGGCCGGGTCTTCGGCTTCGTCGGCGGCGGCCTGCGCACCCCGATGCGCACGCCGTACGAGATCGGCGACGAGGAGTACGCCGCGAAGATCGAGGCCGTCGGCGAGGTGGACGTGCTCTGCACGCACATCCCGCCCCAGGTGCCGGAGCTGGTCTACGACACGGTGGCGCGGCGCTTCGAGCGGGGCAGCCGCGCGCTGCTGGACGCCATCCGCCGCACCCGTCCCCGGTACGCCCTGTTCGGGCACGTGCACCAGCCGCTGGCGCGCCGGATGCGGATCGGGGCCACCGAGTGCGTGAACGTCGGGCACTTCGCGTCGACGGGGCGGCCGTGGGCGCTGGAGTGGTGAGCCGGGGGCGTCGCGGTGGCCGGACTTGCGCAGGTAGGTGGTGACATTCGCGCTGCCCGTGCGCGATAGCCTTCACGCGGCACACACGTGCGCGCCACGGGCACACGACGACCCGGCGCACGACGACCCTCAGTACCGGCCCGCATCTGGAGGAGCCACAGCGATGGCGGAACACACCAGCTCGAGCATCACGATCGAGGCGGCACCGGCCGACGTCATGGCGGTGATCGCCGACTTCGCCCGCTACCCGGACTGGACCGGTGAGGTGAAGGAGGCGGAGGTCCTCGCGACCGACGCGCAGGGGCGTGCCGAGCAGGTCCGACTCGTCATGGACGCCGGGGCGATCAAGGACGACCAGACGCTGGGATACACCTGGACCGGCGAGCACGAGGTGTCCTGGACGCTGGTGAAGTCCCAGATGCTGCGCTCCCTGGACGGCTCCTACCTGCTCCGCCCGGCCGGCACGGGCACGGAGGTCACCTACCGGCTCACGGTCGACGTCAAGATCCCGATGCTCGGCATGATCAAGCGCAAGGCGGAAAAGGTCATCATCGACCGAGCCTTGGCAGGCCTGAAGAAGCGCGTGGAGTCGGGACCGAAGTAGCCGCCCGCGCAGCTGCGGGCAGTCGTGCCGCTTGGGGCGGCACGGGTGGGCGGTTGGGGGCACCTCCCGCTCGAGCGAAGCCGAGAGTGGGGGAGGCACCCCGCAGCGCCGGGCCGCGCCGTGCCGTACGGTGCCCCGCGCCCCGGGCACCCGCAACGCCGGGCCGCACACCCCCCGGCACCCGCACCCGGCGCCGCCGAGGCACCGGTACCGTTCACCCCCATGCGCACCATCCTGATCACGGGCCCCGGCGGCAGCGGCCGTACCACCGTCGCCGCCGCCACCGCGCTCGCCGCCGCCCGGCAGGGCACCCGCACCCTCCTCCTCGGCGCCGACCGCGACGACACCCTCGGCGCCGTGCTCGGGATGCCCACCGGCGGACCCGCACCGATCACCGTCGAACCCCGCCTCACCGCCTGGCGGCCCGACGCCGCGAAGGGGTTCCGGGACGGCCTCGCCGCCCTCCAGGACCGCGCCGCCTCCGCGCTCGACCTCCTCGGCGCCGGCCGCCTCGACCCCGAGGAACTCACCCCCCTGCCCGGCGCCGACGAACTCGCCCTGCTGCGTGCCCTGCGCGACGCCGCCCTCGCCGAGGGCCCTGACCACCACGAACTCCTCGTCGTCGACCTCCCGCCCGCGCCGCGCGCCCTCGCGCTGCTCGCCCTGCCCGAGGAACTACGCCGCTACCTGCGCCGTCTCCTCCCGCCCGAGCGGCAGGCGGCCCGTGCCCTGCGCCCCGTCCTCGGCCGGCTCGCCGGCGTCCCCATGCCCGCCGAGGCTCTCTACGAGGCCGCCGCCCGCTGGGACCTGGAGCTCGCCGCCGCCGAGGCCGTCGTCGCCGACCGGAACACCATCGTCCGGCTGGTTGCCGAGCCGGGCCCGGCCGGCGTGGACGCCGTCCGCTCCGCCACCCTCGGCCTCGCCCTGCGGGGCCTGCGCACCGACCTGTTGGTCGCCAACCGCGTCCTGCCCGAGGACACCCCGGCGGACAGCTGGCTCACCGGCCCCCTCACCCAGCAGCGCAAGGCGCTGGAGGAGTGGCAGGGTGCGTACGACGTCCGCACCGTCGCCCACCTCGGACGGGACCCGCGCGGCGGGGACGACCTGGCGGCGCTCGACGCGCCGGGCGTCAACGGGGACGTCCCCCCGGTCGAGTGGCCCGTCACCGACCGGCTGGCCGAGGACGGCGTGCTGGTCTGGAACATCCCGCTGCCCGGCGCCGCACGCGACGAACTCGACCTGGTCCGCCGCGGTGACGAACTGGTCGTCACCGCCGGGCCGTTCCGCCGGATCGTGCCGCTGCCGTCCGCGCTGCGCCGCTGCACGGTCGACGGGGCCGCCCTGCGGGAGGGCACGCTCGCCGTCCGGTTCGCGCCGGACCCGAGGCTGTGGCCGCGGAGCCGCTGAACGCGCCGCATCCGTTCGGGTAACGTCGTAAGGACGAACCGTAGTCAGGAGTCCGTCATGAGCGAAGAGCTCCCCCCGTCCGAGGCCCCCCGCCGCGACGAGGCCGACGCGGTCGACGGGGTCGGCGAAACACGACCGGCCGACGCCGACGCCTGGGCGACGGCGTGCGCCGAGGACCTGGAGGCGGAGAAGGCCCGCCGCCGGGCCGAGTACGGGCCGCCGCCCGGCTCGGCCGCCGAGGAGCTGCGCCGGCTCGTCGACACCGTCGCGGACAAGCTGTCCGGCCTCCAGTCCCCGCTGCTCGGCCAGGTCGCCGGACCGGCCGCCCAGCAGGTGGTCCGGCAGGTCGTCCAGCAGGCCAAGGCCGCCGTCGAACCGGTCATCGAGCGCAATCCGGACCTCTTCGACCACCTCGCGGCCGCCGGCGGCGAACTCCTCGCCGCCTACCGCTCCGCCGTCCAGAACCAGGAGCGCCGCTGGACCGCCGGAACCTCGGGGGACGACCCCCGAGACCCCCGCGACCTGGACGAACCGCGTGACGACGCGAGCGACACCGGACGCGACGACGGCGACGAGGGCACCGGCCCGGGCCAGCGCATCGACTTGGACTGACACCGCCCTCGGGTACGGTTGGCCATAGCGGGGCTCGACCGAACTGAGGGATTCATGGGACTCACCATCGGCGTCGACATCGGCGGCACGAAGATCGCGGCCGGTGTGGTCGACGAGGAAGGCAACATCCTCTCGACCCACAAGGTGCCGACCCCCACCACGCCCGAGGCCATCGTGGACGCCATCGCCTCCGCGGTGGAAGGCGCACGCGTGGGACACGAGATCGTCGGCGTCGGCATCGGCGCCGCCGGATACGTCAACCGGCAGCGCTCCACGGTCTACTTCGCGCCCAACATCGACTGGCGCCAGGAGCCGCTCAAGGAAAAGGTCGAGGCCCGCGTCGGCCTCCCGGTCGTCGTGGAGAACGACGCCAACGCCGCGGCCTGGGGCGAGTACAAGTTCGGTGGCGGCAAGGGCCACCGCAACGTCATCTGCATCACCCTCGGCACCGGCCTCGGCGGCGGCATCATCATCGGCAACAAGCTGCGCCGCGGCCACTTCGGCGTGGCCGCCGAGTTCGGCCACATCCGCATGGTGCCGGACGGTCTGCTGTGCGGCTGCGGCTCGCAGGGCTGCTGGGAGCAGTACGCCTCCGGCCGCGCCCTCGTGCGCTACGCCAAGCAGCGCGCCAACGCCACCCCCGAGCGCGCCGAGGTGCTGCTCGCGCTCGGCGACGGCACCCCCGACGGCATCGAGGGCAAGCACATCTCGGTCGCCGCCCGCCAGGGCTGCCCGGTCGCCGTCGACTCCTACCGCGAGCTGGCCCGCTGGGCCGGCGCCGGCCTCGCCGACCTGGCCTCCCTCTTCGACCCGTCCGCCTTCATCGTCGGCGGCGGCCTCTCCGACGAGGGCGACCTGGTCCTCGACCCGATCCGCAAGTCGTACAAGCGGTGGCTGGTCGGCGGCAACTGGCGCCCGGTCGCCGACGTGGTCGCCGCCCAGCTCGGCAACAAGGCCGGCCTGGTAGGCGCCGCGGACCTGGCAAGGGAACCCGACCCGATCATGTAGGCGTACGGCGCTCGCACGTCCCTGAAGGGGCGCGAGGCGGAGTCCATTTGGGGCTCCGCCCCGCGGGCGCGACAAGCCACGCACTACCGGCAGTCGCCCACGAACCTCGCGCCCCGAGCTGTTGGGCGTCCGACCACCAGGTCCCGTAAATTGACCGCATGGCAACGTCCCTCCAGCCGCTCCCCAACTCCCGCACCGAACCCGACGGTTCCGCCGTCATCCGGGTCCTCAGCTACAACATCCGCTCGATGCGCGACGACACCGACGCCCTCGCCCGCGTGATCACGGCCTGCGCCCCCGACCTCGTCCTCCTCCAGGAGGCTCCCCGGTTCTTCCGCTGGCGCAAGAAGCTCACCCGCCTCGCCGACGCGTCCGGGCTGGTCCTCCTCTCCGGGGGCGGCACCGCCGCCGGGCCCGCGCTGCTGTGCTCGCTGCGCGCCACCGTGGAGCGCACCGAGGACGTGCTGCTCCCGCTCACCCCCGGCCGGCACCGCCGCGGCCTCGCCACCGCCGTGGTCCGGATCGGCGGGGCCCGCCTCGGCGTCCTGAGCTGCCACCTGTCACTGGAGGCGGAGGAGCGGTACGAGCAGGCCGGCCTGCTCCTCGACCGGCTCGCCGGCCTGGGCGTGCCGCACGCCGTGGCGGGCGGCGACCTGAACGAGCGCCCCGGCGGCCGCACCTTCCGGCGGCTCGGCGACGGTCTGCGGGACTGCTGGACCGCCGAGCCCTGGGGCAGCGAGTACACCTTCTCCGCCACCGGCCCCGACCGCCGTATCGACGCGGTCTTCGTCACGGAGGGCATCGAGGTCCTGGGCTGCGGGGTGCCGCTCGGGCTCCCCGGGGTGGCCGAGGACGACCTGAGGGCGGCCACGGACCACCTCCCGGTCCTGACCGCCCTCCGCGTACCCGCCGCGTCCGCGAGCTGACAAGCCGCGTGCACGACCCCGCCGGTCGATATCCTTAGACCACCGCGCCCCGCCCCGGATCGTCGTCGTCCTCGTCGTCCGTCCGCATCCGCATGACCAGGGTGGCGAAGCCGCCGAGGAAGCCGCCGATGCTGAGGGTCTGCAGCCACCAGGTCATGTCCCAGCCGAGCACCACCGCCAGCAGGAGCAGCACGGGGCCGCCGAGCACGCCCAGCCAGGCGAACTTCGCGGTGGTGTCGCCCTCGGGAAGCGGGGGCGGCTCGGGCGGTACGAAGTGGCCCTCGTCGTCCTCGCCGATGTCACCGTCCTCGCCGAGCTCTTCGTCCGAGGGCTCGGCCAGGGTGTGGTCGCGCGGGCCGACACCCGGGGCGAACGCCACGGAGCCGCCCAGGGGCCGGGCCGAGGCCGGCCGGTCCGCCGCGGGGCGGTCCGCCTCGGGTTTGTCGTCGTTGGTCTCCGGCTCCAGGAGCGCCAGGTCCTCCACCGACTTGAACGGCTTCGCGCCCGGCGGGTCCGGCGGCTCGTCCCCGTACCCGGCGACGATCGCGGCCCAGGCGGCGTCCTCGTCGATGGGCACGCCCTGCTCCTCGGGCGCGCGGTCCGCCGCGCGCTCGGGTCCCTCGCGGTGCTCCCGCTCCCGTTCCAGGTCCCGCTCCTCGCGCTCCTCGCGGTCCTCGCGGTCGGAGTCGTGCTCAGCCACCTGCGGCCGTCCCTTCCTTGCCGAGACCGGGCTCCGGCTCCCCGACGGAACCGGGCGCGAGCCGGCCGATGAACGCGACGCTCTCCGCGAAGATCCGGTCCGCATCGTGGTCCAACGTCGCCACGTGGTAGCTCTGTTCCAGCAGGATCTCCGTGACGTCCGTCGACGACACCCGGCCGAGGATGCGCGCCGAGTCGGCCGGCGGCACCACATGGTCCTGCGGACTGCGCAGCAACAGCAGCGGCTGGGTCACCTGCGGCAGATCGCCGTCGGCGAGACGGAAGAACGTACGCAGCGAGTGCGCCGCGTGCAGCGGCACCTTGTCGTACCCCAGCTCCGAACCGAGCGGCTTGGCGATGTCGCTGGCGATGCCCTTCGTCGCGGGCAGCAGATGGCGCACCACGGGAAGGGCGTGCTGGGCCACGCCGTGCATCCGGTTCGCCGGGTTGACGACCATGACGCCCGACACCGCGTCCCCGTGCTTGGCGGCGAGCCGCAGGGCCAGCGCGCCGCCCATGGACAGGCCGGCCACGAAGACGCGCGCGCAACGCTCCCGCAGCGCACGCAGCTCGCGGTCCACCTCCGCGTACCAGTCCTGCCAGCCGGTGATCTGCATGTCCTGCCAGCGCGTGCCGTGCCCGGGCAGCAGCGGCAGCGCCACGGTCAGATCGCGCGCGGCGAGGTACTGGGCCCAGGGGCGCAGCGACTGCGGGGAACCGGTGAAGCCGTGGCAGAGGAGGACGCCGACCTCACCGCCCTCTTGGCGGAACGGCTCGGCTCCGGGCAGGACCGGCACGTCTCGGTCTCCTGTCGTCAGGGGGCCGGCACAGCCGGACCGTCGGGTGCGATAGACGCGTGTGCGGTACTTGCGGGTACTTCACCGTACGCGACCGCACTGACACCGACCAGGGCCGTCGGGGCCATTGACGGTGCCCCGGGATAAGGTCGGACCCACGGACACGGGAGGCACTGGGGTGTTGTACGGCACGATGAAGCTCACCATCGGAGGGTCGCTGAAGCTCGCCTTCCGGCCCTGGGTGGAAGGTCTGGAGCACATCCCGGCCGACGGCCCCGCCATTCTGGCGAGCAACCACCTGTCGTTCTCCGACTCGTTCTTCCTGCCGGCCGTCCTCGACCGCAAGGTGACCTTCATCGCCAAGGCCGAGTACTTCAACACCCCCGGAGTCAAGGGCAGGCTGACCGCCGCCTTCTTCAAGGGGGTCGGCCAGCTGCCCGTGGACCGCTCCGGGGCACGCGGCGCGGGCGAGGCCGCCATCAAGAGCGGCATAGAGGTACTGGAGCGGGGCGAGCTGTTCGGCATCTACCCCGAGGGCACGCGCTCCCCGGACGGCCGGCTCTACCGGGGCAAGCCGGGCGGCCTCGCGCGCGTGGCGCTCGCCACCGGCGCGCCCGTCGTCCCGGTCGCCATGATCGACACCGAGAAGATCCAGCCGCCCGGCCAGGTGATGCCGAAGCTGATGCGGCCCGGCATCCGCATCGGCAAGCCCCTGGACTTCACCCGCTACCAGGGCATGGAGCACGACCGCTTCGTACTCCGCGCGGTGACCGACGAGGTCATGTACGAGATCATGAAGCTCTCCGGCCAGGAGTACGTCGACATGTACGCGACCGCCATGAAGCGGCAGCTCGCGGAGGCGGCGAAGGCCGAGAAGGAGGCGGGCAAGGCCGCGAAGGCCGCGCTCGCCCAGGCGGAGAAGGAACAGACCGCCAAGGAGAAGGCGGCGGCCGAGCAGGACCGGACCGCCGACGACCGGTAGCGGCCGGGGGACAGGCGGAGGGCCGTACGGGCCGGGGACGGGGGGACATGGCCAGGCGCGAGAAAGTCATGAGGATGTCGGTCGAGCAGCCGCTGTGGCGCGCGCTCGCCGGCTACCGCGTGCTCACCATGCTGTACGCGATCGGGTTCTTCACGACCGCCTACTCCGGCTTCGCCCGCCCCTGGCTCGCCGTCGCCTACTACGCCGTTCTCTTCGTCTGGACCCTGGCGACCCTGCCCAAGGTCGCGGGCGCGGCCAGCTGCACCAAGCGGTTCCTCACCGCCGACCTCACCATCGCGCTGACCGGCATCCTGCTCACGCCGTTCGCCGACGCCCACGAACGGGTCATGGACGGCGGCCCGACCCTGCCGTCGATATGGACCGCCGGGTCCGTCCTGGCCTTCGCCATCAAGGGCGGCTGGCGCTGGGCGGCCGTCGCCTCCACCCTCGTCGCCGTCGCCAACCTGGTCGAACGCGGCAGCCCCGCCCGCGACACCGTCCACAACGTCATCCTCGTCTGGGTCGCCTCCATCGCCATCGGCTACGTCGTCGAGGTCGCCCGCGCCTCCGAGCGCACCCTCGCCCGCGCCCTGGAGATCGAGGCGGCGACCAGGGAGCGGGAACGGCTCGCCCGGGACATCCACGACAGCGTGCTCCAGGTGCTGGCGATGGTGCAGCGGCGCGGCGCCGTCATCGGCGGCGAGGCGGCCGAGCTGGGCCGGATGGCCGGTGAGCAGGAGGTGGCGCTGCGCACGTTGGTCTCCGGCGGCCTGGTGCCCGTCTCCCGGGTGTCGGAGGACGCCGCCGAGGGCGCCCTCGTACGCGCGGTGGAGGAACCGGAGCGGGACGATCCCGACGGTCCCGTCGATCTGCGCGCCCTGCTCGCCCCGTACGCCGGCTCCCTCGTCAACCTCGCCGAGCCCGGCGCGCCGGTCCTGCTGGCCCCCCTCGCGGCCCGGGAGATCGCGGCCGCCGTGGGTGCCGCCCTGGACAACGTCCGCAAGCACGTCGGTGAGCAGGCGCGCGCGTGGATCCTGGTCGAGGACGAGCCGGACGAGGTGATCGTCACCGTCCGCGACGAGGGCCCCGGCATCCCGGAGGGGCGGCTCGCCGAGGCCGAGGGCGAGGGGCGCCTCGGCGTGGCCCTGTCGATCCGGGGCCGGCTGCGCGAGCTCGGCGGCACGGCCGAGCTGGTCTCGGTGCCCGGTCAGGGCACCGAGGTCGAACTGAAGGCACCCAAGACACTCAAGGCAGCTCAGGAAACCAGCACCACCGCGCGGGGGAAGGCGGCAGACCGATGACCGAGCGACAGGAACCGATCAAGGTCATGGTGGTCGACGACCACCCCATGTGGCGCGACGCCGTCGCCCGGGACCTGGCCGAGTCCGGCTTCGACGTGGTCGCCACCGCAGGCGACGGCGACCAGGCCGTGCGCCGGGCCCGGGCCGCCGCGCCCGACGTCCTCGTGCTCGACCTCAACCTGCCCGGCAAGCCCGGCGTCCAGGTCTGCAAGGAGGTCGTCGGCGCCGACCCGAAGCTGCGCGTCCTCGTGCTCTCCGCGAGCGGCGAGCACGCCGACGTGCTGGAGGCGGTGAAGTCCGGCGCGACCGGATACCTGCTGAAATCGGCCTCCACCGAGGAGTTGCAGGACGCGGTGCGCCGCACGGCACTCGGCGACCCGGTCTTCACCCCGGGACTGGCCGGCCTGGTCCTCGGCGAGTACCGCCGCCTCGCCTCCGAACCGGCCCCGGCCGCGGAGACCGGCGAGCCCGGGGCGCCCCGGCTCACCGACCGGGAGACCGAGGTGCTGCGCCTGGTCGCCAAGGGGCTGAGTTACAAGCAGATCGCCGAACGCCTCGTCATCTCCCACCGCACCGTGCAGAACCACGTCCAGAACACCCTGGGCAAGCTCCAGCTGCACAACCGGGTGGAGCTGGTGCGGTACGCGATAGAACGCGGTCTGGACGACGCCTGACCCCTCGCGGGACAGTGGCCCCAACCACCCACCGTGGCAAAGGGGTTACGTGATGAAGGTCGGAGTACTGACCGGAGGCGGCGACTGCCCCGGGCTCAACGCCGTCATCCGGGCCGTCGTCCGCAAGGGCGTACAGGAGTACGGCTACGAGTTCACCGGCTTCCGGGACGGCTGGCGCGGTCCGCTGGAGGGCGACACCGTCCGCCTCGACATCCCGGCCGTCCGCGGCATCCTGCCCCGCGGCGGCACCATCCTCGGCTCCTCGCGCACCAATCCGCTCCAGCACGAGCACGGCATCCGGCGCATCAAGGAGAACCTCGCGAAGCTCGACGTCGAGGCGCTCATCACCATCGGCGGCGAGGACACCCTGGGTGTCGCCACCCGCCTCGCGGACGAGTACGGCGTGCCGTGCGTCGGCGTGCCCAAGACGATCGACAACGACCTGTCCGCCACCGACTACACCTTCGGCTTCGACACGGCCGTCGGCATCGCCACCGAGGCCATCGACCGGCTGCACACCACCGCCGAGTCCCACATGCGCGTGCTGGTCGTCGAGGTCATGGGCCGGCACGCGGGCTGGATCGCGCTGCACTCCGGCCTGGCCGGCGGCGCCAACGTCATCCTCATCCCCGAGCAGCGCTTCGACACCGAGCAGGTCTGCGCCTGGGTGACCTCGCGGTTCCGGGCCTCGTACGCCCCGATCGTCGTCGTCGCCGAGGGGGCGATGCCGCGCGACGGCGACATGGTGCTCAAGGACCAGTCGCTGGACTCCTACGGGCACGTCCGGCTGTCCGGGGTGGGCGAGTGGCTGGCGAAGGAGATCGAGAAACGCACCGGCAAGGAGGCCCGGACCACCGTCCTCGGCCACGTCCAGCGCGGCGGCACCCCCAGCGCCTTCGACCGCTGGCTCGCCACCCGGTTCGGTCTGCACGCCGTCGACTGCGTCCGCGACGGCGACTTCGGCAAGATGGTCGCCCTGCGCGGCACGGACATCGTCCGCGTCCCGATCGCGGACGCCACGGCCCGGCTGAAGACGGTCGACCCGGAACTGTACGAGGAGGTCGGGGTCTTCTTCGGCTGACCGCTGACCGCTGACCGCTGACCGCTGACCGCTGACCGGCGGCTCCGGGCGCGGCGCCGTATATTCGGCCCGGGAGCCCAGCGGGAGCCCGGAGCCCAGCAGAACGGGAGCGGTCATGGAGATCCTGGCCTTCGGCGTCCAGGCCGACGAGAAGCCCCTGATCGAGCGGGCCTTCCTCGGCCAGGACGAGGTCCGCTGCCTCGACGTCTTCCTCAACGAGGACACCGCCCCCATCGCGGCCGGCCACGAGATCGTCTCCACCTCCGTCAACGCCGACCTCGGCGCGGGCGTCCTGGAGATCCTCGCGGCCGGCGGCACCCGGATGGTGGCCCAGCGCTCCACCGGCTTCAACAACATCGACCTCGACACAGCGGGGCGGCTCGGCATGACCGTCGCCCGGGTGTCGTACTACTCCCCGTACTCGGTCGCCGAGTTCGCCTGGGCCCTCGCGATGGCCGTCAACCGGCGGATCGTGCGCGCCTCCACCCGCACCCGGGACTTCGACTTCCGCCTGCACGGCCTGATGGGCCGGGACCTGCACGGCCGCACCGTGGGCGTACTCGGCACCGGCAAGATCGGCGAGGCCTTCGCCCGGATCGCCCACGGCTTCGGCATGCGGCTGCTCGGCTGGGACGTCGCCGAGAACCCCGCCTGCATGGAGCTGGGCATGCGCTACGTCCCCAAGGACGAGCTGCTCGCCCACTCCGACCTGGTCACCCTGCACCTTCCGCTGGTGGCCGAGACCCGGCACCTGATCGACGCGGCCGCTCTGAAGTCGATGCGGGACGACGCCATCCTGGTCAACTCCAGCCGCGGCGGCCTGATCGACAGCGCCGCCCTCGTCGGCGAGCTGCGCGCCGGGCGCTTCAGCGGCGTCGGCCTGGACGTGCACGAGGCGGAGGCGGGCCTGTTCTTCCTCGACAAGTCCCTGGAGGCCATCACCGACGACACCCTGGCCCGCCTCGTCACCTTCCCGAACGTCCTGGTGACCTCGCACCAGGCGTACTACACCGAGGACGCCGTCGGCCAGATCGTCGACGCCACGGCGCGCAACGTCCTCGACTACCGGGAGGGCCGCCGCTCGGAGAACGTGCTCGTGCCGCGCAGCTGACGGATTTATCCCCGCGAGTGCGGGGAGCAAGCACTGCGTGGGCCCGGCTTGGCGGGTGTGCAAGGTCCATCCCCGGAAGCCGGGGAGCAATCCGTCATGACAACAACGGCATGCGGGCAAAGGTCACGGCCGTCGGATCAGTGGTTCGGCCATCAGCGTCGCGATGATTGCCTGACCGTTCAACGTCAATACCGACTCGGGATGGAACTGCACCGACGCAAACCTTGCGGCGCGCAGCGCGTGCACCTCGCCGCTGTCGGCGCGGCTGACCTCCACCCCGTGCGCGGCCAGCTCCGCGGCGGTCCCGTCGTCGCAGCGCGCGGTGAAGCTGTTGTAGAAACCGACGGTCTCGCGCCGCCCGAACAGGTCGATCTCGGTCTGTGCCCCCTGGTACGGCACCTCCTTGCGGACGATGTCCAGCCCCAGCTCCGCCGCGATCAGCTCGTGCCCGAGGCAGACGCCGAGGACGCCGTGCCGGTTCTCCCGGATCACTTCGGCGGTCAGGGCGCGCAGGAAGCGCATCTTGGGATCCGCCGGGTCGCAGGGGTCGCCGGGGCCGGGCCCCAGCACCACCGGGCCCTCGTGCCCGAGCACCGCCTCGCGCAGCCCCGGCTCGTCGTACCGCCGCACACTCACGGTGAGCCCCGACGAGCGCAGCACGTGCGCGAGCATCGCCGTGAAGGTGTCCTCCGCGTCGACGACCAGGGCGTGGCCCTCCAACGCGTCCGACGGCTCCTGCATCCGCAGCCAGAACGGCGCCAGCGAGGCCCGGCGCCCGTCCAGCGCCGCCCGCACGCGCGGATCGTCGGCCAGGTTCGGCCGACCGGCCTCCGCACGCGGCCGGGACGGACGTACGCCCAGCGCCGCCAGCACCCCGGCCGCCTTGGCGTGGGTCTCCGCGACCTCGCCCGCCGGGTCCGAGCCCCGCACCAGCGTGGCGCCGACCGGCACCCGCAGCCGCCCGGCGGCGTCGATGTCGGCGGTGCGGATGAGGATGGGGGAGTCGAGGGTCTGGGCACCGCCCGAATCCCGGCCCAGCAGCGCCAGCGCCCCCGCGTAGTACCCGCGCCCGCCGACCTCGTGCCTCTCGATGACCCGGCAGGCGTTCTGCACCGGCGAGCCGGTGACCGTCGCCGCGAACATCGTCTCCTTCAGCACCTCACGCACGTCCAGTGAGGAGCGGCCGCGCAGTTCGTACTCGGTGTGCGCGAGGTGCGCCATCTCCTTCAGCCGCGGCCCGACGACCACGCCGCCCATGTCGCCGACGGTGCACATCATCTTGAGTTCCTCGTCGACCACCATCGACAACTCCTCGATCTCCTTGCCGTCGGCCAGGAAGCGGAGCAGGTGCTCGGGGGTCGGTCCCTCGGCGGGGTAGCGGTACGTCCCGCTGATCGGGTTCATGACGACCGTCCCGCCGAACATCCGCACGTGCACCTCGGGGCTGGCCCCGACCAGGGTGCGGTCCCCGCTGTGCACCACGAACGTCCAGTACGCGCCCCGCTCGCCCTCCAGCAGCCGCCGGAACAGCGCCAGCGCGTCGGCCCTCCCGAACCCCGGGACCCGCCCCTCGTACGTCCGCCGGATCACGAAGTTGGCGCCCTCGCCGCCCCCGATCTCCTCGTCCAGCACACGCCCGACGATCTCCGCGTACTTCTCGTCGTCCACGTCGAAGCCGCCGCCCTCGACGCGGACGTCGTGCGCGGGGAGGGCTGCGAGGGCCTCGGCGAGCGGGATGTCGTACCGCTCCTCGGGGGTCAGCACCAGCAGCGGCGTGCCGTCGTCGCGGACGTCGAAGCCGCGCTCGCGGATCTGCCGGAAGGGGACGAGCGCCAGCCCTTCGTCGGGCAGGTCGGCGAGTCTGTCGTGCTCCGTCACCGGGCCGAGCAGCAGTTCCACGGTGTCGTGGTCACGGCCCGGAGTGCGGCGGCGGAGCAGGGCGAACGGGCGGGGGCCGGCCAGGAGGCCGTCGAGCGGTGTCATGGGGGCGATCGGTGTCATGGGTCCGTGTCCCTCTCGGTCTCTCGTCGAGACTCTCGGTGGGAGGGAACGGCCCGGTCGCGAAAACACCGAAGGCCGCCCCTCGGGCGGCCTTCGCGAAGTCTTTCGTTACGCGCAGTCAGTGGGCCGCCGGATGAGCGGTCCACCACCAGGTCTGGGTCGAGTGCGCGAACATGGCACGGACGCTACACCATCGGGCCGTGTCCCGGAGCGCCACTTCGTCGTTGTTCCCGTAGTGCTCCCCGCATGAGCGGGGATGGCCCGACGCTGCTGCAGATGGGCGCTGTTTGCTCCCCTTGCTCCCCGCACCCGCGGGGCTGACGGGCGTACCCCGCCGACGGGGTACGCCCGTCTCACGGACTGGGCGTGGTCATGGACGCCATGACCGACCGCGTACTGTTGAGCGCGTGACCGTGAACGCTGATTCCCGAAGCGTCGCCGCTCAGGCGACTTGGCGAAGCCTGCCCGCGGCGCAGCAGCCCGAGTACCCGGATGCCGAGGCTCTGCGCGATGTGATCGCCGAGCTCGAATCGTATCCGCCCCTCGTGTTCGCCGGAGAGTGCGACCAGCTGCGTGCTCGCATGGCCGCGGTCGCCCGGGGAGAGGCGTTCGTCCTCCAGGGCGGCGACTGCGCCGAGTCGTTCGACGCGGTATCCGCCGAGCACATCAAGGCGAAGCTCAAGACCCTCCTCCAGATGGGCGCCGTCCTCACGTACGCCGCCTCCGTGCCCGTGGTGAAGGTCGGCCGGATCGCCGGCCAGTACTCCAAGCCGCGCTCCAAGCCGACCGAGACCCGCGACGGCGTGACGCTGCCGACCTACCGCGGCGACTCCGTCAACGGCTTCGACTTCACCGAAGCGGCCCGGATCCCGGACCCCGAGCGGCTCAAGCGCATGTACCACGCGTCGGCGTCCACGCTGAACCTGGTGCGCGCCTTCACCACCGGCGGCTACGCCGACCTGCGCCAGGTGCACGCCTGGAACCAGGACTTCGTGAAGTCCTCGCCCTCCGGCCAGCGCTACGAGCAGCTCGCCCGGGAGATCGACCAGGCGCTGAACTTCATGCACGCCTGCGGCACGGACCCGGAGGAGTTCAAGACCGTCGAGTTCTTCTCCTCGCACGAGGCGCTGCTGCTCGACTACGAGTCGGCGCTCACCCGCGTCGACTCGCGCACCGGGCAGCTGTACGACGTCTCTGGGCACATGGTGTGGATCGGTGAGCGCACCCGGCAGCTGGACCACGCGCACATCGAGTTCGCCTCGCGGATCCGCAACCCGATCGGCATCAAGCTCGGCCCGACGACGACGGCCGAGGAGGCGCTGCAGTACATCGAGCGCCTGGACCCGGAGCGTGAGCCCGGCCGGCTGACCTTCATCGTCCGCATGGGCGCGGACAAGATCCGCGACAAGCTCCCCGAGCTGGTGGAGAAGGTCACCGCGTCCGGCGCGACCGTCGCCTGGATCACCGATCCGATGCACGGCAACACCTACGAGGCGGCCTCCGGCCACAAGACCCGCCGCTTCGACGACGTGCTCGACGAGGTCAAGGGCTTCTTCGAGGTCCACAAGTCGCTGGGGACCCACCCGGGCGGCATCCACGTGGAGCTGACCGGCGACGACGTCACCGAGTGTGTGGGCGGCGGCGACGAGATCTTCGTCGACGACCTGCACCAGCGCTACGAGACGGCCTGCGACCCGCGGCTCAACCGCAGCCAGTCGCTCGACCTGGCGTTCCTGGTGGCGGAGATGTACCGGGACCAGTGACGGTCGGCCCCCGCTGGGGTCGGTGAATGGGGCGCGGGTCACACACGATCCGCGCCCCCTCCACTTTTGCCGACCTTGCGTGATGGGTAAGGTTAGGTTTGCCTCACCGATCAGTCGGGCCTTCCGTTCGCCGTCGGTACGGCACGACCTTGTACCCCGCTCGGGAGGTGAACCGCGTGTTCGTCTGCAGCTGCTTCGGTGTCACCGAGGAACAGGTGAAGGGCCACGCGGAAGCCGGCGCCTGCACGCCCCGGCAGATCGCCTCCGCCTGCAAGGCCGGCACCGACTGCGGCGGCTGCGTACGGCGCATCCAGGCGCTGCTCGGCCGCGGCTCTTGCCCCCGCCGGCAACTGGCCGACCAGGGTGAACCGGTCCTCGCGGAGTTCCCGGAAGCGGCCTAGCCGCGGTGAGCGGTCCGGCTGCGGCGAGCGGTCCGACTGCGGCGAGCGGTTCGACTACAACGAGCCGGGGCCGGACGGGTCCGGCTGGACCTGCTCGATGACCGTCGACAGGTAGAGCGACTCGCCCAGCTTCTCGATCAGGTCGAGCTGCGTCTCCAGATAGTCGATGTGGTGCTCCTCGTCGGCGAGGATCGCCTCGAAGACGTTGGCCGACGTGATGTCGTTCTTGGCCCGCATCACCTCGATGCCGCGGCGCAGCCGGTCGATCGCCTCGACCTCGACCTCCCGGTCGGCCTGGAGCATCTCGGTCACGCTCTGGCCGACCCGCACGTGGAAGAGCCGCTGGTAGTTCGGCAAGCCGTCCAGGAGCAGGATGCGGTCGGTGAGCACCTCCGCGTGGCGCATCTCGTCGAAGGACTCCGCGCGCGTGTACTTCGCGAGCTTGGTCCAGCCCTTGTGGTCCTGCAGCTTCGCGTGCAGGAAGTACTGGTTGATCGCCGTGAGCTCGGCGGTCAGCTGCTCATTGAGGAACTCGATGACCTCGGGGTCGCCCTGCATCGCTTGACGCTCCTTCGAACGGGAACTGGCGTGTTGCGCCGCATGATTGCACCGGCATCGAAGATCGTCCAGTAAGTCTCTACTTAGTAAGTAAGTGCAGGCTTAGTCGTGCTTGGTAGCGCTTGTACGTGTTTGCCCGAATGTAAGTGGGGCGGGTCAGGGGCATCGGTCCGGGTCTGTCAGGATGGAGGCATGGGTCAGCCGGTGGGACACGAATCGGGAGAAGGCGGTTCGGAAGGAGCGTCGCGGTTCGAGCTCCCACCGGGACAGCGACTGCAGCGCGGCTGGCCGGTCACGCACTACGGGCCGGTCCCCAAGTTCCGCCCCGAGCGCTGGGAGTTCCGGGTCTTCGGCACCACCGCCGACGGCGAGAAGCACGGATGGACCCACGACGAGTTCACCGCCCTGCCGTACGCCACGGTCGTCGCCGACCTGCACTGCGTCACGAAGTTCAGCATGCTCGGCTCCGAGTGGGGCGGCGTTCCGGCCGCCACGATCCTGGACCTCGCCCCGCCCGAGCCCGCCGTCACCCATGTGATGGTGTGGGCGGAGTACGGATTCAGCTCGAACCTCCGGCTGTCCGACTTCGCCGCCGAACGCACCCTCTTCGCCACCCACAAGGACGGCGAGCTGCTCACCGCCGAGCACGGCTTCCCGCTCCGGCTCGTTGTCCCGCATCTGTACGCCTGGAAGGGCCCGAAGTGGGTCCGCGGCATCGAGTACATGACCGCCGACCGCCGCGGCTTCTGGGAGGAGCGCGGCTACCACAACATCGGCGACCCGTGGCAGGAGCAGCGCTACTCCTACCAGGAGGAGCCCGGGGACGGCCCCGAACTCTGACCTCGCGTACGGCCCCCGCGGGTCAGCCGTCGCGCAGCTTCTTCAGCCGCTCCACGTCCGCCGCGTGCCCCTCCTTGCCGCCCGGCGTCTCGATGACCAGCGGCACGCCCTCGGTCGCCGGGTGGGTCATCAGCGCCCGGAACGGGTCCTCGCCGATGTGACCGGCGCCGATGTTCTCGTGCCGGTCCTTGTGGGCCCCGGCCACGTCCTTGGAGTCATTGGCGTGGATCAGCTTCAGCCGGCCCTCGCCGACCGTGTCCACCAGCAGGTCCAGGGTCTGGTGCATGCCCGACGGTCCGGTCAGGTCGTGCCCCGCCGCGAAGATGTGACAGGTGTCCAGGCACACGCCCAGCTTCGGGTGGGCGTCCAGCGCCTCGAAGTAGGGCCCGAAGTCCCAGGCCCGCGAGCACAGGGACGCGCCCTGGCCGGCGGTCGACTCCAGCAGCAGATACGGGTCGTCGTCGTGCGTGAGCTCGTCGAGCAGCGGCAGCAGGTACTCCCGTACCTGCTTCAGCGCCACCGACCGCTCCCGGCCGCCGGTCGCGCTGCCCGTGTGCACGACCACGCCGAGCGCCCCGATCGCCCGCCCGCGCCGCAGCGAGTGCCGCAGCGAGTCCACCGACCGCTCCACCGTCGCCTCGGTGTGCGAGCCGAAGTTGATCAGGTACGGCGCGTGCACGTAGGCGGGGAGCGACCCGGCCGCGCAGGCCTCCCGGAACGCCTCGTCCTGCTTCGGGTCGCCGGCCGGGGTGGCCCAGCCGCGCGGATTGGCGACGAAGACCTGCACGGCCTCCGCCTTCAGCTCACGGGCGTAGGACAGACCCACGGAGTGCAGGCCGCCGGCCACGGGGACGTGACCGCCGACGGGATTGCGGGGGAGCGCGGGGGTGCCGGAGAGCGCGGGGGTGCGGGGGAGTGCGGAGGTGCGAGAGGGGGCGGACTGCTGACTGTTCACCCGTTCAGGGTGTCATGCCAGGTCACGCGTCCGGACCGTGAGGACCGTCACCTGATGGTGATCTTGATGGTGGAGCCCTTGGGAGCCGTGTCCCCGCCGTCCACCGACTGGTCCTTCACGGTGTCGCCGAACAGTCCGAGCAGACCACGGTCCTCGTCCACCTGGAAGCCGGCGTCCTTCAGCGTCCGCTTGGCGTCGTCCACGCTGTCGCCGACCACGTCCGGGACCTCGATCATCTCGGGGCCCTTGGACACCGTGAGCGTCACCGTGTCGCCCTCGGCGGCGCGGGTGCCCGCGTCCGGCGTCTGCCGGGCGACCTGGCCCCGGTCGTACCCGGAGTTCACCTGCTCCTCGGCGACCTTCACCTTCAGGCCCGCCTCCGTCAGCTCGGCCCGCGCGTCGGCCAGGTCGTCGCCGGTGACGTCCGGGAGGTCGATCGGGCTGCCCTTGCTGACGACCAGGGCGACCGCCGAGCCCGCGCGCACCGTGGTGCCCGTCCTCGGCTTCGTGGAGATCACGAAGCCCTTGGGGACCTCGCCGCTGAACGCCCGGGTCACCATGCCCGGCTCCAGCCCCTCGTCCTTCAGCAGGGTCCGCGCCCGGTCCAGCTTGTAGCCCTGGACGTCCGGCAGCTTCACCGTGTCGGGGCCGTCGGAGATCGTGAACGACACGGAGTCGTTCTTGCGGATGCGGGTGCCCACCCCGGGGTCGGTGCTGATGACCTTGCCACGCTCCACGGTGTCGCTGTAGGCGTGCCGGACCTTGCCGGCGTCCAGCCCGGAGTCCGCCAGCCGGTCCCGGGCCTGTGCCTCGGTCTTGGACAGCAGCGGCGGCACCTTGGTGAACTGGCCGGAGTTGATGTACCAGACGCCCGTGCCGACGCCGAGTACCAGCAGTACGGCCACGACGATCGCCAGCGGGCCGCGCCGCAGCTCCGGCCGGCGGCGCCGGGGCGGCGCAGGCGGGGGAGCGGCCAGCCGACTGGTGCGGTTGATTCCGTCCGCGGGGAACCCGTTCGAGGCGATCCCGTCCGCCGTGCCGTCGTTCTCGTCCTCGTTGACGGGGAGCGGCCGGGATGGGGGTCCCCCCGCGCGAGCGGAGCCGAGCGTGGGGGAGGTCAGCGCGCGGGGGATCACGCTCGTCCGGTCCTCGGCGTTGTCGTGCTCCGCGGCGAGCGCCTGCGGCGGGACCGCGTCCAGCTGGTCCGCGCTCAGCGCCCCGCGCGCCTGGCGGGCCTGCGCGAGCAGCGCCACGGCGTCGTGCGGCCGGATCTCCGGGTTGCGCGCGGTCGCCGAGGCGACCAGCTCGTCCAGCTCGTACGCCATCCCCGGCACGGCGGCCGACGGCGGCGGCACGTCCTCGTGCAGGTGCTTGTAGAGCACCTGGGCGGGGGAGTCCCCGTCGTGCGGCTTGCCGCCGGTCAGCATCTCGTACAGGACGACGCCGCAGGCGTACACGTCGACCCTCGGGTCGGCGGTGCCGTGCTCGATCTGCTCGGGCGCCAGGTAGGAGACGGTGCCGAGGACGGATCCGGTGGTGCTGGTGACCGTGTCCACGGCCCGGACCAGGCCGAAGTCGGCGACCTTGACCCGGCCGTCGTCGCCTATCAGGACGTTCTCCGGCTTCATGTCCCGGTGCACGAACCCGGCCCGGTGCGCGGCGCCGAGCGCGGCCAGCACCGGCTCCAGGATGTCCAGCGCCGCCCGCGGCCGGAGCGCCCCGCGCTCGCGCAGCACGTCGCGCAGGGTGCAGCCGGCGATGTACTCCATGGCCAGGTAGACGTACGCGCCCTCGGCCCCTTGGTCGAACACCTGTACGACGTTGGGGTGGTCGAGCCGGGCCACCGACTTCGCCTCGCGGATGAACCGCTCCACGAAGGTGGCGTCGGTCGCGAGCGTCGGGTGCATCACCTTCAGCGCGAGCACGCGGTCCAGGCGGGTGTCCACGGCCCGGTAGACCGTGGCCATCCCGCCGACCGCGATCCGCGCCTCGACGCGGTACCGGCCGTCGAGCACCTGCCCGACGAGAGGGTCCTGAAGGGTCGTGTCCACGCAGGTGAGTCTACGAGCCACCACGGACACCCGGCGCCGCCACCGACGAACGGGCGCGGTACTGCAGCGGACCTGTGACGCTTCTTACCCCAACGCACGCCCGGCCGGCCGCCGACGGCGATGCACCCCCACGGGCGAGGCCCACCTCTTGTCCGACTGGAAACGGGTGGTGCGTGGGTGGGAGAAGAAGACGGCAGGACAGCCCGGGCTCACCGAAAAGCGGGCCGCTCCGGATCAAGAACCGCCAAGCCCTCCGCAGGAGACGACGCCTCGGCGAAATGCCGCCGCGGAATCCGCCCCGCCCGCCGGGCCAACCGCCCCGCCTCCACCGCGGAGCGCATCGCGGCAGCCATCAGCACCGGCTCCTGCGCCCGCGTCACCGCCGAGGCGAGCATCACACCCGCACACCCCAGCTCCATCGCGAGCGCCACGTCCGACGCCGTACCGGCCCCCGCGTCCAGAATCACCGGCACGCGCGCGTGCTCCACGATCAGCTCGAAGTTGTGCGGGTTGCGGATGCCCAGCCCCGACCCGATCGGCGAGCCGAGCGGCATGATCGCCGCGCATCCGACGTCCTCCAGCTTCCGCGCCAGGACCGGGTCGTCGTTGGTGTACGGCAGCACCGTGAACCCGTCGTCGACCAGCGTCTCGGCCGCGTCCAGCGTCTCGATCGGGTCCGGCAGCAGGGTGCGCTCGTCGGCGATGACCTCCAGCTTGACCAGATCGGTGCCGAGGGCCTCGCGCGCGAGCCGGGCGGTGAGGACCGCCTCCCCGGCGGTGAAGCAGCCCGCCGTGTTCGGCAGCACCCGGATGCCGAGCTTCTCCAGCACCGACAGCACCGACCCGTGCACCGAGGCGTTCACGCGCCGCATCGCGACGGTCGTCAGCTCGGTCCCGGAGGACACGAGCGCGCGCTCCAGCACGTCGAGGCTGGGCGCCCCGCCGGTGCCCATGATCAGGCGGGACCCGTAGGACGTACCGCCGAGGACAAAGGGATCGTCGGCCATGGTCAGCCTCCTTGGACGGCGGTGAGGACTTCGACGCGGTCGCCGTCGGCCAGCGCGGTGGCGGACCACCGCGCGCGCGGGACGACGGTTTCGTTCAGGGCGGCGGCCACACCGGACGGCGCCGCGGTGAGCGTGCCCACCAGGGCGTCCAGGGCCGTGCCCGGAGCCACCTGGCGCGGCTCGCCGTTGACGGAGATGTTCATGCGGGCTGCTCCGAGAGTTCCGGTAGTGCGGGGGCGGCGCCGAAGCGCCGGGGGGTGAAGGGGCGGGCCTCGGCCGGCAGCTCCCCGGTGGTCAGGGCGTGCGCCATGGCGTCGCCGGTGACCGGGGTGAGCAGGACGCCGTTGCGGAAGTGCCCGGTGGCCAGCTGCAGGCCCTCCAGCCCGGTCGGACCGAGCAGCGGGGCGTTGTCCGGGGAGCCGGGGCGCAGACCCGCGCGGGTCTCCCGCAGGGGCAGCTCGGTGATGCCGGGGACCAGCTCGTGGGCGTCGCGCAGCAGCTCGTAGACGCCGCCCGCGGTCACCGTCGTGTCCCAGCCCAGCTCCTCGCTGGTGGCGCCGACGACCAGCTCGCCGTTCTCCCGGGGCACCAGGTAGAGGGGGTTGCCGCGCACCACGGCACGCACCGTCCGGTTCAGCAGCGGTCCGTGCGTCCGCGGCATCGTCAGCCGCAGCACCTGCCCCTTCACGGGCCGCACCGGCGGCAGGACCTCGTCCGGGACGCCCGTGAGCCGTCCGCTCAGGCTGCCCCCGGCCAGCACCACCTGCCCGGCCTCCAGCGCGGTGCCGTCGGCCGTGACGACACCCGTGGCCCGCTCGCCGCCGCGCACGACGGTGAGCCGGTCGGCCCACGCCCGGTGGAAGACGACGCCCGCGCGTGCGCAGGCGGCCACGAGCGCGGCGGCGAGGCGCCGAGGGTCGATCTGATGGTCGCCGTCCACCCGGAGCCCTCCGCGCACACCCGGCGCGAGCATCGGCTCCAGGCGTCGGCACTCGCGCCCCGACAGCCACTCGGACTCCAGGCCCGACCGCTGCTGAAGCGCGTGCAGTTCCCGCAGATGGGCCCGGTCGTCGGCGTCCAGCGCGACGGCGAGTGTGCCGCACCGGCGGTAACCGAGGTCGTGCCCCGTGAGGTCGGCCAGCTCGGCCGCGAACTCCGGGTAGCGGCGGGCCGAGGCGAGGTTCAGCGCGAGCAGCGTCTGCTCGCCGTAGTGCAGCTCCGTGACGGCGGCCAGCATCCCGGCGGCCACCTGGGCGGCCCCGCCGCCCGGCTCGGGGTCGACGAGGGCCGTGGCGAGCCCGCGCTGCGCGGACCGCCAGGCGGTGACCAGGCCGATGATCCCGCCCCCGACGACGAGGACGTCCGGCGTACGCGACGGCGCGGCTGTCGCGATCGCCGCGGCGGTCGCGTTCGTCGCGGCAGATCTGGACACGGAAGCAGAAGTCGGCGGTGACGACATGGGCGTCCAGCCCCTCCCTTCGCCGGCATGACCCGGATCAGGTTCGTACGGTCGGAGGCCGCCAGCCTCCCTCTCAGCCCGGTGCGTCCGGGCTCCCGCGAGTGCTTTACGTTGGCCACCCTAGCCCGCAGCGCATCGCACTTGTAAGGGAGCCTCCGCCCGTGGCGCGTTCACTCGACGGTCTCGTTCTCGCCCCCGTCGCCGACCAGGCGCCCGGCCAGGTGGGTACGCGGACCCGGTTCACCTACCACGAGCAGGACGGCGCCGTATGGGCCGAGTACGCGGGCGGTGACGTCGTCCGCGGCCGTCTGGTGGGCACCAGAGAGGGCGACCGCCTCGACTTCCGGTACGTGCAGCTCAAGACCGACGGAAGTACGTCGTCGGGGCACTGCGTGTCGACCGTCGCCGAGCTGCCGGACGGGCGGGTGCGCCTGGACGAGACCTGGGAGTGGGAGTCGCAGCGGGGCAGCGGGACGAGCGTTGTGGAGCAGGTCACCGCGCACGAGCACTGACTGACACAACGTCGGTGTCTAAGGTGATCAGGTGAGCGAGCAGACGCAGGAGCAGACCCGGGAACGGGGAGCGGACGCGGAGCGCCGCGTGGTCGTGGTGGGCGCGGGGATGGCTGGGGTGCAGACCGCCGTCGCGCTGCGGGAACAGGGCTTCACCGGCACCGTGACCCTGATCGGCGCGGAGCCGCACCAGCCGTACGACCGTCCCCCGCTGTCCAAGGCGATCCTGCTCGGCACGGCCGAGGGCTCGGCCTTCGACGTCGACTTCGAGGCACTCGGCATCACCCTGCGGCTCGGCTGCGAGGCCCTGGGCGTCCGCCCCGACGCACACGTCCTGGACACCTCCGCCGGACCCGTGCCGTACGACGTCCTCGTCCTCGCGACCGGCGCCGAACCGATCCGGCTGCCCGGCACGGAGGGGGTGCCCGGCGTGCACCTGCTGCGCACCCTGGACGACGCCGAACGGCTGCGGCCGGTGCTCGCCCGGCAGCACGACATCGTGGTCGTCGGCGCGGGCTGGATCGGCGCCGAGTTCGCCACCGCCGCGCGCGAGGCGGGCTGCGCCGTGACCGTCGTGGAGGCCGCCGACCGGCCCCTGGCCGGCGCGCTGCCCGCCGAGGTCGCCGCGCCGATGACCGACTGGTACGCCGACTCGGGCGCCGTACTGCGCACCCACGCGCGCGTGGATCGCGTCGAGACGGGCGGTCCCGGGGAGTCCGGCGAGCCCGGCGAGCCCGGCCACGTCGTCGTGCTCGACGACGGCTCGCGGCTGCCCGCCGGCGCGGTCGTCGTCGGCATCGGCGCCCGGCCCGCCACCACCTGGCTCGCCGGCTCCGGGATCGACCTCGGCGCGCACGGCGACATCCTGGCCGACGACCGCCTGCGCACCTCCGTCCCGGACGTCTACGCGGTCGGCGACTGCGCGTCCTTCCCCTCCGGCCGCTACGGCGAACGGCTGCTGGTGCACCACTGGGACAACGCCCTCCAGGGCCCGCGCACGGTCGCCGCCAACATCATCGGCAACGCCACCGGCGAGGCCCCGGTGGCCTACGACCCGGTGCCGTACTTCTGGTCCGAGCAGTTCGGCCGCTTCGTCCAGTACGCCGGTCATCACACGGCCGCCGACACCGCCCTGTGGCGCGGCGACCCCTCGGGACCCGCCTGGACGGTCTGCTGGCTGCGCGAGGACCGCCTGGTCGCCCTGCTGGCGGTGGGCCGCCCCCGGGATCTGGCCCAGGGCAAGCGCCTGATCCAGGCGGGCACGACGATGGACCCGCGGCTGCTGGCCGACCCGGCGAGGCCGCTCAAGGCGGCGACGGCGTAGCCCCTCCGCCCGGGTGCGGCGGCCCGGGTCGGACGGGTCTGGTTTCCGACTGTCAGTGGCAGATGGCAGGCTTGAGACGTGACCGAGATTGACGCAAAGATCGATGCTCTCGTGCCTGCCTGGCTCACCGTCCCCGACATCGCCGAGATGCTCGGCGTCGAGGTGACCCGCGTACGCCAGCTGATCAAGGAAGGCCAGCTCATCGCCGTACGGCGCGGTGAGAACCGCGCGCTGCACATCCCCGCGGCCTTCATCGACGAGGACAAGGTCGTCAAGGGCCTGGTCGGGACCCTGACGCTGCTGCGGGACGACGGCTTTTCGGCCGAGGAGATGCTGGAGTGGCTCTTCACACCCGACGAGACCCTGCCCGGCACCCCCGCCCAGGCGCTGAGCGAGAACCGCGGCACGGAGGTGAAGCGCCGCGCCCAGGCGCTCGCCGTCTGACCTGACAGGCACCGCCCGGCGTACGGGCCGCGGCCCACGGTCCCCAGCGGCCATGACGGTCCGCGGTCCCGTACGCCACGGCCGCGACCCGCTGCCGCCGTGTTTCTCGGGGCCGAGGGGGAGCCCGCGGCCTCCGGCAGCGGCGGCCTCCCGGTTCCGGGGGGCCGGGAGCGGCGGCCTCCCCGCGCCGGCGGGCCGCGAGGCGACCGTGGCAAGGCACGCTCCGTATCCTCGGGACACAAGCCAAGGCCGCGCGGTCCACCGCGGGCTCACGCCACCGACCTGGGGGACATCCGCATGCCCGACACCGCCGCGACCGCCCGCGCCCGGCTCGCCGACGCCCGTCTCTACCTGTGCACGGACGCCCGCCGCGGCCAGGGCGACCTGCCCGAGTTCCTGGACGCGGTACTGGCGGGAGGCGTCGACATCGTGCAGCTGCGCGACAAGGGCATGGAGGCGGGGGAGGAGCTGGAGCACCTCCAGGTCTTCGCCGATGCCTGTGCCCGCCACGGCAAGCTCCTCGCGGTCAACGACCGGGCGGATGTCGCCCACGCCGCCCACGCCGACGTGCTGCACCTCGGGCAGGGCGACCTCCCGGTGCCCGCCGCCCGCGCGATCCTCGGCGACGACGTCCTCGTCGGCCGCTCCACGCACGCCGAGTCCGAGGCCGCCGCTGCCGCCGTCCAGGACGGCGTCGACTACTTCTGCACCGGCCCGTGCTGGCCGACTCCCACCAAGCCCGGCCGCCACGCCCCCGGCCTCGACCTGGTCCGGCACACGGCCGCACTCGGCACGGACCGCCCTTGGTTCGCCATCGGCGGTATCGACCTCGGCAACCTCGACGAGGTGCTGGAGGTCGGCGCCCGGCGCGTCGTGGTCGTCCGGGCGATCACCGCGGCGGACGACCCGGGTGCCGCTGCGGCCGAGTTCGCGAAGCGACTGCGGCAGGCGTAGGCGAGTGCAGGAGGCATGTGTCCAAGGGGTGGACAACAACTCGACAATGCGGACAAATATCCCGCATCCGGTTGGGTGACCGCCGCCCCCTGGCTAACCTGCCCGTATGGCCCTCGGAACCGCATCCACCAGGACTGATCGCGCACGCACCGTGCGCGACATGCTCGCGTCCGGCAAGACGACGTACTCGTTCGAGTTCTCCGCGCCGAAGACGGCCAAGGGCGAGAAGAACCTGTGGAGCGCGCTGCGGCGGGTGGAGGCGGTCGCCCCCGACTTCGTCTCCGTGACCTACGGCGCCGGCGGTTCCACGCGCGCGGGGACGGTCAAGGAGACCCAGCAGATCGTCGCCGACACGACACTGACCCCCGTGGCCCACCTCACCGCCGTCGACCACTCCGTCGCCGAGCTGCGCAACATCATCGGCCAGTACGCCGACGCCGGGATCCGCAACATGCTGGCCGTGCGCGGCGACCCGCCCGGCGACCCGACGGCCGACTGGCTCGCGCACCCCGAGGGCCTGACCTACGCCGCCGAACTGGTCCGCCTCATCAAGGAGTCGGGCGACTTCTGCGTCGGCGTCGCGGCCTTCCCCGAGATGCACCCGCGCTCCGCCGACTGGGACACCGACGTGACGCACTTCGTCGACAAGTGCCGGGCCGGCGCCGACTACGCGATCACGCAGATGTTCTTCCAGCCCGAGTCCTACCTGCGCCTGCGCGACAGGGTCGCCGCGGCCGGCTGCGAGACCCCGGTCATCCCCGAGGTCATGCCGGTGACCAGTGTGAAGATGCTGGAGAGGTTGCCAAAGCTCAGCAACGCCTCGTTCCCGGCCGAGCTGAAAGAGCGGATCCTCACAGCAAAGGACGATCCGACCGCTGTACGCTCCATTGGTATCGAGTTCGCCACGGAGTTCTGCGCGCGGCTGCTGGCCGAGGGCGTCCCCGGACTGCACTTCATCACGCTGAACAACTCCACTGCGACGCTGGAAATCTACGAGAACCTGGGCCTGCACCACCCACCGCGGGCCTAGACCGGCCGCACATATTTACGACACACTGCGTAACGGCCACTGGGAGAGGGGCGTACATGGGCTGGACGGTCCTCTACATCGCGTTCGGCGTCGTCGCGCTGTGGCTGCTCGGTGAGGTGCTGCTGCAGTACAAGGCGCGGCTGCGCTGGCGGCTGCTCGCCTTCGGCGGCTTCGTCGGCGTCGTGGCCGGTGTGCTCATGTCGAACGTGATCGTCATCGGGCTGGGCGCGGCCGCGTTCGCCGTCGGCCAGACCTACGTCACGCTGTCGTTCCGCCGCGGCTTCGAGGCCGGGTGGGCGGTCAACGCCCCGGCGAGCCTCGTCGGCAGGCGCGGCTGTCCCGAACGAGGCCGCCAGGAACCGACGTTGCAGGTGTCCGGACTCGAGGCGGCCGAGGGCGGCCGGGGCGACCACGACGCCTACGACGACCGCGCGCAGGGCCACGCACCGGGTCAGGACGGCCTGCCCTACGGCAGCGACGAATACGGCCGCGACGACTACGACCGCGACGACGTCTTCACCCCCGCCCGCCCCGCCGACCCCACGGCCGCGGAGACCACCGCCGTCTACGAGCCGCAGCCCATGCCGGACGACACCGGCTCGTACGGCGTGTACGCCGACGCCGGCTACGGCCACGACCAGCAGGCACCGGCCGCCGCCGCGCAGGGCGCCGACCAGTCCTACGCCTACGACTACTCGGGCTACGGGCAGCAGGGGTACGGCTACGACAACGGCGGCCAGCAGCAGTACGCCGCCTACTCCGACCCGTACATCGGCACCCACAACTACAGCGGGGCGTCGTACGACACCGGCTCCTACGACACGACCGGCGGCCAGCAGTACGGCCAGCAGGGCTACGGGCAGGACCAGTACGCCACCGGCACGCCCGGCGGCTACGGCGGCGAGACCCCGGCCGGCGGGGTGTGGGTGCCACAGCAGCGCAGCACCGACGACCCCTACGGCGGCGAACTCCCGCCGGAGCAGACGTACCCCTACCAGGGCAACGGCCAGACGCAGGGCCAGGGCCAGGGGCAGGGCTACGACGAGCAGTACCGCTTCTGACGAAGTCTCAGGGGCTCGGCGGCCGGCCCGGCCCCTGACCGCTCACTGGGAGCCCCGGAACCCCGGTCCTTCCACGACCAGTCCGGCGACCAGCGCGCCCGACATACCCGCGTGCGGCAGCCCCCCGCCTGGGTGCGACCAGCCGCCGACCGTGAACAGCCCGCCCACGCGCGTGCCGTTCGCCGGGTGCAGCAGCCGTCCGTCGGCTCCGGCCAGCGCCGGAACCGGAACCGCGCCGCCCTCCACACCGGTCGCCGCCGCGACATCGGCCGGGGTGCGCACCTCGCGCCACAGGAGACGGTCGCGCAGACCCGGTATCGCACGCTCGGCGGCCTCGACGAGGCGCTCGGCGTGGCCCTCGGCGTGCGCTTCGCCGCCCGCGGGCACCACCGAGGTCAGGGTGACCGCCTCGTGGTCCGCGTCCGGGACCAGCGCCGGGTCCTCGGGACGCAGGACCGTGACGGTCGGTCGGGCGGGCAGGCCGGGTGCCGGACCGAACAGCGCGTCCAGCTCCGCCTCGCGGTCCGGCGCGTGCACCACCGTACGGTGCGCGGTGCCCTCCGGACGGCCGCCCCGCAGCGCCAGCAGAACCGTCAGCCGGCTCGCCGACCCGCGCTGCGGCGGCACCTCGCCGTCGCCCCGCACCGTCGACCCGCCGCAGAGGCGGTCCAGCACACCGGGCGCCACACCGGCGACCACGAACTCCGTCTCGGCCACCGCCCCTTCGGCCAGCTGTACACCCGCCACCCGGCCGTCCTTCTCGACGAGCCCCGTGACCTCGGCGCCGAAGTGGAACTCGACCCGGCGGGCCAGGCACCGTTCGTACACCGCCCGCGCCAGCTCCCGCAGACCGCCGCCGCGCACGTACCAGACACCGAAGGCGTACTCCATGTACGGCAGGACGGCGGTGTTCGCCGGGGCGGTCCGTGGATCAAGGCCGTACGCGAGCGCGTGGCTCTCCAGGAGGGCGGCGAGCCGGGCGTCCCGCAGCTCCCAGGCGCCGACCTCGGCGAGCGTGCCGGCCCGGCGGGTACGCAGGAGCCGCTTGTGCGGGACCGCGGGATAGGGCTCGCGCTCGGCGAGCACCTTCCAGTTCGGCCACAGCGGCTCCTCCAGGAGCGGGCGGCGCGTCCGGTCCCAGGTCTCCCGGGCCCGCACCAGGAAGTCGCCCCAGCGCCGCGCGGCGGTCGAGTCGAGTGCCTCGGCCAGGGCGGCGACGACGCCCGCCCGCGAGGCGTTCGGCAGCGACACCTCCGTCCCGTCCGCGAACACGTGCCGTGACGACGGGTCGACCTGGACCAGCTCGACACAGGATTCCAGCGGCTCCTTGCCGGTCTTGACGAACAGATCGCGCCAGACCGCGGGCAACGGCAGCAGACCGGGCCCGGTGTCGAAGGAGAAACCGTCCCGCTCGACGCGGCCCAGGGCTCCGCCGTACGTCCGGGTCCGCTCGTACACCGCCACCCGGTGGCCCGCGACGGCCAGCCGGGCGGCGGCCGCCATCGCGCCCATCCCGGCGCCGATCACCGCAATCCGTGCCATGCCAGGGACTTTATCCGCCACCACCGACAATCCGGCCCCAGGGGCCGCCGGGCCGTACACCTGCGGGAACGGTCGGCGACCGGGTCGGCCTGAGTACCGCGACGGACGCGCGGGTGACCGGCCGGGAGCGCGCCGCCGTGAGCCGGGATGCGCACCACTGAGTATCCGTACCTAGCCGCCCAGATGAGTACGGGCGCGGATGGGCCCCTGCCTGCGTGAACGAGAGAGTGGAGGCACGGAGAGGGGCACGGCTCCGGAACCGGCGACACGGGGCGCCGGAACGGAGCCGGGCCCGCGATCCGCTCCTTCCGCCGGCCGCGGTCGGCGGGAGCGAGGCACGGGGGAGCCCGGGGGAACGACCGAGAACGGGGGTTCCAACGGGGGGACGTACGGGGGAGCAGGAGAAGGCGCCGGTCCGACGGTGGCCCGCGGGGGACGCGGCCACCACGGACCGGCGCCCTTCGTGCCCCACCGGTGGATTGCGCCCGGTCGGCGGACCGTGTGCGGCCGGCGTCTCAGGGGCGGCCGCTCACGCGTCCCTGAAGCAGCCGCGACAGGGCCGCGTGCACGTCGTCGAGTGAGCGTTCCGGCTGGAACGACTTCCAGTCCAGCGCGGCCACCAGGACCATGCCGACCAGTGCGGCGGCGGTCAGCGGCACGTCGATCTCGTCGCTGAACTCACCGCTCGCCACGCCCTCGCGCAGCACGCCCTCCACGACCGCGACGGCCTCCTGCCGGACCACCAGCAGCGTGGACTGCCAGGCCCGGTTGGTACGCCACAGCTCGGCCACGTACAGCTGGGTGAAGGCCGGGTAGCGGTCGATGAAGACGAGCCCCGCGCGGATCATCGCGTCCAGGGCGTCAACCCGGCCGCGTCCCTCCCGCGCCGTCCGCTCCGACGCCTCCCGCAGCGACACGGTGAGGAGGCCGACACCATGGCGCAGCAGCTCCTCGAAGAGGACGGACTTGCTGGCGAAGTTGTAGTAGACCGTGCCCTTCGCGACCCCGGCGCGTTCGGCGATCTCGTCCACGGTGGTGGCGGAGAAGCCCTGCTCGGCGATGAGGGTGACGGCCGCCTCGTAGAGCTTCTGCCGGGTGGCTTCGCGGCGGCTGCTGCCCTGCGAGGTGGCGCTGCTGCTTTCCATGTCCCGATTGTCACAGCACTCCGCCCGGGGGTGTCACCGCAGGGTGCGCGGCTCCACTCCCGGTCCGACCCGAACCTACGATCGAAGCAAAAGTGCAGGTCAGAATGGATTGTCAGTGGCATACCTCACTATGGGCACATACGGCACCTCGTAGCAGAGCGTGCCGTCACGGAGACGACAGGAGGATCGTCATGGCCCACTCGTCCGCAGCCGCCGCCCGGCGGCGCCGCGCAGCCGGCCCTGCACCCTCACTGACCGGCCCGGCGAGCGACGTGCACCCCGTGCTCCGCCGGACAACCGCCCCGCCCGCCGCCCTCGACCTGCTCGCCCAGGCCAGGGCCGGACTGGAGGAGGCCACCGTCCTCGAGACACCGAACGAGCGCTACGCGACGGCCCATCTGGCCGCCCTGCGCACCGCCGCCGCGGTGCTCGCCGCGCGAGGCCGCCCCGAGACTACCCCGCGGGCCCGGGCCCGTATCCGCAGCGCCTGGGAAGTGCTCCCGGAGATCGCGCCCGAGCTCTCCGACTGGAGCGCGCTGTTCGCCTCGGGTGCCCGGCGCCGGGCACGGGCCGAGGCGGGCATCGAGGGCGCGGCCAACCGCCGGGACGCCGACGACCTGATACGCGACGTGGCGATGTTCCTGCGCCTCGTGGAGCGGATGCTGGTCCTCCAGCCGGTCCTGCCCCAGCCCCGCCCCGACACGGACCACCCGAACCCGGACCACATCGACCCCGACGGCCCGGCGCCCGTCCGCTCCGACCCCGGCCACTACGCGCCCGTCCGCTCCGATTCCGGCCCTCCGGCGCCCGGTCGCCCCGATTCCGGCCTCCCGGCGCCCCTCCGCTCCGACCCCGGCCACTACGCGCCTGGTCGCTCCGATTCCGGCCCTCCGGCGCCCGTCCGCTCCGATTCCGGCCACTACGCGCCTGGTCGCTCCGACTCGGGCCACTACGCGCCCGGTCGCTCCGACTCCGTGCGCTCCGACTCCGGGCGTCCCGATTCCGGGCGCCTTGGCTTCGACCGTCCGGGCTTCGACCGTCCGGGCAGGGAGCGGTCGGGCGGTGACCGCGCGGGCCGCGAACTGCCGGACGCTGGATGAGCGCTCCGACGGCCCCGGCCCGCCGGGCACCTCCGGCCGAGGGTTCACGGTGCACCGCCGAGCCGGGGCGCGTGGTGCACCTCGGGGGCGGGAGTGCGCCGGACATCTCCGGGCGGTGACCGTGCGGGGCGCCTTTGGGCGCGGGGGCGTGGTGCGTCTCCGGGGGGAGAGACCGCGCGGAGCGCCTCCGGGCTGGGGTGCGCGGGGCGCCTTCGGGCGGAGACCGCGCGGAGCGCCTCCGGGTTGGGGTGCGCGGTGCCTCTCCGGGCGGAGGCGCACGGGCGCCTTCGGGTGGAGACCACGCAGGGCACCTCCGGGGGCCGGTGGCACGGGGTGACCGGTCGGCGTACCGGAGGCAATAGGGTGGGAGGCGCCTGAAGCCTGCCCCTTCCCGCACCCGGGCCGGGGCGGCAGCCCGTTCGCTCCGCCCGTGCCCGAGGCGGTGCCGCGCCGAGGAGTCAACTGCCGTGTCGGACCCGATGCGCCCGCCCGTCTCCCAACCCCGCCCGCAAACGGCGTCGCCGCGCTCCGAGCCCTCGCGTTCCCGAGCCGCCCTTCGTACCGCCGTGGTCTGGGACGTCCTCCAGGACGCCCTGGACCGCCGGGTCAAGGCCACGGGCCGCCAGGCGCTGGACGTCCTGGACACCGGGGGCGGCAGCGGCAACTTCGCGGTGCCCGTGGCCCGCCTCGGCCACCGCGTCACCGTCGTCGACCCGAGCCCCAACGCCCTGTTCGCCCTGGAGCGCCGAGCCGCCGAGGCCGACGTCGCCGACCGGGTGCGAGGCGTCCAGGGCGACGCCCACGGCCTCTTCGACGTGGTCGAGCGCGGCGGCTACGACGCGGTGCTGTGCCACGGCGTCCTGGAGTACGTGGACGACCCCGCGGAGGGCATCCGCAACGTGGTGGCCGCCCTGCGCACCGAGGGCGTCCTCAGCCTGCTCGCCGCGGGGCTCGGCGGGGCCGTGCTCGCGCGCGCCCTCGCCGGCCACTTCACGGAGGCCCGGCAGGCCCTCGACGACCCGGACGGCCGCTGGGGCACGGGTGACCCCGTGCCCCGCCGGTTCACCGCCGAACAGCTCACCGGACTGGTCGAGGCCGCGGGGCTCCGGATCGGCGCCGTGCACGGCGTGCGGGTCTTCGCCGACCTCGTTCCCGGGGTGCTGGTCGACACGGAGCCAGGTGCCATGGACGCGCTGCTGAAGCTGGAGGCCGCGGCGGCCGAACTCGCCGCGTTCCACTCCGTGGCCACACAGCTTCACGTGCTCGGTGAGACACGAGGGGCCCAAGAGGCCTGAGCCAACTGGTGGGGTAAGGCCCTGATCAGGGACGCGACTGCAGATGGAGTACGCCACAGGCCCCCCGAACGGGGGCCAGTCGCCGTATGATCGAGGGAGACCGCCCGGCATGACGGGTCGGCCGCTGGGGAATGTGAACTTCAGCGAGCCGGCACGGCCATGACGGAGACCGGTTGGCCAATTGGCGTAGAGGGGCGGGTTTCACGGGGGCGATTCCCTGCCTATCCTGAAGGGACCCCCCCGGGTCGCCCCGGCGACTGCACGATGAGGAGGACTCCGTGCCGCTCTCGGAGCACGAGCAGCGCATGCTCGAGCAGATGGAGCGAGCGCTGTACGCCGAAGATCCCAAGTTCGCGACAGCGCTCGAGGGAAGCGGGCTGCGTACGTACACCCGGCGACGGGTCTACCAGGCGGTCGCGGGCTTCCTCGTAGGTATTGCGCTCCTCATGGCCGGTATGGTCGCCCAGCAGGTCTGGCTCAGTGTGGTGGGCTTCCTCGTCATGCTGGGCTGCGCGGTCCTCGCCGTGACCGGCTGGCGAAAGGCGCCCAAGCCGGGCGAGCAGCCGGCCGCAGCTGCCGGACCGCAGGCGCGCCGTCAGCAACGGCAGAAGCGCTCCATGATGGACCGCATCGACGAGCGCTGGCAACGGCGCAGGGATGAGCAGCAGGGCGGCCAGTAGCGCCCGAGCCGCCGCTCACCAGGACATCTGCGTGAGGGGGTGACCACCGACCGGGTGGTCACCCCCTCACGCTTACCCATGTACGCCGCGCCCGGGGCGTGGCCTGATCCACCCGCACCGGAGGCAAGGCCGATCGGTCGCTGGGGCACAGCAGGTCACCTGGGGTCCTGACCTGGGCGGGCCCGGGGTCGGCCGGGGATCGGCCTGGGATCGGCCTGGGATCGGCCCGGATCACCCCGGGATCACCCCGGGATCACCCCGGGATCACCCCGGGATCACCCCGGGATCACCCCGGGATCACCCCGGGATCACCCCGGGATCACCCCGGGACCGACCCGGGATCGGCCTGGGATCGGCCCGGATCACCCCGGGACCGGCCCGGGATCACCCTGGGACCGGCCCGGGGCCCCGGAATCGGCCAGGGATCCCCGGAATCGGTCAGGGCCCCCCGGGACCGACCAGGGCGCTCCCGCCCAGGCCGTGTCTCCGCGCAGCCAGTCGGTTCAGCCTCGCTGCCCCGACGCCTTCCGCAGCGTCGGCCGGGCCGCCGCTGCCCGCTGTTTCAGGGCAGTCCACCGGGCCGACACCGCCCAGGCCACCCGTACGGTCGAACGCGGGGCGAACAGTGCGCGCAGTCGTGTGCCGCGGCTGACGGTGGCCCGCAGACCGGCGCTCGCCCGGTGGACGTCCTCCGTGAGACCCGCTGTCAGGCGGGGCCGCGGTGCGTAGAGAACCTGCTCCACCGCGTCCGCCACCCGGTGCACCGCCGCAGCGGCCGTCGGATCGAGCTGCCCGAGCCGGACGATCCGGGCCGCCGCCTTGCGCGGGGTCTGCGACTCCTCCGGCGTGATCCCGAAGTCCCATGCCGTATCGGTCAGCTCCTGCCAGACCGCCAGAGTGTGCGGGCCCGCGTCCGCCTCGCTGCGGCCGTGCGCCCCCAGCCGTACCGTCCGGGTACGCAGCCGCCACAGCATCGGCGCCAACGGGACCAGCAGCACCGCGAGCCCACCCGCGGCCCAGCCCAGCACCGCGTACCACTTCGGCCCGTTTCCGCCGGTGACCGGCACGGCCGCTGCGGACTCGCTGGCGCAGGCGTCCAGCTTCTTGTCCTGGGCCGAGCAGCTCTCGCTCTCCGAGGGCGCCGCCGACGGCTCCGCCTGCGGGTTCCGGGACGGCAGCGCGGGGTCCGGCACCGAACTGCCCGGCGTCTCCGTCACGGTGTACGACGGGGTCGAGCCACGGGTCGGCGTCGGCTCGAAGCGGGTCCAGCCCACGCCCTCGAAGTACACCTCGGGCCAGGCGTGCGCGTCCCGCAACCCCACCGAGACCGAGCCGTCGGCCTGCGGGGAGCCCGGCGCGAAGCCGACCGCCACCCTGGCCGGTATGCCCAGCGAGCGGGCCATCGCCGCCATGGCGAAGGAGAAGTGGACGCAGAAGCCCTGCTTGTCCTCGAGGAAGCGGGCGATCGCCTGCGAGCCGCTGCCCACCTTGACCTGGGTGTCGTACTCGAAACCGCCGTTGATCGCGAAGTACTCCTGGAGCTTGACCGCCTGCTCGTAGGGGTTCGCCGCACCGGCGGTCACCTGGCGGGCGACCCGGGAGACGACATCGGGCAGCGAGTCCGGCAGCTCGGTGTACTCCCGCTTCAGCGCCGTGGACGGCTGCGGTGCGGCGGCGAGCTGGTCCGCCGTCGGCTGCACGTTCAGGCTCCGCACCTCGTACGTGAGCCCGCGCGTGTTCTGCCCGTGGTCGCCGACCAGTGTCATGCCGACGGGTTCATAGCGCCAGTTGCCGGCGATCCGCACGCCGCTCGGTGGGTACGGCATCGGCAGCCAGTCCTGGGCGTACCAGTCCGCGGCCGTGATGGTGGTGCGGGTCTGCGTGCGCCTGGTGTCGGGGCCGAGGCCGATCGGCGTGGGGAACGTGCCGTCCGGCACGGCGGTGATGTTCCGCTTGGACGGCTTCCAGGTGGTGCCGTCGAAGTCGTCCAGGGACACGATGCGCAGGTACAGGTTGGAGATGTCGTCGGTATCGGTCTCGACGGAGAGGACCTGTCGGTTCTCGTCGACGTTGAGACTGTCGCGCAGGGAGACCAGAGGGTTCACCGCGGAGATCGTGCCGCCGCCCCCGGTCCCGGAGCCGACGCCCGTCCCGGCGCTGTCCAGCAGCCCGCCGTTCATCGCGGGCAGGGCGAGCGGCACCACCAGGGCGATGCCCAGCGCGAACGCGCCGATGCGCCGCCCCGTGCGGACGGGGGCGACCACGCCCGCCTGCTCCCCGCCCGGGGTGCGTGGCGCGCCGCCGAAGACCCGGCCCCACTGCGAGAGCCGGTCACGCCCTTCTGCCAGGAGCAGCATCAGATAGCCGGCCGCCGCGATCAGGAACCACAGCCAGTCGGTGCCGCCCTCGGACAGGCCGGCGGCCACCGAGTACAGCGCGAGCAGCGGCAGCCCGGCCGGGGCGGCGCTGCGGAAGGTCACCGCGAGGGTGTCTACCAGCAGGCCGATCACCAGGACGCCGCCGACCAGCATCAGCCGGATGCCGTCGGACTCCAGCGGCGCCGGGATCGCGTACCGCGCGATGTCGTCGCCGCCCTGTTGCAGCAGGTCGGCGAAGTGCTGGAAGGCCTGCGGGCCGGGAATCAGCCCGGCGAGGGCGTGCTGCCGGGCGAAGACCAGGGTCAGGAGCGCCAGCGTGACCAGGGCCTGCGCGGCGATGGTCAGCGGCCGGGCCAGCGGCACCCGGCGCGCCGCCGCGCCCACCGCGGACTGGACCGCCAGCAGGAACGCGGCCTGCAGGATCCACGTGGCCGGGTCGACCAGGGGCAGCAGCGCGCACGCCGCCATCAGCGTCGCCGCCCACGCACACAGCGCCAGCCGCGCCCGCCCGCTCATCGCGTGCCCTCCCGGCCCGTGGCCGCCGCGGGGCGGGTGTATCCGTGCTCCGCCCGCTGCGTGTGTCGTCGGGGCACGGCCGTCCCCCCTGTGTCCCGCGTCGGCCGTGCTTTCCGGCTCATCGCGTGCCCTCCCCGCCGCTCGCCGTCGCGGGGCGGGTGTGTTCGTGGTCCGCCTGTCGCGTGTGTCGTCGGGGCATGGCCGTCTCCCCTGTGTCCCGCGCCGGCCGTGCTTTCCGGTTCATCGCGTGCCCTCCCCGCCGGTCGCCGTCGCGGGGCGGGTGTGTTCGTGGTCCGCCTGTCGCGTGTGTCGTCGGGGCATGGCGGTCTCCCCTGTGTCCCGCGTCGGCCGTGCTTTCCGGCTCATCGCGTGCCCTCCCCGCCGGTCGCCGTCGCGGGGCGGGTGTGTTCGTGGTCCGCCTGTCGCGTGTGTCGTCGGGGCATGGCCGTCTCCCCTGTGTCCCGCGTCGGCCGTGCTTTCCGGCTCATCGCGTGCCCTCCCCGCCGGTCGCCGTCGCGAGGCCGGTGCGTTCGTGGTCCGTCAGGCGCCACATCTCCTCCAGGGTGGTGCCCCGCGGCACGGTCACGGCGGTCCAGCCCGCCTCGCGCAGCATCCGCAGCCGTTCCTCGCTCCTGTCCAACGGACCGGGCACGTCGGCCGGTTCCCGTGCCCAGGTCTCGCTGTCCAGGACGAAGGCGACGGCACCGCCGCTGCGCTGCCGCATCTTGGCGGCCACCGTGGCCTGCTCCTCGTCCAGGTCGCCGAAGAACGCCACCAGCAGCCCCTCGTTCCCGCCGCGCAACACGTCGTACGCCCGGGACAGACCCGTGCCGTCGGAGTGGTCGATCACCGCGAGGGTGTCCATCATCAGCCCGGCCGCGTCGGCCGTGCCCTGGCTCGCGCCCGCGAAGCCGTCGGAGCCCTCGCTGGGCACCGAGTCGCCGCTGTCGGTGAGCAGCCGGACGGAGAAGCCCCGCTCCAGCATGTGCACCAGCACGGACGCGGCGCCCGACACCGCCCACTCGAAGGCCGAGTCCGGGCCGGCGCCCTCGTAGGCCACGACCCGGGTGTCCAGAAGCACCGTGCAGCGGGCGCGCTGCGGCTGCTCCTCGCGGCGCACCATCAGCTCGCCGTAGCGCGCGGTGGAGCGCCAGTGCACGCGCCGCAGGTCGTCGCCGTAGCGGTACCCGCGCGGGATCACGTCGTCGTCGCCCGCCAGCGCGAGAGAGCGCTGCCGCCCCTCGCCGTACCCTCGTGCCTCGCCGCTCAGCCGCACCGGCGGCAGCGCCTCCACGCGCGGGATCACGGTCAGGGTGTCGTACGTCGAGAAGGAGCGGGTCAGCTCGCACAGCCCGAACGGGTCGGTCAGGCGCAGTTGGAGCGGGCCCAGCGGATAGCGGCCGCGCAGGTCCGAGCGGACCCGATAGGACACCTCGCGGCGACCGCCCGGCTCCACCCGGTCGAGGACGAAGCGGGGGCGCGGTCCGAGCACGTAGGGCACTCGGTCCTGGAGCATCAGCAGACCGGTGGGGAGCCGTGAGACGTTGTCGATGCGCAGGTGCACCCGGGCCTCGCTGCCCGCAGGCACCCGCCCGGGGGAGAGCCGGCGGCTGCCCGCCACTCGGTAGCGCGTGCGGTAGAGCAGGGTCGCGCAGACCAGCGGCAGCACGCTCAGCAGCAGTCCGACGCGGAGCAGGTCGCTCTGCCCGAGCACGTAGGCGCAGACCGCGGCGGCGATGCCGGCGGCCAGGAAGGACCGTCCGCGGGTGGTCAGACCGGTCAGGGCGGTGCGGAAGCCGCCGCCCTCGCCCCGGTCGGCGTCCGACCGGTCCGTCCCCCCGGCGTCCATCACAGCCTCCGGGGCGGTTGCTGGGGATACGCCGGCGCGCCGCGGCTCACGCCGAAGCCCGTCTGCTGCTGGGGCGCCGCGGGCACCGGTGTGCGCTGCAGGATCTCCTGGACGACCTGCTCGGCGGTGCGGCGGTTGAGCTGGGCCTGGGCGGTGGGCAGCAGGCGGTGGGCCAGGACGGCGACCGCGAGGGCCTGCACGTCGTCCGGCAGCGCGTACTCCCGGCCGCTCAGGGCGGCGGACGCCTTCGCCGCGCGCAGCAGATGCAGCGTGGCGCGCGGCGAGGCGCCGAGTCTGAGGTCCGGGTGGGTGCGCGTGGCGGCGACCAGGTCCACGGCGTACCGCCGGACCGGGTCGGCGACGTGGACGCCCCGGACCGCCTCGACCAGCTTCAGGATCTCGTGCGCGTGCGCCACCGGCTGCAGGTCGTCCAGCGGGTTCACCCCGCCGTGCACGTCGAGCATCTGCAGCTCGGCGTCCGGACTGGGATAGCCGATGGAGACCCGCGCCATGAAGCGGTCGCGCTGGGCCTCCGGCAGCGGGTAGGTGCCCTCCATCTCGACCGGGTTCTGCGTCGCCACCACCATGAAGGGGCTGGGCAGCTCGTAGGTCTGGCCGTCGATGGTGACCTGGCGCTCCTCCATCGACTCGAGCAGCGCGGACTGCGTCTTCGGAGAGGCGCGGTTGATCTCGTCGCCGATCACCACCTGCGCGAAGATCGCGCCGGGCTTGAACTCGAAGTCCCGGCGCTGCTGGTCCCAGATGGACACGCCGGTGATGTCCGAGGGCAGCAGGTCCGGCGTGAACTGGATCCGGCGCACGGAACAGTCGATGGACCGCGCCAGCGCCTTGGCCAGCATGGTCTTGCCGACCCCCGGGACGTCTTCGATCAGCAGATGGCCCTCGGCGAGCAGCACGGTCAGCGAGAGCCGTACGACCTCGGGTTTCCCCTCGATCACGCTCTCCACCGAACCGCGTACCCGCTCGACCACAGCGGTCAGATCGTCCCCCACGCTCGAATACGCTCGCGCGGGGGCGCCCCCATGGCTCGCCTGATCGTCATAGGTCGTCACCCGGCCCTCCTCGGCCTTTCCCCCGCTCCCTGAGAAGCGGGGGTACCCCAACTTGCCGGGACGGCCACACACCGCGGACCGGCCCACCCCGAATCACGGACACCGTGCGGAAAAAGTTCCGCACGACACCACTTCCCGCATTCTTGCTGCCGTTACCGATTCGTGTCACTCGCCTGTGGACAACTGGCCGCGATATGTCGGGCCTTACGGCCTTTGCGGTGCTTGCGTGACGGGATCACCAGGGCGGGATCATCGGGGCGGGCGGCCGGATCAGACGGGGTCGACCTCACGGAGCCGGCCCGTCTTCACGTCGTAGACGAAGCCGCGCACGTCGTCCGTGTGCGGCAGGAAGGGCGAGGTCCGGACCCGCTCGACGGACTGCCGTACGTCCTGGTCGACGTCCCGGAAGGACTCCACCGCCCAGACGGGGCGCTGACCGACCTCCAGCTCCAGCTCGTGCCGGAACTCCTCGGTGAGGGTCTCCATGCCGCACGCCGTGTGGTGGACGAGGACCACGCTGCGGGTGCCGAGCGCCCGCTGGCTGATGGTGAGGGAGCGGATCACGTCGTCGGTGACGGCACCGCCCGCGTTGCGGATGACGTGGCAGTCGCCGTTGCGCAGGCCGAGCGCGGCGGTCACGTCCAGGCGCGCGTCCATGCAGGCCACGACGGCGGTCCGGAGAGCGGGGCGGCCCGCCAGTTCGGCGTCGGCGAACTCGGCGGCGTAGCGCGCGTTCGCCTCGACGAGCCCGTCGACGGTGGTGCCGTTGCCCGTCGTGCCGCACCCGGAGTCCGCGGGAATCGATGCAGAAGTCGTCATAACCATGACGTTACTGGCCACCTTTGTGCCGGGCTCGCTGTGAAGCGGGACAAAGATGGCCATCGCATTCTGTTGTGAGCCACTCCACAGACCCTTACGGGTGCCTCCGCACGAGTGAAGTAGCGCCCCGCGCCGATTCGTGCCCGCCGGCCTCCGCGACGCGCAGGCCGGTTGATTGACCGGGCGACAGGGTGGACTAAAGTGACGCGAAGCGGGAGGCGAGGCTCTCCCTGCTGGACTGAAATCCCCGGAGAGCTGGGCGACGTCCCGCCAGATCTCCCCACGTGCGCGGCGCGTACGTACGGCTCGGCCTCCTCCCGCTCCTGGCCGGCCGACGCTTCCGGCGCCGGCAGGCCTCCCCTTCACGAGCGAGCGGGAGGGGACCCGGCGGTGCGTGACGCCGTGCCGGACCTGAGAGGCCGCCCCACTTGAGCCAGAGTCGACACGTCCCGGTGATGCTCCAGCGGTGCCTGGACCTGCTGGCGCCCGCCCTCGAGGAGCCGGGTGCCGTGGTCGTCGACTGCACGCTGGGACTCGGCGGGCACAGCGAGGCGCTCCTCGAACGCTTCCCCGAGGCCCGGCTCGTCGCCCTCGACCGGGACAAGGAGGCCCTGCGCCTGTCCGGTGAGCGGCTCGCGCCGTACGGCGAGCGCGCCACCCTGGTGCACGCCGTCTACGACGAGCTGCCCGACGTACTCGACCGGCTCGGCGTCCCGCGCGTCCAGGGCGTGCTGTTCGACCTCGGCGTCTCCTCCATGCAGCTCGACGAGGCGGACCGCGGCTTCGCCTACGCCCAGGACGCCCCGCTCGACATGCGCATGGACCAGACGACCGGCATGAGCGCCGCCGAGGTCCTCAACACGTACCCGCCGGGCGAACTCGTCCGCATCCTGCGGGCCTACGGCGAGGAGAAGCAGGCCAAGCGGATCGTCTCCGCGGTCGTGCGCGAGCGCGAGAAGGAGCCGTTCAGCAACAGCGCCCGGCTCGTGGAGCTGATCCGCGCCGCGCTGCCGCAGGCCGCCAAGCGCACCGGCGGCAACCCGGCCAAGCGCACCTTCCAGGCCCTGCGCATCGAGGTCAACGGCGAGCTGTCCGTCCTGGAGCGGGCGATCCCGGCCGCCGTCGAGGCCCTCGCCGTGGGCGGCCGGATCGCCGTGCTGTCGTACCACTCGCTGGAGGACCGGCTGGTCAAGCAGGTGTTCGCGGCCGGCGCGGCCAACACCGCGCCGCCCGGACTGCCGGTGGTCCCCGAACGCTACGCGCCACGGCTCAAGCTGCTCACGCGCGGTGCCGAACTTCCCACCGAGGAGGAGATCGCCGAGAACCGGCGGGCGGCACCGGCACGGCTGCGCGGAGCCCAGCGCATCAGGGAGTCCATCGGGTGAAGCGAGCGAGGCAGGCCAGGCGCGGGTGCGGACGGTCCACCCGGGCCGAGGGGAGGGCGAGTGAGTAGGAAACCCGAACTGAAGGGCAGGGCGGCCCGGCTCGCCCAGCTGCTCCCGCCGGGCGGCCCACGCGGCCAGGCGGCCCGGGCGCCCTTCGTCCTCCTCGTGGTCGTCCTCCTGGGCGGCGGCCTCATCGGGCTCCTGGTGCTGAACTCCGCCCTGAGTGAGGGCTCGTTCCAGCTGGACGACCTGAAACAGCGGACGAAGGAGCTCACCGACGAGGAGCAGGCGCTCCAGCGGGACATCGACGCCTACTCCGCTCCCCGCGCCCTTCAGCGCCGCGCCCGCGAGCTGGGCATGGTGCCCGGCGGCGATCCCGCCTTCCTCGCCCCCGACGGCACCGTCAAGGGCTCGCCCAGCCCCGCGCCCACCGCCGCCTCCGCCCCGCTGGTCCTCGCCCCCGAGGCACTGACCGCACCCACGGGCAGCACGGGCAGCGAGTCCGCCACCGGCACCGAGCCGTCCGACCCGGCCCCCACTCCCAGCACCGCGGCCACGTCCGCCACAGCCGCGGCCCCCACGACGACGGCGACCACCACCCCGACCCCGACTCCCGGCAGGTGACGGAAGTGTCCGACAGGGAACCGCCGCGCCGCCG